>NZ_JAACGB010000016.1:0-113820 GCF_029237345.1 Aeromonas sp. 2HA2 | reverse complement strand
CCAAGAGAACGGGGCGAGCCTCGATAGCGGTGTTATGGGAGGGCTGGTTTAGGTTACAGACCCTCCTTGAAGGCTATGAACTGGCACTGTCTCTTGAGCATCAACAGATGTGATCAAGAGACAGCCCGAAGGTGCCTTTTCACAATCTGAATTGCTTACCTATCAGGCAGCAGCTTTCAGCTGTACTGCAGCTGCTTTCTTGTGATCGCCAATCGGCAGCACAGTGCGGCCAAACTGTTCGTTGATCACGGTAGCCATGGCCAGGTAGATGGCACTGGCGCCACAGATGATGCCTTCGAAACCGGCGATGGTGCCGATCAGGGTGCTGCCGGTGAAATCACGGGCAGCCAGCAGGAAGAACAGCACTGTCAGGGAGGCAAATACGAACTGCTTCACACGGGGGAAGTTGACGGTGCCGACCAGCATGAAGAGAGTGAACATGCCCCACATCAGCAGATACCAGCCCATGTAAGCGTGGGGAGTGGCTTCGACCAGACCCATGGTCGGCATCACCAGCAGGAACACCAGGCTCCACCAGAAGGTGCCGTAGGAGATGAAGGCGGTGACACCGAAGGTGTTGCCACGCTTGAACTCCATGATACCGGCGATGATCTGGGCCAGACCGCCATAGCACAGGCCCATGGCCAGGATCATGGCGCTGATGGGGAAGAAACCTGCGTTATGGATGTTCAGCAGAATGGTGGTCATACCGAAACCCATCAGACCCAGAGGGGCAGGGTTGGCCAATTTTTCGCTCACGTGGTGTTCTCCAAAAATAGAGGTGGGGGTTGATAAAAGACGCGCGATTTTAGGCAGGCAACGGGTCCCTCGCAAGAGGGGAGTACAAAAAATGGTAAAAAAACTACACGAAATTTTATCCACGTCATTATTCGTGCCATTCAGGTAGATAACAGGTGAATGAATAGCGGTGGCAAGGTTGATTTTTTGTGTGAGCCACGCCGGATATGAAAGTGAATAACATATAGCAGCAGTGCCTTCGCCCCCTGGTTTTCGAGCCTGTTTCGTGGAACTGGGCTCTTGTCTGTTGTAGCCAGATGCCTGGCATTTGTCAGAGGCAAAAATCGCCATATATGCCATCAAACAAAAAGAGGGAGTCACCGTTTGAAGCGCAGGAGACACTTGCCCATATCCAGAGGAAAAACGGTCGAGCAGGGGCGCATTATGTGGATAACGGGATAACGAGTCGCCAGAGGAGGGCAGAGCACAGTCTTAAAGGGCGCTGGGAATGAGGGGGGGTATACCCTCTATGCTCTGCGCACGCAATGATGAGCCGTTGGCGGCTATGGCCTCAAGGGGGAAGTGGACGCCTGGCGGCACGAACAATCAAGGAGAGAGCTGGGGTGAAAACGCCGGGGAGCCGAATCGGCTCCCCGGCAGCCGTCAGTTATCCAGTGTCAGAACGACCTTGGCTTCCTTGTCCGCCTCCTTTACCTGGCTGTCGAGTACGAACAGCCGTTCCGGCGCTATCCCCTGGGTATCCACCAGATACTCCTTGGTGTTCTGGGCACGGCGCATGGCCAGATTGCGCAGGGACTTGGCGGTGATCAGCTGTTGATCCCGCAGCAGGATCACCGCCTGACTTCGCAGGGCCGGGCTCTCTTCATCCAGTTTCAACCTGTCGGCCAAGTCCCCCAGCTCTTCGTTGAAGCGCGCCTCATAGGCTTCGGCCAGCGCGGCTTGGAGTATGGGATCCTGCTCCAGCAGATCGAGGTCAACCGGCATGCCCGTGATCTTGGTCAATGCTCGCTCCAGCTTCTGGCGCTGCAAAATGGGGCGTTCTTCGTTGAAGTTGACCTTGCCGCGAATGTTCATGCTGATCTTGGGTCTCTCCTTGAGCGCTTGCGCCAGCTTGGTCAGCCTGATCTGCTGGGTTGGAGTGAGGGCAGGCTCACCCAGCAGGAAGGGCAGCTCATCCAGATCCTCAGTGCCTCCGGTCAACGAGGCCAGCAGAGAGAAGGGGGACGTAATGGCCTTTCTGAGGGTATTGCCCAGTACATCCCAGAAGATATTGCCGAGGCTGAAATCTGGCTGATCCAGATTGCCTTTTACCTTCAGGTTCATCTGGATGACGCCGTTGGCATCGCTGAGCAGGGCGATGGCCAGCCCCAGCGGCATGTCCTTGGCCTGCTCGCTCTTGATCTTCTCTCCCAGTTGCAGCTTCTTGATGGTGATGTCGTTATCCCCCTCCAGCCGATTGCCCTGCAGCTTGTAGTTCAGCTTCATGGAGAGCTGTCCCTTGTCGATGGCATATCCGGCGTAGGTACTGGAGTAGGGGGTGAAAGTGGTGAGCTCCAGGTTGCTGAAGGTGACCGCCACATCGAGCACGGGCTGCTCGATCAGCAGATTGGTGTTGCCGCGAATGGTCACGGGGGCATAGCGGTCAACCTTGCCGTTGAAGGCGAGATCCGAACGTTGGCCGGGAATATTGCTGATATGGCGGCTCTGGCCGCTGAGGGAGGCAATGTCCACCACGAATTCCGGGCTCAGGCTGCGATCGGCAAAGCGCAGGTTGCCCTGTTCGGTGCGGACCTGATCGATGGTAATGCGGGGGACGGGCCCGTTGGCGGGCTCTGTGCTGGCGGCTTGTGGCAGCACCAGTTGCTGGAGGTTGGTGATCCCGTCTTCATTGATCTCGATGCGGGCGAAGGGTTTGCGCAGCAGTATGTCGCCAATCTTCACCTGCTGGCTGATGCCGTCATAGTGCAACCCGCTCAGCTCCAGACGATCTATCTGCAGCAGGCGTTGATTGTCGGCCCGATCAAGCACGAACAACTGGTCTATGTCGAGCCCCCCTGTGACCTCGAGTGTGCTCAGCGCCCCCTCGGCATTGGTGGTCAAGGCCAGTTTGGTACGGCTGGCAAGCTGGCCGTCGCGCACCGTGATGCGCAGCAGATCCTGCAGGTAGGGTTGGGCCCATTTGAGGGGCAGCCCCTGCTGCTTGAACTCGCCCTTGAGGGTGAAAGGGGCCAGGGTGAGATCACCGTCAAATCCGAGGGAACTCTGGGTGTTGAGGGTGGCATTGAGGTTGAGCGGGCTGGGCTGATCAGACTGACTGCCAAGGGGACCCAGCGAGAGGTTCAGTCCGGAGATCTCGCGCAGCAGCGGCTTGCCGCTGCTCGACTCGGTCAGCTTGAACTCCCCCTGGCTGATGCGCGTCTCTTTGAGCGACCAGCGCCAGGGGTTGCCCGGGGCCGGCTTTTTGCCCGAGGGTTTATCCGCTGGCTGGGGGACAAGCAGTGCTGTCAGGTCCAGCTGCTGCGCGGCGTCGAGGGTTGCCGTGACCGCCGGGGCCTTGAGTGCGATCTTGTCGATCCTGACCGACTGCTTGTTGCCATCCAGGGCTATGCCTGCCAATGCCAGCTGTTTGAAGCGGGCAAACTCGGCGCCCTTGTTCTGCTTGAGTTGCCAGTCGCTCAAAGTCAGCTTGCCCTTTGACAACTGCCAATCCAGCCCATGCTTGCCCTGACTGAGCTGGTAGTTCAGTTCGGCGCTGGCCTCGCCCTTGACCAGATTGACCTTGAGGTAGGGGGCCCAGAGCGGCGCGAAGGGCGAGAGCGCAAGCTTGCCGAGACTGAGCTGGCCCTTGCCAGCCCCCGTCATGATATCGAGCTGGCCGCTCGCCTTGAGCGGGCTCTGTTTGTTGAGCCGGGCGGTCAACTGGAAGTGGTTGGTATTTTTCGCCGCAGTGGAGAAATCCGGCAGTTGCAGATCGAGCCCGCTCAGGGTGAGCGGGGGTATCCAGCCTGCATTGTTTTTCTTGCGACTGTCCTGGTAGCTGATTTGACCCTGTACGGCGGCCAGTTTGGCTATCTGTACCAGAAGGGGCTCGCTGCTGGTCGTGACGGGCGTCTGCGAGGGCGTCAGCACGCTGGCCAGGGCATCGGTCAGATTGAAACGTACCTCACCTTTGCTGTCGGCCCGACGGATGAGATTCACCATCGGCTTGGTGAGGGTGGCGTTACTCAGAATAATGGCCTTCTGCCGCCAGCTCTGGCCAAGCTCGGGGACAAGCTGCAACTGCTCGAAGGCGATGATGGGTTGCTGTTTTTCATCGAGCAGCGCCGAGGGACCGATGGCAAGGGAGGGATGGCGCAGGCTGACATGGATCTCCCCCAGCGTCAGGTTCAGACCATAGTGTTTGGCCAGCCAGGCGGGCAGGTGGCGCTGGGTGAGGGTCGGCGCTTGCCATAACAGGACCAACAGGGAGATGAGCAGTGCGGCGAAGAGATAAAGGGTATAGCGCAGCAGGCGGACACGCAGGGGTTTGGGCATGAAGGTCTCCAATTGATGCGCACAGGGTAGCAAGTTTTCAGGACATAATCATGGTGCCGCTTGATGCTGTACGCCGTACTTTGTCCACAGGCGTGCCAGGGTTCCGCTTTTCTTCAACTCGGCCAGCCAGGTTTCCAGCTGGCGGGTCGAGATGTCTGCCGTCGGGCTGAGCAGTGCTCTCAGCTCATACTGCTGATCCCACTTGTCTGACCGCAGCAACTGGGCTGCCAGCTCGGGATACTGTTGGCTGAACTGGTTGAGGTAAGCGAGGTTGAGGATGGCCACCTCGCCGCGCCCCTTGAACAATCCCTGTATGGCGGTGGCATTGTCTTTCACCAGCGTGATGCGAAAGTGCTGCTTGAGCGCGTCCGCATTGGCATTGAAGTCGGCAAATCCATAGTGATAACCGGTGACGCCGATAAGCTTGCGCTGATCAATGTGTTCGAAGAAGGTTTGATCACGCCCGGGCACCTTGAGGGCGACATATATTTCGCCCCCCAGCAGTAAAGGTGGGGTCATGTGAACTTGTTCCGCATCCCAATTCCAGCGGATATCCTCGAACAGCATGAGGGAGAATCGGCCGAGTGCCAGCGCCTGATAGCGATAGGTGGCCGAGGTGGGGACAAAGACGAAACGCACCTCTTGCTGAACTTCGTTGAGCGCCGAGATGAGATCCAGCGTCAGTCCCCGATAGCGGTTTTCACTCTCCTTGACCACGAAGGGAGCATAGGGGTAGCCCCCGACCCGGATCAGGGGGTGGCTCCAGGTCGTGGAGCAGAACAAGAGTAACAACCAGCACCAGCATTTCATCGGGGGCACCAAGATGGTGAGATGATCCCAGATTCGGTTAATCTGCGCTGGTTTTCAAGCTGTTAAGGGAATTTGCACAGCGCAGCTCGGCGGCTTCCAGCTCTGCCATCACCATCTGGATATCCTCCAGGTGCTGGTGCAGGGATTGGCGCTTGGCATTGATGAGCTGGATCATGGAGTGGAGCTGGGTCTTGCTCGAGCGATCCGTGTCATACATGTCGAACAGCTCGCGGATTTCCGCCAGGCTGAAGCCGAGCCGTTTGCCGCGCAATGTCAGCTTGAGGCGGATCTTGTCCTTGTGGCTGTAGATGCGGGTCTGTCCCTCCCGGGTCGGGGTGATCAGTCCCTCATCCTCGTAGTAGCGGATGGTCCTTGGCGTGATATCAAATTCATGGGCCAGCTCCGAGATGCTGTAGGTGATCTCCTTGCCGGGCAGGGACGGTGGCATGGTAGTGACTCCTGTTAGTGCGAGGATGACTGGCAAAGGCGCATCCGCAGCCGCTCTGCATTGGCGTGGAGGGCCTGGCCTACCCGGGAGCCGTTGGGACGGCCGAGCCGTTCGCTTACCCATTGGCCGGTGGCCGCCAGCTTGTCCAGATCCACCCCTGTGCTCATGCCAAGGCCGTGCAGCAGATAGATCACCTCCTCCGAGGCGATGTTGCCGGAGGCACCCGGTGCGTAGGGGCAACCGCCGAGTCCGGCTACCGAGCAGTCTATGGTGCGGATGCCGCGCTCCAGCGCCGGCAGCAAATTGGCCAAGCCCTGGCCGTAGGTGTCGTGAAAATGGACCGCGAGCCGTCCTGCCGGGATCTCGTGCAGCACAGCATCCAGCATGGGGGCGACCGTGCCAGGGGTACCGACTCCTATGGTGTCCCCCAGCGAGATCTCATGACAACCGAGATCAAGGAGTCGCTCGGCCATGGCCGCTACCCGTTTCGGGCGGGTCGGACCATCGAAGGGGCAGGCGATGACGGTGGAGAGATAACCGCGCACCTTGATGCCGAGGCGGCGTGCCTCCTGCACCAGAGGGGCGAAGCGCACCAGTGACTCCTCCACACCGATGCCGATATTGGCGCGGGTAAAACCGTCAGAACAGGCGGTGAACAGACCAATCTCGTCAGCCCGGGCGGCAATGGCGGCCTGCAGGCCTTGCAAGTTGGGCACCAAGGCACCGTAGCGGGTTAGCCCCTTGCGCGGCAGGGCCTTGAACAGTTCGGCAGAGTCGGCCATCTGCGGCACTCGCCTGGGGGAGACGAAGGCCCCCACCTCGATGCGCTGCTGGCCGCTCTCGACGAGACGGGCTATCAGCTCAAGCCGCTGGATAAGGGGCAGGGCATTGGCTTCGTTTTGCAGGCCATCGCGCGGGCCCATCTCCACCAGGCTTACCCTGTCGTCCTGCATGCCAGATTCTCTTTTCATGTACTGCTCTCTTGCGTCTTCAGCGTGCTTTCATCGGCCAGGCCGGCATCGGTAAAACGTACCAGCACGGCGCCCTGACTTACTTGTTCCCCTGCTTTGCATTGCAGGGTATCGATCACACCGTCTTGTTCGGCTTTCAAGACGTGCTCCATCTTCATCGCCTCCAGTACCAGCAGGGGTTGCCCTTTGCTGACGTGTTGCCCGACCTCGACCAGCAGTGCCACTACGATGCCATGCATGGGGGCAATGGCGCCCTGCATGATGGTGCTGGCGTGATCATGATGGGTCTGGTGTGCGTGATCATGGTGGCAAAAGCGAATGCGTTGCCCATCCAGTTGCACCATGAAATCCCTCGCCCCAACAGCCTGTATGGGGTAGCGCTGCCAGCGCCCTGCATGTTGCAGGCGGATATGATCAGCGCCCAGCGCATAGGGAATGTGCTCTCCCTGCCACTCAAGCTTGCCTGCACATTCGGTGAGGCTCAGTACCCGTACCTCCTCGCCGATCTGTACCGCCGCCGTCCAGTTTTTGCGTTGATCCAGACGAAAGCCGGATGCCTGTTGCCAGGGGGCACTGCCTGCACTGCGGCTGGCGAGCCAGAGGGTGGCCAGCGGCCAGGCAAGCTCGGGCACTGCCAATGGTTCTGTGGGGATGGGCCATTGGGTGTGATGGCGCATGGCCAGCACGTCCGGCTCCTGACACAGGCGCAGCAACAAGGGGCCGTTGTGCACCAGGGGGCCGAGTTCCAGCGCACCCAGCGCATCGGCCAGTCTGCCAAAGGCTTCTGCTCGGCTCTGGCCGTGGGCAATCAGCTTGGCAATCATGGGATCGTAATAGGGGCTGACGTCATCTCCGGCAGTCACACCTGTGTCGATGCGCACCCCGTCCGGCCAGTGCAGCCACTCTATGGGGCCGCTGGCGGGCAGAAAACCGGCTGCCACATCCTCGGCATAAAGGCGCGCTTCTACCGCATGGCCGTGCAGGAGCACCTCCTCCTGGGTCAGGGGCAGGGGCTTGCCTTCGCCGACCGCCAACTGCCAGGCCACCAGGTCCTGGCCGGTGACACACTCGGTGACAGGGTGTTCCACCTGCAGGCGAGTGTTCATCTCCATAAAGAAGAATTCGTCCCCGCACAGCAAAAATTCGATGGTACCGGCCCCTCGATAATTGATGGCTTTGGCCGCGGCGACGGCAGCTTGCCCCATGGCTTGGCGCAGTGACGGGAGGATGTCGGGGGCGGGGGCCTCTTCAATCACCTTCTGGTGGCGTCGCTGCAAAGAGCAATCCCTGTCCCCCAAATAGATGGCGTTGCCGAGGCTGTCGGCAAACACCTGCACCTCCACATGACGGGCCTTGGGCAAGTAGCGCTCCAGCAAGACGCTGTCATCGCCAAAGGCGCCCAGCGCTTCGCGTTTCACGGCCGCCAGCGCCTCGTCAAATTCGTCGATCTGTTCGACCAGGCGCATCCCCTTGCCACCGCCCCCGCTGGCCGCCTTGATCAGCAGCGGCAAGCCGGTCAGCAATGCCTGCTCGCGCAGCAGCTCGAGGCGCTGATCCGCGCCGTGATAGCCGGGCAGCACGGGAACGCCGGCTGCCTGCATCAGCGACTTGGCGCCGGACTTGTCCCCCATGGCGAGGATAGCGGCGCCACTGGGGCCGATAAAACGCACACCACGCTGCTCGCAGGCGGTGGCAAAGTCGCTGTTTTCCGACAAAAAGCCGTAGCCGGGATGGATGGCATCGGCGCCTGCCTGCTGGGCGATGCGCAGTACCTTGGCCGCATTGAGATAGCTCTCCCGCGCGGGGGCAGGTCCCAGATGCCAGGCTTCGTCGGCTTCCCGCACATGCATGGCATTTTGGTCGGCATCCGAGTAGAGGGCTATGGTGTGGATGCCGAGCCGACGGGCTGTCTTGATGATGCGCACGGCGATTTCGCCGCGGTTGGCAATCAACAGCCGTCTAATCGGCGTCTGGTTGGTCATGACGGCTCCTCACATTGCGCTGAAAAAGCAAAATGGGATGATGCGCGGCGGGTTTCCTCGCCGCGGTTGGCGATCTGCAGTCGCTTGACGATGTTGCTGTGAGTCATGCTTCATCCTTGAAACGGGGGCGCCAGCTGGGGGGGCGTTTATCAAAAAAGGCCTGCATCCCCTCCTGAGCCTCGAGCCCGACCCGCACCCGGGCTATGGTCTCGACGGTTTTCTCTTCATGGAGGCGGGCGGTATGGCTTTCGATGGCGGCCAGCAGTCGCTTGGTCTCTTTCATCGCCTCCGGGCCGTTGCGACACAGGCGCAAGGCCAGCGCGCGCCCTTCGGCCAGCAACTGCTCCGGCTTGGTCAGCTGGTGCGCCACATTGAGCCGGCAGGCTGTGATGGCATCGAAAGGTTCGGCGCTCAGCATGTAACGGCGTGCCTGGCGCATGCCCATGGTGCGCACCACATAGGGGCTGATCACCGCAGGTACCAGCCCCAGGCTCACCTCGGAGAGGCAGAAGCGTGCATCTTCGCTGGCCAGCACCAGATCGCAGGCACAGACAAGGCCCAATGCACCGCCATAGGCAGCTCCCTGCACCAGCGCCAGGGTGGGGAAAGGGAGCTCATCCAGGGTTTGCATCAGCCTCGCCAGTACCCGGGCGTCTTCCCTGTTGTGTTCAAAGTCGGCGTGAGCGAGATTGCGCATCCAGTTGAGATCGGCGCCGGCACAAAAGTGCCTGCCCTCGGCGCGCAGCAGCAAGGCATGGGGGCGTTCGGCGAGCGATTGACCATGAAGATGGGCCAGTTCGTCGAGGCAATCGAGCAGCCCCAGCATGAGATCGGCATCAAAAGCGTTGTGGCGAGCGGGGCGTGACAGCACCAGTTCGGCCAGGGGCCCATGGCGCTCCAGGCGAAATCCCGCCGGAGGATCATTGAAAAGTGGATCGGACATGACGAACTCCTTACATCCGGAAGATGCCGTATTGCTCGGGTCCCGGCTCAGCACCCCGGCAGGCGGCCAGCGCCAGCGCCAGCACTGTGCGGCTTTGCGCCGGGTCTATGACGCCGTCATCCCATAACCGCGCGCTGGCGTAATAGGGATGACCCTGCTGTTCATACTGGGCGATCACGGGCGCGCGGATGGCGGCGGCTTCCTGCTCGCTCAATACCTTGCCCTCAACGGCCAGCTTGTCCCGGCGCACCTGTACCAGCACACCGGCAGCCTGCTCGCCGCCCATGACAGAGATGCGACTGTTGGGCCAGCTGAACAGAAAATCGGGCTCATAGGCGCGGCCACACATGCCGTAGTTACCCGCGCCGAAGCTGCCGCCGACGATCAGGGTTATCTTGGGTACCCGGCTGCAGGCCACGGCGGTGACCAGTTTGGCCCCATGCTTGGCGATGCCTTCCCGCTCTGCGGTACTGCCCACCATAAAGCCGGTGATATTTTGCAGGAACAGCAGGGGAATGGAACGCTTGTTGCAAAGCTGGATAAAGTGGGCGCCTTTCTGGGCGCTGTCGCTGTGCAACACGCCGTTGTTGGCAAGGATCCCCACCTGCATGCCACAGATGCGGGCAAACCCCGTCACCAGGGTAGTGCCGAACAGTGCCTTGAATTCGTCAAATACGGAGCCATCCACCAGACGGGCGATGAGCTCGCGGGCATCGTAAGGGCGCTTGAGGCTGGTGCCCACCAGACCGTAGAGCTCTTCAATGGGATACCGGGGTTCGTCATAGCCCGGGTCGCGCGAAGCGAAACCCGACGCCGGAATGGTATTTTCCCCCAGATTGCCAACCAAGGTGCGGGCTATGGCCAGGGCATGGGCATCGTCTCGCGCCATGTGATCCGCCACGCCTGAGTGGGCGCAGTGCACCTCGGCGCCGCCCAGGGCCTCGGCGCTGATCTCCTCGCCGGTGGCCGCTTTGACCAGCGGGGGCCCCGCCAGAAAGATGGTGGCCTGTTCCTTGACCATGATGGATTCATCCGCCATGGCGGGTACATAGGCGCCCCCGGCGGTACAGAGCCCCATCACCACCGCCAGCTGGGGAATGTTTTGGGCGGACATGCGGGCCTGGTTGTAGAAGATGCGACCGAAGTGCTCCCGGCCGGGGAATACCTCGTCCTGCATGGGCAGGAAGGCGCCGCCGGAATCCACCAGATAGAGGCAGGGCAGGCGCAGCCGCTCGGCGATGGCCTGGGCCCGCAGGTGTTTTTTCACCGTCAGCGGGTAGTAGGTGCCCCCCTTGACGGTGGCATCGTTCACCACCAGCAGGCAGAGCCTGCCAGCAATCTGGCCGAGCCCTGTTATGATGCCGGCGGCGGGTACAGGTTCGTCATAGACCTGCCAGGCAGCCAGCGCAGAGAGTTCGAGAAAAGGCGAACCCGGGTCCAGCAGCTGGTTGATGCGCTCGCGGGGCAGCAGTTTGCCACGGGCCTGATGGCGGGCGTTGTTGGCCCCGCCCCCGCCCTGGGCTATCTCGGCGAGCCGGGCATTGAGATCCTCGACCAGCGCCTGCATTGCCGTTTTGTTGGCGGCAAATTCCGGGCTGGCCGTGTCGAGACGGGAGTGTATCTGACTCATGCGTTCTCTCCCATCAGCTCCCGACCGATGAGCCAGCGGCGGATCTCCGAGGTGCCGGCGCCGATCTCGTAGAGCTTGGCGTCCCGCAGCAGGCGACCGGTGGGATACTCGTTGATGTAGCCATTGCCCCCCAAGAGCTGAATGGCATCCAGCGCCATCTGGGTGGCATTCTCGGCGGCAAACAAAATGGCGGCGGCGCAATCCTTGCGACTGGTGCGGCCCTGATCGCAGGCGCTCGCCACCGAGTAGACCAGAGCCCGGCTGCTGGCCAGACGGGTATACATGTCCGCCAGCTTGCCCTGTACCAGCTGGAACTCGCCGATGGCCTGACCGAACTGCTTGCGCTCGCGCACATAGGGCAGCACAACGTCCATGCAGGCCTGCATGATGCCAAGGGGGCCGGCGGCCAGCACCACCCGTTCGTAATCGAGACCGCTCATCAGTACCCGGGCCCCGCCGTGCAAGGTGCCGAGCAGGTTCTTCTGCGGGACGCGGCAGTTGTCAAATACCAGCTCGCAGGTACTAGAGCCGCGCATGCCGAGCTTGTCGAGCTTCTGGGCCGTGGTGAAACCTTGTGTACCCGCCTCGACGATAAAGGCCGAAATCCCCTTGGGTCCGGCGCTGGTATCGGTTTTGGCATAGATGACAAAGGTGTCGGCATCCGGGCCATTGGTGATCCACATCTTGTTGCCGTGCAGCACGAAATGATCGCCATCGTGCTTGGCGGTAAGCCGCATGCTGACAACATCGGAGCCTGCTCCCGTCTCGCTCATGGCCAGTGCCCCCACGTGCTCGCCACTGACGAGGGAGGGCAGATAGCGCGCCTTCTGATCAGGGGTGCCGTGGCGGTGGATCTGGTTGATGCAGAGGTTGGAGTGGGCGCCGTAGGAGAGGCCGACCGAGGCGCTGGCGCGACTCACCTGCTCCATCACCAGCACGTGGGCCAGATAACCGAGGCTCACGCCGTCATACTCTTCAGCCACAGTAATGCCGTGCAGCCCGAGTTCGCCCATTTGGGGCCAGAGATCCCGCGGAAACACGTTGCTGTGATCGATCTCGCTGGCGCGCGGCGCTATCACTTTCTGGCAGAAGGCCTCGACCTGATCGGTCAGGGCGCTGAGGGTCTCATCCATCACTGCGTGCATCCTTGCTCTCCTTTGAATGGTTGGTTCTCACCCATCTGACAGCCCCTATGGTCGTAAACAGGGTGTCAAACTGGTCAGTCCATTTGTGAGTTAAGTTTACGTTAGCGTAAACGTAAATTGATTGTTAGTCTAAGGTAAATTTGTCGGGTGGCGGCTGCAAGGTGGCTCGTCCCCCTCCATCAACCGACCTCAAGGAGTGAGCGGCATGACAAGCCAATATCCATTGCAGCCTGCCAGCAAGGAGAGCAGGGCATGAGCAACCATCAGACCCAGTACGGTGATGTGCCGCTTTATATCGGTGGCGAGGCCTGTGCTTCCACAAGCGAGGCGTGGATCGAGGTGACCAATCCGGCGGATCAGAGCCTGCTGGCACGCGTGCCCAAAGCGACCCCGGCCGAGGTGGAGCGTGCGGTGCGCAGCGCTCACGACGCCTATCTGCTGTGGCGGGATGTACCCGCCCCCGAGCGGGCCCGGGTCATGTTCAACTACCAGCATCTGCTTAAAGCCCATCACGATGAGCTGGCCTCCCTGCTGGCCCAGGAGACAGGCAAGAATCTGGCGGACGCCAGGGGGGATGTGTGGCGCGGCATCGAGGTGGTGGAGCAGGCCTGTGGCATCGCCAGCCAGACCATGGGGGAGACAATGGGCAACGTGGCGCGCAGGGTCGATGGCCACTCCTGGGTGCAGCCGCTGGGGGTCTGTGTCGGCATCACGCCGTTCAACTTCCCCGCCATGATACCCCTGTGGATGTTCCCGCTGGCGGTGGCTTGCGGCAACGGCTTCGTGCTCAAGCCTTCCGAGCAGGATCCGCTTACCCCCATGCGGCTGGCCGAGCTGTTCACCGAGGCGGGAGCCCCCAAAGGCATCCTCTCCGTTGTGCACGGAGGCGCCGAGCAGGTGGATGCGCTGCTGTGTCATCCCGATGTGAAAGCGGTCAGCTTCGTCGGCTCTGCTCGGGTCGGGGCTCACGTCTATCGCACCGCCACCGAACACCTCAAACGGGCCCAGTGCTTTGTCGGTGCCAAGAACCACATGGTGATCATGCCGGATGCCAACAAGGGGCAGGTGCTGAGCAACCTGGTGGGGGCCGGCGTTGGCGCGGCCGGTCAACGCTGCATGGCCATCAGTGTGGCTGTGTTTGTCGGCAGTGCCCGCGACTGGATCCCCGAGCTTGCCGCCGAGTTTGCCAAGGTGAGGCCCGGGGTCTGGCACGATCCCGAGGCGGCCTATGGTCCCCTCATCAGCCCGGAGGCGAAAGTCAGGGTAGAGGGCCTCATCGAGGCGGGGATCAAGGAGGGGGCTGAGTGTCTGCTCGATGGTCGCTTCTGCGATGTGGCGGGCTATCCGGTGGGCAACTGGGTGGGGCCGACCCTGTTTCGCGGCGTGACGCCCGAGATGCGAATCTATAAAGAGGAGATTTTCGGCCCTGTGCTCGCCTGCTTGGAAGTAGACAATCTGGACGAAGCGCTGACCCTAATCAACACCAACCCCTACGGTAACGGCACCGCCATCTTCACCGGCTGCGGCGCTGCGGCCCGCAAGTTTCGCCACGAGGTGGCCGTGGGTCAGGTGGGGATCAACGTGCCCATTCCGGTGCCGCTGCCATTTTTCTCCTTCACCGGCTGGCGTGGCTCTTTTTACGGAGATCTGCACGCCTACGGCAAGCAGGCGGTGCGCTTCTATACCGAGACCAAAACGGTGACTGAGCGCTGGTTCGACGAGGATATTCCCACAGGCCCCAATATGACTATCAGCCTGCGTTAAGGGGGGCGAAAAGACACAGGACTTGGCAATGCCGACCGGCGCGAACCTGACATCAGCCTGCGTTGAGCGCGGGCCACAGAGACAACAGACAAAGGATACAAGGAAGCGGACAAGATGGACTTTACCCTGACCGAGGATCAACAGGCTTATGTCGAGGCGGCCACCGCCTTTGCCAATGAGGCGTTCAAACCTCATGCCGCCCGCTGGGACAGAGATCACGAGTTTCCCATCCCTACCATCAAGCAGGCGGCGGCGCTCGGCTTTTGCGGCCTCTATACCCCGGAACAGTACGGCGGGCTCGGTCTGCCCCGGCTCGATGCCAGCCTGATTTTTGAGCGCCTCGCCATGGGCTGCACCTCCACCACGGCTTATCTGACCATCCACAACATGGTGAGCTGGATGCTGGGCAGCTGGCTGCCTGCCGCGGTTGCCGAGGAGTGGGTGCCCAGGCTCGCCAGCGGCGAACTGCTGGGCTCTTATTGCCTGACCGAGCCCGGTGCTGGCTCAGATGCGGCGGCCCTCAAGACTCGTGCGGTGCGTGATGGCGAGGACTACCTTATCGACGGCAGCAAGGTGTTCATCTCGGGGGCGGGCAGTACGGACGTGCTGGTGGTGATGGCTCGCACCGGAGGTGACGGGGCCAAGGGGATCTCTGCCTTCATGGTGCCCGCCGATAGTGAGGGGATTGTCTACGGCAAGGCGGAGGAGAAGATGGGCTGGAACAGTCAGCCGACCCGGGAGGTGGCCTTCAACGGGGTGCGCATTCCCGCCAGCTATCGGCTGGGGCAGGAGGGGGAAGGCTTCAAGTTCGCCATGCAGGCGCTGGATGGCGGGCGTATCAACATCGCCACCTGCTCTGTGGGTACCGCTCAGCAGGCGCTGGACGATGCACTGCGCTATGTGCAGCAGCGCCAGCAGTTTGGCCACCCCATCAGCGAATTCCAGAGCGTGCAGTTTCGCCTCGCCGACATGGCCACCGAGCTGGCAGCAGCGCGCCTGATGGTACGCCAGGCTGCCGACAAGCTGGACAGAGGCAGCCCGGACAAGAGCGCCTGGTGTGCCATGGCCAAGCGTTTTGCTACCGACGTGGGTTATCGCGTCTGTGACGAGGCTCTGCAACTCTTTGGCGGCTATGGTTATATCCGCGAGTATCCGCTTGAGCGCTACCTGCGCGATACCCGGGTACACCGCATTCTGGAAGGCACCAACGAGGTGATGAGGTTGATCATCGCCCGCCGCCTGCTGGCGGATCCCGGTCTGTCACTGGAGTAAGGGGGGCGCCGCTTTTCCTGGAGAGCGCCAAGGCAGGTGATGTGGCTGATCATCGCCCGTCGCCTGCTGGCAGACGCTGGTCTGTCGCTGGAGTAAGGGGACAGGCACCATTGCCTGGACGACGCCAGGGCGGGGGATGGGATTGTGCATCGTCTGCCGCTTGCTGGCGAAGCCCGGCCTGTCGCTGACGTAACATATTATCTGCCTCCGAGACGTCATCAGGCTTTGTGAGCCAGCCGAAGGTTGGCTCCATTCAACCCTGTCATCATGGGGCAGTCTCATTCACAAGGACAATGCAATGACAAGGATCAGGCTCGAATATCATGGTCACGTGGCCTATATCACCCTCGACCATCCGCCCGCCAACACCTGGACCCTGGCCAGCTTGCAGGCCTTCTTGCAGATGATGGTGGAGCTCGACAGTCGCCCCGATGTGGTGGCTCTGGTGATCCGCGGGGCGGGGGACAAGTTCTTCTGCGCCGGCGCCGATCTCAAGATGTTTGCCGATGGCGATCTGGACCATGCTCGCGAGGTTGCCGAGGCCTTTGGTCATGCTTTCGAGGCGCTGGCCCGTTTTCATGGCGTCAGCATAGCCGCCATCAATGGTTACGCCATGGGCGGCGGACTGGAAGTGGCGCTGGCCTGTGACATCCGCATCGCCGAGCTGCAAGCCAAGCTTGGGTTGCCGGAGGCGTCCGTGGGTTTGCTGCCCTGCGCCGGTGGCACTCAGCGGCTCACAGAGCTGGTGGGGCCTGGCTGGGCCAAGCGTATGATCTTGTGCGGCGAGAAGGTCAACGCCACCCTGGCCTACGAGATGGGGCTGGTGGAGGAGGTGGTCAAAGAAGGGCACGCCTGGGACGCGGCGCACCAGATGGCCCAGTTGGTGGAGCGTCAGAGCCCGAGTGCCCTGCGCGCCTGCAAGACCCTTATCAATCAGGGGCGCAGCGGCCCTCGTGATGCTGCCTTGCCGCTGGAGCGCAGCCTGTTTCTCGAGCTGTTTGCAGACGCCAACCAGCGTGAAGGGGTGGCGGCCTTCCTGGAGAAGCGCCCGCCCCGCTGGCAGTATGAAAAATCCAATGGAGTGACGAATGAGTGAATCGGTACGCATAGAGACCCATCCCACGGCGGACGGCCATCATGTCGGCGTCTTGACCCTGGACAGCCCTGCGTCTCTCAATGCCCTGAGCCTGCCGATGATCCAGGCTCTGCAGCGCGAGCTAACGCGCTGGGAGCAGGATCCCGGCGTGGTCTGCGTGCTGTTGCAAGGGGCCGGCGAGAAGGCATTTTGCGCCGGTGGTGACATCCGCTCCTTCTATTACCGCAAACAGGAGGAGAGCGAGCAGGCGCTGTTTGGCTATGCGCGGGATTTCTTTGAGCAGGAGTATCGGCTCGATCACCATATCCACCGCTACGGCAAGCCCCTCATCTGTGTGGCGGATGGCATCTGTATGGGGGGGGGGATAGGCCTGTTCGCCGGCGCCGATTTTCGGGTGGTGACCGAGAAGAGCCTGTTCGCCATGCCGGAGGTGACGATCGGCCTCTATCCGGATGTGGGCGCCAGCTGGTTTTTGAGCCGGATGCCGGGGCGACTCGGGCTCTGGCTCGGGCTGACCGGCGCCCGTTTCAACGGCGCGGATGCCATCGGCCTGGGGCTGGCGGATCACGCCATCGCCAGCAGTGAGCGTGCGGCCTTGTTGCCTCGCCTGGCCGGGTTGGACTGGTGTGGCAGCCAGGCGCCACGGGATCAGCTCGATCTGCTGTTGAGGGGCTTGCAGGCAGAGGCGGACAAAAAGCTGCCAGCGCCTGTGCTTTTGCCCCACAGGGTCAAAATTGACGCCCTGCTGGTCGGTCGCACCCTGCAAGGGGTGCTGGACAGCGTGTTTGATGCCAGCTTCGATCCCGATCAGGGTGAAGGGTGCCTGGCGCAGGCCCGCGAAACATGCCGCAGTGGCAGCCCCATCAGCCGCGCCATTCTGTGGCGCCAGTATTGGCAGGCGCGTCGCCAGTCGCTGGCCGAGGTGTTTGCCGATGAGCTGGCGCTGTCGGTCAATTGCGTGTTGAAAGGGGATTTTGTGGAAGGGGTGCGGGCACTGCTCATCGACAAGGACAAGTCCCCCCATTGGCAGGCGCCGCAAGTCGGCACTGACTGGCTGGATGCCTTCTATCACTGGCCCGAAGGGAAAAACCCCCTGGCGCCTTGAGTCTTGGAGTGTAAGGCGTCAGGGCGGATGAACGGACACAGGTTGCTGGAGATCCAGCACGGCAAGGAGCAAACGAGATGACAAAGATTGGATTTATCGGGCTGGGCAACATGGGGGGCCCCATGGCCGCCAATCTGGCCAGGGCGGGGCACGGGGTCCGGGTATTTGACTTGATGCCGGAGAGTGTCGCCAAGGCGATCGCGGCTGGCTGTATCGCCGCCGGGGATGCCCGCGAGGCGGTGGCCGATTGCGAGGTGGTCATCAGCATGCTGCCCGCCGGTGAGCACGTGCGCGCGCTCTGGCTCGGCGAGAGTGCTGGAGAGAGGGGCGGACAGGATCTGCTGGCGGCCTTGCCAACGGGAGCCCTGGTGATTGACTGCTCCACCATAGACGTGGCGTCGGCCCGCCAGGTGGGGGAAGCGGCGAAGGCGCGGGGCATTCGCTTTGTTGATGCCCCCGTTTCGGGTGGCGTGGCCGGGGCGAGCGCAGGGACTCTCACCTTTATCGTCGGCGGTGAACTGGCGGATTTCGAGGCGGCCAGCCCCATTTTGGCCCACATGGGACAGAACCTGTTCCATGCCGGGGCGCTGGGGGCGGGTCAGATCGCCAAGATGTGCAACAACATGCTGCTCGCCATCCACATGGCGGGCACGGCCGAGGCGCTGGCGCTCGGGGTGAAGGAGGGGCTGGATCCGAGCGTGCTCTCCACCATCATGGGCAAGAGCTCGGGCAACAACTGGAGCCTGGAGCGCTACAACCCCTGGCCTGGTGTGATGGAAAACGTGCCCGCCGCCCGCAACTATCAGGGGGGCTTTATGACCCGCTTGATGGTCAAAGATTTGGGACTGGCCATGGCGCTGGCCGAGCATGCCCACAGCGCCGTCCCCATGGGGGCGCTTGCCCGCAACCTGTTCAACCTGCACGCAAGCCAGGGCCAGGAGAGCAAGGATTTCTCCAGCATCGTCGAGCTCTATCTGGATAAAATGCGGGATCAGTCCAAAGCCGGTTGATCTCGGGTGCTCTGCTCTCAACTCATTCACCCAATCATGTATGGCCAGACAAACTGGCAAGGAGTACCCATGGATATCAAGCAGAAGATCATCGCCGTCACGGGCGCGGGGCGGGGGCTCGGCCGGGCCATTGCCCTCAGTCTGGCCAGTCAGGGCGCCGTACTGGCGTTGATCGATGTGAATCGTGCGGATTTGGAGGTGACCGAAGCCGAGGTGCGCAGTCGCGATGGTCAATGCACCCTGTTCGTCTGCAACGTGGCGAGCGAAGCCGAGGTTGAGGCGACCTTTAGTGCCATCAAAGAGCAGCTCGGCGCCTTGCATGGCCTCATCAACTGCGCCGGCATCCTGCGGGACGGCATGCTGATCAAGGTGAAAGAGGGTGCGCTGGTGGAGAAGATGAGTCTGGCCCAGTGGCAGGCCGTCATCGACGTCAACCTGACCGGCACTTTCCTCTGTGGTCGCGAAGGGGCAGCCCTGATGGCACAGGGGGGGCAGGGGGGCGTCATCGTCAACATCTCCTCCATTGCCCGTGCCGGCAACATGGGCCAGAGCAACTATGCCGCCAGCAAGGCGGGTGTGGCCTCTCTGGTGGTGACTTGGGGGCGGGAGCTGGCCCGCCACGGCATTCGGGTGATGGGCATAGCCCCCGGCGTGTTTGCCACCGACATGACGGCGGCGATGAAACCGGAGGCAATGGCCCGCATGCAACAGGCCATCCCGGTTGGCACCCTGGGGGAGGCGCACCAGCTGGCTGACACCGTGCATTTTATTCTCGCCAATGACTATCTGTCGGGCCGTATGATAGAGCTCGACGGTGGCCTGAGACTCTAGTTTTGTCGTCCACCACTAGATGCCCCTGGCCGCTGGTACAGGGGCATTTTTATTGTGCGCTTGACTCGCGGGCCGGCCCGGCGGCGCTGACGGTCATCTGCATGCCCATGCAGGTCTGATCCGGAAAAACGGGGGCCAGGTCATGGAAAAATGTGAAATATCAACGGGTCTTTCTTAATTTGAACCAGCTCACAGGCACTCGGGGTCAGTACTGTAAAATTGCGCGCGGTCAAGACGGGGCATGATTGACGGTATGAGGGATTGCGGTCGGAATAGTCATGCAATATAGTTGCCGCCTTTTTCACGGGGTACGGATTTTTCGCCCCTCCCATATTGCGCGCAGTATGAATACGGACGCTCTGCCGCCGCCTAATCAAACAGGATTGAGATGGACAAGAAACTAGGGCTTGGCGCCCTCATCTCGCTGGTGATCGGCTCCATGGTCGGCGCCGGGGTCTTCAGTCTGCCACAAAATATTGCTGCTCATGCCAGTGCCGGGGCCGTTGCCCTGGGTTGGGCCATCACGGGTCTGGGCATGATCTGCCTCGCGCTGGTTTACCAGAATCTTTCCATGCGCCGCCCGGATCTCGATGGCGGTATCTTCAGTTACGCCAAGGCCGGTTTCGGCGATTTCATCGGTTTCAACGCCGCCTGGGGTTACTGGCTCTGTCAGCTGCTGGCCAACGTCTCCTATGCCATCGTCGTGTTCAGCGCCCTGAGCTACTTCTTTGACACGCCGGACAACGTCATCTTCGGTGACGGCAACACGCCGGTGGCCATCATACTGGCCTCCATCCTGATCTGGTCGGTGCATGCGCTGGTGCTGCGCGGGATCCAGGTCGCCGCTCTGGTGAACATCATCACCACCATCGCCAAGATGGTGCCGCTCATCGTGTTCTGCGTCGCCATACTGCTCGCCTTCAACATGCAGACCTTCACCCTGGATATCTGGGGCCACGACAACGTGGAGCTGGGATCCGTGATGGATCAGGTCAAGTCCACCATGAAGGTGACACTCTGGGTCTTCATCGGCATCGAAGGGGCTGTGGTGGTCTCTGCCCGTGCCCGTCACCGCAAGGACGTGGGCCGTGCCACCGTGCTGGCGCTGCTCGGTGCCCTGACGCTCTACGTCATGGTGACCCTGTTCTCCCTGGGGGTCATGAGTCAGCCGGAGCTGGCCCAGCTCAAGAATCCTTCCACCGCCATGATCCTTGAAAAAGTGCTGGGTCCCTGGGGTGCCTGGCTCATCAACATAGGTCTGGTGATCTCCGTGATGGGGGCCTTGCTTAGCTGGACAGTGCTGGCAGCGGAAGTACCTTACATAGCCGGCAAGACAGGTGTCTTCCCCAGCTGGTTTGCCAAGGAGAACAAGAACGGCTCGCCGCAGGTGTCGCTCTGGTGTTCCACCTGTCTGGTGCAGATCTTCCTAATCATCATCTACTTCCAGAGCAGCACCTATCTGGCGCTGGTCAACATCGCCACCTCGGCGGCGCTGGTGCCCTACGTCTTCTCTGGTGCCTATGGCCTCAAGCTGGCAATGAAGGGAGAGACCTACGAGGGTCAACCCCATCAGCGCAAGCGTGACCTGCTGCTGGCCCTGGTGGCCACTACTTATGGCTGCTGGCTGGTCTATGCCGCCGGTGTGGAGTACCTGCTGCTGGTGGCGCTGCTCTACAGCCCGGGCATCTTCATCTACTGGAAGGCGCGTCAACACCACGGGCTGCGCGGCCTCAACCGACTGGAGCAGGGGATGACGGCGGCCCTGCTCGGGTGCGCCGTGCTGGCCTTCTACAAGGTGATGGACGGTACCATTCCCTTGAGTTAACCGGCACAATGAAGAGATGGCCCAAGGGCCATCTCTTTTTTTATGCGCGTGTTGGCCTTGGGGCCACAGAGCTGCCTCGGGAAGGAATGTTTATGCTGTTTATGGGTTATCTGTTGCTGGGCGCGTTTGCTGGCATGCTGGCTGGGCTGTTCGGCATTGGCGGCGGTCTTATCATAGTGCCCGTGCTGGTGGTGAGCTTCAGGGCCATGGGATTTGAGCCCGACATCATCACCCATCTGGCACTTGGCACCTCGTTGCCCACCATGATCTTCACCGGTTTCAGCTCGCTGCGGGCTCACCAAGAGGCAGGTGCGGTCGACTGGGTGATGATACGGCGCCTCGGAGTCGGCATGCTGATTGGTGCCTGGCTCGGCGGCATGACCGCCAACCTGCTCAGTGCCAGCACCCTCAATGTCATCATCGGCTGTTTCGCCTGGGCCATGGCATTGCAGATGGGGCTCAACCTCAGACCCAAGGCGGAGCGCCATCTGCCCGGCCCAGTGGGAACCGGCATAGCGGGCACCCTCATCGGCTGGATGTCGGCACTGTTCGGCATAGGCGGTGGCTCGCTGACAGTGCCTTATCTCTGCTGGAACAGCGTACCGATGCGCAACGCGGTTGCAGCCTCTGCGGCCTGCAGCATGCCCATAGCGCTGGCGGGCAGCCTCAGCTATCTCTACGCCGGTTGGGGCCATGCGGACCTGCCCGAGTGGAGTGTCGGTTTCATCTATCTGCCCGCCCTGCTTGGCATAGTGCTCACCAGCACCCAGTTTGCCCGGGTGGGCGCCAGGCTGGCACATCGACTTTCTCCCAAGCGGCTCAAGCAGGCCTTCGCCCTGCTGATGTTGCTGGTCGGGGCGAAATTCATGCTGTTTAGCTGACTCATTCGGCAGATTGTTGAAAAATAAGGCAAACGGTACGCCCGCAGGCAGAAAGCCATTGCAATGAAATGGGACTTTGCTATTCTCCTCGCCGGTGGTCCCATTGGTCCTCTCGCATTGATAACTCGTCAACCTGGTCAGGACCGGAAGGTAGCAGCCAAGGCGGGGGACTCGAGTGCCGGGATGTGGCTGGTGGGGCCACCACCTGTTTCTGCAATTCAATAAGTTACAGCTGATAACCCCCTTCCGACCTCTTGGTAATCCACTTTGTGTGGATGAATCAGGAGTCCTCAAAGTGAATCTCTGGCTCAACTTCCACGGCATCTGGTATTACCGCAAAGTCGCCATACTCCCCTGTGATCGTCGTAAAGAGATCAAAAAATCCCTGCATACCCGAGACAAGCTTTGTGCACGCCACAAGGTCGCCCAGCTGCTTGCCTTTGTGCGTTCCAGAGCGAAGCCCATTCAGTTGCATGCAGACGTCACTGTCGATCCACAAGAGCAATCAGTAGCCCAGCCGACGACTCCGGCGGCCAAACCGCTTGCACCGCTCCTGTCGGTCTTGAGTGACCGTTATCAGAAAGAGAAGGCCCTCTCCTAGGCTCCCAAAGAGCGAAAGAACCAGAAAAACTATCTCGGTTCCTTCATCGAGGCACTCGGCGACAAGCCAGCGGCAGGCTACGGCAAGGCTGATGTGGTCAAGTTCAAAGATAGGCTGCTGAACTCTGGCAAGAGCCCGACCACTATCAACAAGTATCTGCAGAAGCTCTCCCTGCTGTTTAACTGGCTGGCCAATCATCATGAGAGGGTCGTCAACCACTTCGCCGGATTGAAGCTACAGCGGGTCAAGGAGGTGAACTCACGAGGTGGATACACTGCAGAAGAACGTCGCCAGTTTATCGGGTGGGCTGAGCAGCAGGAGCCCCACCGCAGGTGGATAGCCCTGCTGGGTCTGTTCACAGGGGCCCGTGCCAACGAGATCTGCCAGCTCTATGCTGACGATGTGCAGCAGGTCGACGGCATATGGTGCCTGAATATTCGCGGCGGGCGATCAGACCAAGCTCAAGACAGCCAACAGTGCTCGCCTTGTGCCGCTCCATCGACACCTGCTCCAAGCAAGTTTTATCGAGTTCGTGCAGGGAAGGGCAGGGGGGCGACTCTTCACCGAGTTACCTCATCGCCAGGACGGATACAGCCATCTTTGGGGGCAGTGGTTTAGTCGTCATCGCCCTGTAGACAAAGACTTCCATAGCCTGCGGCATACCGTGGCAACATCATGGTGTACCGCTACAGTACGCGGCGGCGATCTTGGGGCATACCAATGGTGCCATCAGCTATGACAGGTACGGTGGTGGCATAGCAGTCGAGAAGTTGCAGGCAGCTATCGAAGAGGCTCTATATGAACGAGCGTAGAAGCTTGCTGAGTAGCGAGTGCGAGAAGAAGGGGCCGGTGTTTGCCCCTATGAGATGATGAACTTGTGTCGCAATGGTTGAGCCGATTGGACGGCATGTTAATGCTAAATCATGTTTAAACAGCATTTTTTGTACTTAAGTTCACTACCACAAGGACAAGGCTCATTTCTTCCCACTTTCTGCGCACGGGGTCGGTTGTCCGAGTAATTACGATCTGGCCTAGAAGTAGATGGGGTCGCACGTGATGTGCCAAAGTTGTTGATTGTCTGTTCTAGGATGATTTGCTGTTCAATGACGACCGTTTTATCGTCTTTCATCAAGGACATTGCGGTCATTACTGTTGTCAGGAAAGCGAGAAGTAGGCCAAGAAAGGTGTAAAGTTCCATTCTTGTTTTTGGAAGAATGTCGCTGATGCAGGCTAACTCAGGAGCTTCATTTTCAATTTGTTCCTGAACTTCCTCTCTTGTTAGTTTTTCCTTTTGGGCTCTATTGAGTATGTTTACGTAACGACTCAATTGTTCAACAGTCTTTCTTGGCGCATCAATTATCTCGATGACATTTCCCAAGACATTGAACACCCCATCGGGGACACTGCCCATCCCACCGCAAGCTGGACAAGGACCAGATTTATTACCTGATAAAGAAAAATTATGGATACTACCTTCAAAAGCAAATCCAGATGGAAACGCGGTTCCACAGTTGTCGCAAATCGCAGGGAAATTGGGCATTCTGCATCCTGTATGATTGCTCAAGTAATGTGCTTAATGTTACCCGTTTGAAGATGGGGCAACAACAAGAAGCTCGCAATCGACATCTTGCGAATTCCATTGGTAAGTTCTGGAAAAATTCGTGAGGACTTTTAAGGCGTTACCTTCACCCCGCTATCCTCCGTCCCCCCTATTTTCTGCCACTCTCCTAGCCGCCTACTGCTCTTCTGTTCTCCTTCATCTTCAGCATGTCCTGCTGTTCGTCTTAGTGGGGCCTTGTTGGCTCTGGTCTTTTGTGTGTATCACCTTACTGGCCGTTGAACACCACAGTCAGCAATCACAAGACAACACAAGGACGAATCAATGAATACCACAGTTGATAAAGTGAAAAACGTTGTGACTCGAAACACCTATGTTTCGCTGAGTGCGAGTGCGGACCAGATTAACTTCAACGAGATCTTCTCCATCACGGATCCCAACATTGCCCCCCAGGCGTTTGCGATGGCGCAGGTTTTCCAGCAGGCGCTGGTGCCCACTGATGACAAGAAGTCGCTTCGCTTTGATGTGCAAACAGCCATAAACCTCATCAAAAAAGCATCCTGAAATGGCGGTGATCAACTTCACCGATCAAGTGGTCGAACAATCCAACTCAGCCGTCCAGTTGATGGTAGACAAGGTGCTGGAGATATTGAGCAAGGTGTTGGGAGTCGTGCTTGGTGCAGCGCCGAAGCAAAAACTGACCGAGTCCATCGCGAGTGCGTTCACCGGCCTGGATGAACAAAAGAATGATGCCTGGATTTTCTGGGAGCACACGACAGCCCACAAGACTACCTATCAATACAACATCCTGTTCGGGGTCCAGTCCAAAGAAACCGGCCTGTTCCTCTATGGCCTGCCGATGGGGATGGAGATCACCGTCGATATCGAAAAGGAAAAAGTCCTTTTCATCACGCTGAAGGACAAAGAGTCCTACCGTGTACATCTGCAATCGCTCTCTGTTGTTGAGATGATCAAGGCGCACAGCAACCTGAAGCTGGCAGCGAAAGCTGGTGGGAAGGATCCGCATCAGGAAGCGCAAGAGTTCTTCGCTCTGCAGAAGAAAAAAGAGCCGGTCCGCATCTAATTACCGACATGCCTCAACCAAAACGCCCTTCTGTGAAGGGCGTTTTTTTATCTGGTGTCATGTGGTGATGTTCTTCTTCCATGTCAAACACAGCCAATACAGCGTGACGCAGGTTGTGTCGAGGGAACCTTCATTACATAACAACAGCCGAGTCATGCTCGACATGAAGGGGATGTTGGAGCGTAAAGCCAGCGCTTTCCTTGGGTTGTGTCGCGCTAGCCTGGGTTATCTCATGTGTTTCTGGCTCACTTGCCAAGGCGCAAGGTATCTGCGCCCATGCCTACAGCGGCCGTTATGAAGGACTAAAAAAGCCCTCTCAGGCGCCAGGCAACCTTATGCACGTCTGGCCCAGTCGTCAGCCGTTATGAGTGACGCACTCAAGGGGCTTGGGTATTGGCACTGACTTGGTTGACGAGTGCATATAGGGGAGCAGACGTTCGGTTTCTTTCTTCACCACCGAGTAGCATTCACAGCTTAATCGCTCGAGTTTGGGACGATCCAGCACAGTGATTTGGCCCCGACGATATTCGATGACGCCCAGTTTTTGCAGTTTCCCTGCCGCCTCGGTGACGCCTTCACGGCGAACACCCAGCATATTGGCAATCAATTCCTGAGTCATCGTCAACTGGTTGCTGGGCAATCTGTCCAGCGATAGCAACAGCCAGCGGCACAGTTGCTGATCAATGGAGTGATGCCGATTGCAAACCGCCGTTTGTGCCATCTGAGTCAACAAGGACTGAGTGTAACGCAGCATCAGATGCAACAAATCGCCGTGGACATTGAACTCGGTCTTCAACAGCTGTCCTTTCATGCGGTAGGCGTAACCTGCGCTTTGCACAATGGCACGATTAGTGGTGCTTTCTCCGCCCATAAACAGCGCGACACCGATCAATCCTTCATTACCGACGACGGCAATTTCGGCAGATGCACCGCTTTTCATCACGTACAAGAGTGAAACGATGCAGTCGAGAGGAAAATAAACATGGTGAAGCGTATCACCTGATTCATAGAGCACCATGCCTAAAGGAAAGTTCATCAACTCAAGATGGGGATGCAATCTGCTATATGTGTCAGCTGATAGCGCAGCCAGCAGGTGATTCTGCTGGGGATGATAATTATCAGTCATACATATTCCAAATGTTAAACAAAACTTTCACCAGCCTATCATAGTCACAGATTGTTTACCTTCGGTATGTGCGCTATCGCACATAGAGGGATATATATACGTGATGAGGATTAAACAAGGGCATTTTATGTGCTCTATCGTACAGACTAGCCTGACTGGCAGGATTATGATTTTGAGTGACAAGGAATATATATACAGTCAATTTCATAGCGTAGTGACAGGGAGGTGGCGGGCTGAAAAGAACCTCCCTGAATAGTGTTTATCCATTCACTCCTGCGTTGACCCGTGTCTTATGTAACACCGCCAGGTAATATTTCAATTCATGGCTGGCGTCCTTTCACCAAGTATCATGCTGTCAGGTCGGATCGTGATTATTTCATCCGCCCTTTGTCATATTGAACGGGAGAGTAATGATGAGTGAACAAAAGCAAGTCATGTCAGGCGAAAGTGTTTCTGATTCGGTTGACGATACCAGCAAGAGGTTGCATGACGCTGTCGACAGTGCATCCAAGACAGTTCATCCTGCGCTGGATAATTTGAGCGAGCGCTCCCATCAAACGGTAGATAAATTAGCTGACGTTGCTATGAATGTTGCCGAATCCATTGAACAGAAAAGCGATAGTCTGCGAGAAATGAAAATGAAACTGTTCGACCAGTGCCGTACTCAAATTAATGACAAGCCGCTCATGGTGCTCGGTATTGCCATCTCCACCGGATTTTTAGTGGGTTGGTTACTGAAGAAGCGTTAATGAACACGGAGCGAATCACAGAGAGTGCGCCCATTCCTGACGCAGAATTGACACCGACGGAGTCGGTGTCAATTACCAGCCTGGCGACCTCTGTTTTTGGACTGCTTGGTGAACAACTGCAAGAGCGATTGCAGTTATTCAGGCTGGAAGTACAACAAGCAGTCAGTAGCCTGATTGGCATGCTTGTCTGTGGTCTGGTCGGGGCTTTTTTATTAGTCAGCTTGTGGTTGATGTTGGCTGCGGCCTCACTATGTTGGTTACTCGAGCAGGGAATGGCTACGAGTAGCGCCTTATTCATCATCAGTGTGGGCAATGGACTCGCCATTGGCGGGGTCATGATACTGTATCGTCGTTATCAGCAGAATATATGTATCGATGCGGTGGCGACCAGCAATGCACCCGTGCCATCAGACGAGTCCTCAACCATGCCTGGAGCACCTTTATGAAGCAGCCTGTAGCGTGTCATACACGCCCCCTTGTTCAGGGCTCCCGCCGGGAGAAGATTGCTATCTTGCGGCAGCGACTGCAGTCCCGTCAGTTGACGATAGTCGGGCTGTCCCATCTCATGAAGCAGGCACTGCAAACGAGGCTCACTCATCCTCTTGTGCTTTGTTCTGCTGCCTGCGCGGGTTTTGTGCTTGGTTATGAGGGACCGCAAAGGCGAGGCGCGCCAGTCACCACCGGCAGAGTGACGTCAAGTTTGGTGTCGGGCATAGATATGTTTTTGCTGGTGTCACGGCTGCTTGGTCAGCCAGAACAGAAAAACAAAGACATGTCACACCGTCAATAACACATGGCAGAATGGCCACATGTTATATTCATGCTCATGAATATATGCTTGCTTAAGCATGGTTATTATAATTCATGAGCAATCACAACCCATTATTTAGGAGAGTATATGCTATATACCCTTGCTATAGTGATGCTTCTGCTTTGGGCTGTTGGTCTGGTAACAGCCACTACCCTTGGTGGTTTCATTCATGTGCTGCTTGTTATCTCGGTAGTTGTTGTTTTACTTCGTATTATCCAAGGTCGTCGAGTGCTATGACATAATCTGACGTGTGCGCTGGTGAATATACTAACGTTAACCAATTTCAGATGTCACATTATGAATGTGGTGGTCAGTTAACTGGGCGTCATGTTCGTTAGCGCACAGACGACAAGATGATATAGCCGTAAATTATAATGTAGCATGCCAATCAATAAGGTGCTGGCTGCTTGGCTCAACAAGCGTGAGTGTGTGGTTATCGTTATTCACAGTAACGCTATACAGAGTTCTGGCACTCACAGACACCATGTTCTAATGAAGCATACATTTCAGTTTTTAATTTGAAGTGTTTAACACTATTTGGAGTAAATATAAAATGAAAACTACAAATCGCTTTTCAATTCTGTTGGCTATCGCCGTTCTGGTCACTGCAGTAGGTTGTGCATCAACTAAAAATAAAGCAGGCACGGGTGAATACTTGGATGACTCAGTGATTACCACCAAGGTTGTCACGGCTATCTTCAATGATCCGGACCTGAAATCAGCCGAGATCAATGTAGAGACCTTTAAAGGTGTCGTACAGTTGAGTGGTTTTGTTAAAGACAGCGCCAATATCAATAAAGCCGTTGTTGTCGCCAAAGGTGTCAACGGTGTCACCTCTGTCAAAAATGATCTGCGCTTGAAATAAGGCAGTGACAGTCACTATCCAAGTTGCCTAATCCAATGACTTGGCCCTGAATATGCCCCGGGGCGGATCTTGTTATGTGATCTTCCCCAGGTCGAAAAGGGCACGCTGATCACCATGTAAATATGTCTTGGTCAGTTTGATAGCGAGGCCGAACGTTGAATTTATGCTCCTGTTCCGGGAGCATTTTTATATCTATTGATGCTGCATTTTCCCGGGATTTTTCCTGCCATCCGGTGGTGATGAAGGGTGTCAGGTGGTGGTCGATTGCTTCAACGACGTAGGGTGGGTCGATCTGGTGCGCGAAGGCTTTGACTGCGTAGTACGGGTGGGCGCGCTGGGAGCCTCGAGTCTGGTGGCCCGCCTCCAGTGAATGAGTTTGGCGCTAATTGAATCGCGACGTCTCTTTTAGAGACGCATTTGGATTTGATGTCAAGTTTGATATTTGATGATTTGCTCATTATGAGATCTGGCCACGGTCGCTTGGCTAGTCGGGTTCCGTTTCACCTGTCATATTTAAGGCGGTGGCCCAGTGCCGTGATCGGAGCAAGTTTATGCGGGTGGAACGTCAGCGTCTTATTCGTTCATTGTTTGATGAATACATAGAAATGTATTCGGCACGTGATGTTCGTCTTGTTACCTGGTTTAGTGACAATTTCAGTGGCTATGCAGGCAGTAGTGACCAGCTTGTCACCGATCGGGAAGAGTGGATACGCATCACTCGCAAAGATTTCGCACAAATCCCCGAGCGGATCCATATCGAAATGCTGGATCTGTCATTGCAAGATTTGACAGAGGATGTGGTCGTCGCGACCGGTTTTTTCCACATTCACCTGCCCATACCTGACCATATCTTGTCGCGGGAGACGGCCAGATTGGTGTTGATCTTCTGCCACGAAGAGGGCGAGTGGAAAATCGCCCATAGCGGGATCTCGCTTCCTTACGGGTTGGCGCAGGATACCGAAGTCTATCCCGTGGCGCGCTTGTGCGAGCGCAACCTCGAACTGGAACGCATCATTGAGATCCGCACTCATGAGTTGGCCGAAGCCAATCGGCAGTTGGAAATCCTGAGTAACACAGATGCCCTGACCAACATTGGCAATCGACGCCTGTTCGATCACATCCTGCAGCAGGAGTGGAACCGCGGGTTGCGCAGCGGCATGCCACTGGCCTTGATCATGCTCGACATCGATCACTTCAAGCAATTCAACGATCACTATGGTCATCTGGCCGGGGACAGCTGTCTGCGGGCGCTGGCCCAGGCGTTGTCACAGTCCGGGCGCAGGGCAGGGGAGCTGGTGGCCCGCTACGGCGGTGAGGAGTTCGTCATCTTGTTGCCCAACATGAACATGCAGGCGGCGTTTGACACGGCGCAGCATCTTCACCGTCTCATCCTGACACTGGCCTTGCCACGGGCTGACTCGCCGCTGGGGATAGTGACCGTCAGTTTCGGGGTGACCAGTTTGCAGCCCTCCACCACCCAATCAGCCATTGAACTGGTGCAACAGGCGGATGCCGCCCTCTATCACGCCAAATTGGCTGGCCGCAATTGCATCGCACTGAGCGAGTAACAAGGAGATACGTTCTCACTCCACGCCATTATCTGGGGGCACTCTCGATGGAGGCCTGCCGCTTGAAAAGCCCGGGTTTGTTGGTTTTTCGATTTTCCGAAAATACGATGAGCATGCGCTGCAGGGCGATAAAGCAAAACAGCAGCAGTCCTATGATGATCTTGGTCCACCAGGAGCTGAGGGTGCCGTCGAAGTTGATATAGGTCTGGATCAATCCCTGGATCAAGACGCCAAACAGCGAGCCAAAGACGGTGCCTACGCCACCACTGAGCAAGGTACCGCCAATGACCACGGCGGCGATGGCATCGAGCTCGACCCCGACGGCGGCGAGCGGATAGCCCGCCGAGGTATAGAGCGCAAACACGATGCCCGCCAGGGTCGCCAGTGTGGTGGAGAGCAGATAGATGCGGATAGTGGTCTGGCGCACCGAGATCCCCATCAAGGCTGCCGAGGTGGCATTGCCGCCGATGGCATAGACGTTGTTGCCAAAGCGGGTTCGATTGGCGAGCAGCATGCCAAGTAACACCACCGCCAGCATGATCAGGGCCAGCAGGCTCAAGCGCCCACCGCCCGCCATCTTCCATGACAGACTCGACAGGTAGGTAAAGGTCGGATGATCGATGGGCAGGGATTGCTCCGAGATGAGGAAGCTTGCCCCCCGCAGAAAGAACATGCCCGCCAGCGTGATGATAAAGGCCGGGATCTTCAGGGTATCGATCAGCCAGCCCATGAGGGCACCAAAACTGGCTCCCAGCATCATGACCAGGGGGATGGCCAGACAGGGGCTTACCCCCAGCTCGCCAATCAACTTGGCGAGCAAGACCCCGGTAAATGCGATCACGGCGCCCACCGACAGATCGATGCCGCCAGAGAGGATCACGAAGGTCATGCCCACGGCCACTATGCCAAGAAAGGCATTGTCGGTCAGTATGTTGCAAATGATGCGGGTAGATAAAAAGGCGGGAAAGGAGGCAAGGCACACCAGATACCCGACCAGAAACACCATGATGGTCACCATCAAGGGAAGATTGCGTTTAAACATGGCGAGCCTCCCGGGAAAACAGGTGATTGAGTGCAGGGGATTGCATGACGAGCACCGCCAGCACCACCATGGCCTTGACGATTTGATTCCACTGGGGCTGATAGCCGGAGAGCAGAATGCCGGTGTTCACCCCTTGAATGATCAGTATGCCGATCAGGGAGAGTGCGAGGTTGAAGCGTCCTCCCATCAGCGAGGTTCCCCCTATCACCACCGCCAGAATGGCATCCATCTCCAGCCAGAGGCCGGCATTGTTGGCATCCGCTCCCCTGATGTCGGCCGCCACTATCATGCCGGCGACGGCAGCCAGCATGCCACTCAGCAGATAGGTGGCGATCACCACCATGGGAGTATTGAGGCCGGCATTGTTGGCCGCCTTGATGTTGATCCCCACGGCTTCGATGAAGAGCCCGAGCGCGGTGCGCTTGGTCAACAACCAGATGAGCAGCGCCGCCCCCAGGGTGATGATGACAGGGGTAGGAAGATAAAAAAGTGACCCGCTGCCGAGCCAGGCCAGGGCCTCGTTGTTGAAGGTGATGATCTGCCCCTGCGTGATGAGCTGGGCGATACCGCGGCCCGCCACCATCAGGATCAGGGTTGCCACTATGGGCTGGATCTTGAAGACAGCGACCAGCACCCCATTCCACAAGCCGCATAAGAGCCCGACCCCGAGCACGGAGCACAGAATGACGGGAATGCTGTGGTCGCCGGTGGCCATGCTTGCCATGGTTGCGCCGCTGATCGCCATCACGGCACCCACCGACAGGTCGATGCCGCCGGTGGCAATCACCAGTGTCATGCCAAGGGAGAGCAGGGCCACAGGGGCGCAGCGGTTGAGAATGTCGATCAGGCTGCCGAACAGGCGGCCATCCTGAATATGGATGGCGAAAAAATTGTCGGCGACCAGGGCGTTGATGAGCAGCACGCAGAGCAGGGCCCCGCATTGCGCCGTGCCTGTGGGCAAATACCGGCTGGCCCGCGCTCGCCGGATGGGGATGGGTAGTATGGATGACGTCATATCAGGCCTCACATGGCAATGGCATTCATGATGGCAGGGACAGAAAGCGCATCGGTCGCCAGCTCTGCCACCTGTTTTCTGTCTCGCAATACGATCACCCGATCGGCATAACTTACCAGCTCCTCCAGCTCCGATGAGATGACCAGCAGCGCCAGGCCATTGGCACAGAGTGATTCGATCAGGCGGATGATCTCGGCATGGGCCCCCACATCTATGCCCCGGGTGGGTTCGTCCAGGATCAGAAACTGCGGTTTGGTCAGCAGCCAGCGGGCCAGCAGCACCTTCTGCTGGTTGCCCCCTGACAAGAACTGGATCGGCTGCTCCGGACCCGGGGTCTTGATCGCCAGCTGTTCAATGAAGCGCGCCGTGATCTCGTCCTGCTCCTTGCGTGACAGGGGATGCAGCCAGCCCCGCTGGGCTTGCAGGGCCAGCACCATGTTCTCTCGCACCGAGGCCGAGGCGATGATGCCGGCGTTCTTGCGATCCTCCGGGCAAAAGCCAAAGCCGCTGGCGGCGGCCTGTCGAGCGGAGCGGATTGAGATAACCTTGCCGCGCACCCGGCATTCGCCACTGTCGCTGGGCTGAATGCCAAACATCAGCTCGGCGGTTTCGGTACGACCCGACCCCAGCAAGCCAGCCAGACCGACTATCTCCCCCGGCATGACGTCCAGGCTGAAGGGGGCTATCACTCCTTTCTTGCCATAGTGTTTGAATGACACTGTGGGGTGGTTGCTGCGCAGGGTTTTGCCCGCCCGCTGGAGCGCATTCTCGGCCAGCTCGCGCCCCAGCATCATCTTGACCAAGTCCAGCTGCGGCAGTGTGGCGGTTTCACGGGTGCCGACCAGCTCACCATTGCGCAGCACAGTGATGCGGTCGCTGATGTCGTAGACCTGGTCGAGAAAATGGGTAATGAAAATCAGGCTGACGCCCTTGTCTCTCAAGCTGCGCATGATGGAAAACAGCATCTGCACTTCGCTGGTATCCAGGCTCGCCGTCGGTTCATCCAGGATCAGGATCTTCGCTGACAACGAGATGGCCCTTGCGATGGCGACAATCTGCTGCATGGCGACCGAGTAGTGCCCCAGTGGCAGCGAGACGTCCATTTCGAAACCGTGGCTGGCCATGATGGCGCTGGCTTGCCGTGACATGCTGGCCCGATCGATGAGGCCAAACCGACGGGGTTCATGGCCGATGAACAGATTGTCGGTCACCGACATATTGGGGAGCAGGTTGACCTCCTGATAGACGGTGCCAATCCCCAAACGCTGGGCGTGGGCCGTGTCCGTGGGGGCTATCAGGGCACCATCCAGCTCGATGCGACCCGCATCACCTTGATAAACCCCGGTGAGGGTTTTTACCAGGGTGGATTTGCCCGCCCCATTTTCGCCGAGCAACGCCATTATCTCTCCCCGACGCAGTGAGAAATCCACCTGGTGCAGCGCGCGAACCCCGGGAAATGTCTTGCAGATCCCGGTGGCGTTTAATATGAGTTCATGATGGTTATCTGGCATGAAAATAGGCACTCCGGTATAGCCGGCCATATAAGAGGTTGCACTTATATGGCCGGCTATTAAAAGGACTGGCTCACGACGGACGTGACTTAGTAACCCATGCTCTTCTTCATGTCGAGCTGGGCCTGTGCATTGTCAGGCTGGAACAGAATCGACGCTGTCTTGATGTGTTTGGGGGGCAGGCTGCCATCTTTTTTATAAGCCAGCAGGGCGTCAAAGGCGGGGCCTGCCATATTCGGTGTCAATTCCACCGAGGCATTGGCTTCACCGGCGATCATCGCCTTGAATATATCCGGCACGCCATCAATTGAAATGATTTTGATGTCTTTACCCGGTTTCAGTCCTGCCTCTTTAATCGCCTGAATGGCACCGATGGCCATGTCGTCGTTATGGGCATAGACGGCGCAAATATTCTTGCCATTATTCTCGGCCTTGATAAAGCTCTCCATGACCTCTTTGCCCTTGCTGCGAGTAAAGTCGCCTGATTGGGTCCGGATGATCTTGATGGTGGGTACTTTGGCCACGGTATCGAGGAAGCCTTTTTTGCGATCCAGTGCCACGCTGGCGCCAACAGTGCCTTGTAACTCAACGACATTGCAGGCTTTTCCATCGAGTTGTCTGACCAGCCAGTCTGCAGCCACAGCCCCTTCATGCACGCTGTCTGCGGCGACGCCCGTCATGAAGAGCGAGTCATCTTTCACGGTAATATTGCGATCCAGCAGGAAGACGGGAATATCCGCCTCTTTGGCTTCTTGCAGCACGGGTTCCCAACCGGTCTGGACGACGGGGGCAATAAAGATGGCATCCACACCCTGGGCGATGAATGAGCGAATGGCCTTGATCTGGTTCTCCTGTTTTTGCTGGGCATCTGCAATTTTCAGTGTGATGCCACGTTTCTCGGCTTCTGTCTTGGCCACCGAGGTTTCGGCTGCCCGCCAGCCAGACTCGGAACCAATTTGAGAGAACCCCACCGTCATGTCGGCAGAATAAACAGTTCCCGAGAGCAAGACTGCACTGATAATTCCTGCCAGCTTCATCTTTTTATACATATGACACTCCTTTGTGATGCGTTTTTAAATAAACAGGGCTGAGCCAAATTGGTTATTGTGCCAACCAAGAGTAGAGGCTTATTTTTTTAGCGGCGGGAGCTGGTTCACAGAAAATTTTTGGCAGCATAATTCTTCATACAAACAGCAGGTAAGTTCATATATTCAGCAGGGGAGCTGTTGATTTATTTGCCTATTTATTTCGATCCCTGACCATTGTGTCCAGAGCCGGCGGATGAGGTGCCGTCAACAGCCGTACTGTCAGAGTCGCAGGCGCAGGACTAGTACGGCTCTGACTTCAGCTCGCTCATGGGGGAGACAACCCGCCAGAAGGCGTCGATGAGCGGGCCCTTGCTGTGGGGCGGGCGGATAAGGCCTATGGTCCAGCTCGCTTCGCGCTCGGTGAGAGGCAGGGTGAGCACATCCGGGTGCTCTATGGTGGTGGAGGAGGGCACCAGGGTCCAGGCGATGCCGGCAGCTGCGGTGGCCACCCCGGCTGCGAAGTCGTTCACATACTGGATATCGCGAAACCGCAATCCGCTCTGGGCCAGGTAGTTCATCAGATGATCGTAAAACGAGGGCGCCTTGTCCCGGCGCAGGATTGCCAGCGGTTTGTCCACCAGATCCGCCAGCTCGCTCACGCCGCTGTAACTGGCGGGCAGCACGGCGACAAAGTGGGCCTGCACCACGGGCAGGCAGTGCCACCCCTTGGGGGCGGGCAGGCGGCAGAAACCGAGATCCAGTCGCCCTTCGCTCAGGGCCAGCAGCTGGTGATGGGTGGAGAGATCATTGAGCTCTATGGTCACCTGCTGCCGCTCGGCGCGAAAACGGGCGATGGCGGCGGGCACCAGTATCTTGGTGGCAACGCCAAAGCCGATGCGCAAGGTGCCGCTATTGCCTGCCAGCACGTCACGAGCGGTGCGTGCCAGCTGTTCGCTGGAGGCCACCAGAGCGCTGGCATCTGCATAGAGCGCCCGCCCCAGCACGGTGAGCCGGGTGGTACTGGCATTGCGCTCGAACAGCTCGCCGCCAAGCTCCTCCTCCAGCCGTTTTATCTGCTTGCTCAGGGCCGACTGGGTGACGTGCTGGCGCACCGCTGCCTGACCGAAGTGCAGCACTTCCCCCAGGGTAACGAAGGCTTTCAGATCTCTGAGCTCCATTCTGGCTCCTTTCATTCCCGTCAGGAATGTTGAGTGGTTAAATTTGTCATTGGACGGAATTTTAGAACTGTTCGATGCTTATGCCAATTCATTTGGGGCGCCTTGAATGGGGTGCCGACTTATCAGAGATGGCTGACACCATCCGCGCAGAAGGAGCAACACCAGATGCATCACCACAAGTTCAACGATTTCCCCAAGGATTTCCTGTGGGGCGCCGCCTCTGCCGCCTATCAGGTAGAAGGGGCCTGGAACACGGATGGCAAAGGGCCCTCGGTGTGGGACCTCTTCACCAAGTTGCCGGGCAAGACCTTTGAGGGCAGCAACGGTGACGTGGCCGTCGATCACTACCATCGCATCGAAGAGGACGTGGCACTGATGGCCGAGATGGGGCTCAAGGCCTACCGCTTCTCGGTGAGCTGGCCGCGCATCTATCCGACCGGCCGGGGTGAGGTGAACGAGGCGGGTCTGGCATTTTACGAGAAGCTGATCGATACCCTGCTGGCCCACCAGATCGAGCCTGTGCTGACCCTCTATCACTGGGACTTGCCCCAGGCGCTGCAGGATGAATACGGCGGCTGGGAAGATAGACGCGTCATCGAGGATTTCGAACGCTACTGCGTGACCCTGTATCAGCGCTTTGCGGGCAAGGTGAAGTACTGGGTGTCCCTCAACGAGCAGAACTACAACCTGACCAACGCCTACCAGCTCGGCACCCATCCGCCTGCAGTGCAAGACAGAAAGCGCTTCTTCGCCGCCAACCACATCGCTTTTCTGGCCAATGCCAGGGTGATCAAGGCGTTTCGTCAGCACGTGCCAAACGGCCTGATCGGCCCGAGCTTTGCCTACTCGCCCGCCTATCCGGTGTCGTGCGATCCCAAAGACATGCTGGCGTTTGAAAATGCCGAGGAGTTCACCAACTACTGGTGGCTGGATGCTTACTGCTTTGGCCGCTACCCCCAGGCGGCGCTCGCTTACTTGCGGGAAAACGGCGAGGCTCCCGAGATACTGCCAGGGGATCTGGAGCTGCTGCGGGAAGGCACACCGGATTACATCGGGGTCAACTACTACTACACCCTGACCTATACCGACAACCCCCTCGGCGGCCAGACCTTGCAGCGCATCAATACCACGGGGCAGAAGGGCACCACCCCCTCGAGCGGCATTCCGGGCCTCTACAAGACAGCGCCCAATCCACATCTTGAGACCAGCAACTGGGACTGGGCCATAGACCCGACCGGGATGCGCATCGCCCTGCGCCGCCTCTCGTCCCGCTACGGGCTGCCGCTGATGATCACCGAGAACGGGCTGGGGGAGTTTGACCAGCTGGAAGCGGATGACAGCGTGCACGATGCCTATCGCATCGCCTACCTCAAGAGCCATCTTATTGCCTGTCAGCAGGCGCTGCAGGACGGGGTTGAGCTGATTGGTTACTGCGCCTGGTCGTTCACCGACATCTTGAGCTGGCTCAATGGCTACCAGAAGCGTTACGGCTTCGTCTATATCGACAGGGATGAGCAGCACGTCAACTCTTTGCGCCGCATCAAGAAAGACAGCTTCTACTGGTATCAGTCAGTCATCAGTTCAGGTGGCAAGGCGCTTTAACGCATCCCCTGGCCTTGTCATACGAAAAGGCCCTGCCGTGAGGCAGGGCCTTTTGCATGGCCGTTTTCCCGCCCAGTGATGGGATGGTTCGCTAGATGAACATGCCCCCCGAGGCCTCGATGCGCTGGGCATTGACCCAGCGATTGTCATCCGAGAGCAGGGCCGCTATCACGCCGCCTATGTCGTCGGGCTGGCCGACTCGCCCGAGCGCGGTCTGGCTGGCGATGAAGTCGTTGACCGCCTGGTTGTCCCGCACCACACCCCCGCCAAAATCAGTCTCGATGGCACCGGGTGCCACCACGTTGACGGCGATCCCGCGCGGGCCCAGCTCCTTGGCCAGATAGCGGGTCAGCACCTCGATTCCTCCCTTCATGGCGGCGTAGGCGGCGTAACCGGGCAGCGCGAAACGGGTGAGGCCGGTCGAGAGGTTGATGATGCGCCCGCCATCGCGGATCAGGGGCAACAGCTGCTGGGTCAGGAAGAAGGTCCCCTTGAGGTGAATGTTCATGAGGGTATCGAACTGCTGCTCCGTAGTTTGCTCGAAGCTGGCGTGGATGCCGATGCCGGCATTGTTGACCAGAAAGTCGAACCGCTCCCGTTGCCACTCCCGCTGCAGCAACTGGTGCACCTCAGCCGCGAAGGCGGCAAAGGAGGCGCTGTCGGCCACATCGAGCGGCAGAGCATGCGCCTTCACGCCGAGCGCATTGGCCTGCGCCACCACGGCAGCCGCCTCTTCGGCCTGGCTGCGGTAGGTGATGATGAGGTCGACGCCTTTGGCGGCGAGGGCAAGAGCCGAGTGTTTGCCGAGGCCACGGCTGGCGCCTGTGATGAGAGCGATGGAACGGGTCATGGTACGACTCCTGTCAATGGGGTGGGTGCGGGCTCGAGACGAGCCGGTAGTGCCACTCTATTGGTACGTACATTATGGATAAAGAGGGTAATAATAGATGCACTGTTCCGTTTAAAGTGACAATGACGCCATGGATCAACTGGATGCGATGAGAATGTTTATGCGGGTGGCCGAGCTTGAGAGCTTCACCCGCAGCGCCGAGCAGATGAGCATGCCCAAGGCGACGCTCTCCGCGGCCATTCGACGGCTGGAGGAGCAGCTGGGAGCCCGCTTGCTTCATCGCACTACCAGGCGGGTGCAACTGACCACGGATGGCCAGCTCTGCTACGCCCGCTGTCAGGCGTTGCTGGCCGACATGGAGGAGTTCAATGGGCTGTTTCGGCAGCATGGGCAACTCAGCGGCCAGCTGCGGGTGGACATGCCAAGCCGGATGGCGCGTCATCTGGTCATACCGGCGCTGCCCGCCTTTCTGGCGGCTCACCCTGACTTGCAACTGATGCTGAGCAGCACGGATCGGCGTGTCGATCTGGTGCGCGAAGGCTTCGACTGTGTAGTGCGGGTGGGGGCGCTGGAGTCCTCCAGCCTGGTAGCCCGCCCCCTGGGCCACTACCGCCAGATCAACTGCGCCAGCGCCACCTATCTGGCCCGCCATGGCATTCCACAAACCTTGGCCGACCTGACGGGGCACCGACTGGTCCACTATGGCGCCGTGCCGGGGGATAAAGAAGCCGGGTTCGAGTACTTGCAGGCCGATGGCACCCGCGCCGTGCTGGCGATGGCCGGCGCCCTCACGGTGAACGATAGCGAAACCTATCTGGCCGCGGCGCTGGCGGGGCTCGGGATCATCCAGATGCCGCGAGTCGGGGTAGAGGCACTGCTCGCCAGTGGGGAACTGGTCATGGTGTTGCCCCAGTGGCAGGCGCCTCCTTTGCCCATTCATGCCCTCTATGCCCATCGTCGTCAGCTCTCGCCCAGGGTGCAGGCCTTCATTCACTGGCTGGGCGGCCTGCTGGAGACGGCGCTCGCCAGTGAACCTGCCCCGGCATTGTCGAGCGGCCAGTGACGGGGCGCCTCCCTCTGTCATGCACGACATCGGTGGTCAGATGTTCTGGTCGGGCTCTCTATAGTGGTAATCGAAAGTGATCATCGAAGATCCCGGTTTGGCGCGGGCGGGGCAGATAGGCATAATGGCGCTCTCACAGAGCAGAGGAGATCTCATGAAATATATTGGAGCCCACGTCAGTGCCGCCGGCGGGGTGGAGAACACCATAGCCCGCGCCCAGGCCATCGGTGCCAACGCCTTCGCCCTGTTTACCAAGAACCAGCGCCAGTGGCAGGCTGCGCCGCTGTCCGAGGCCAGCATCAGAGCCTTCAAACTGGCGTGCGAGAAAGCCGGTTTTCGCCCGGAGCAGATCCTGCCCCACGACAGTTACCTCATCAATCTGGGCCATCCCGATCCCGACGGCCTGGCCAAGTCTCGCGATGCGTTTCTCGATGAGATAAAGCGCTGCGAGCAGCTCGGGCTTTGCTACTTGAACTTCCACCCTGGCAGCCATTTGAAGCAGATCCCGGAAGCGGCCAGCCTAAGACTGGTGAGCGAATCCATCAACTGGGCGCTGGAGCGCAGCCAAGGGGTGACGGCCGTGATAGAGAACACAGCCGGGCAGGGCACCAACCTCGGCTGGTCGTTCGAACACCTGGCCACCCTCATCGACGGGGTGGAGGACAAGAGTCGGGTCGGTATCTGCTTCGATACTTGCCACGCCTTCGCCGCCGGTTATGACTTGCGCACCCCTGAGTCCTGCGCTCAGGTGTTTGCCGATTTCGATCGGATTGTCGGCTTCCAGTATCTCAAGGGGATGCACATCAACGGCGCCAAGTGCACCTTCGGCAGCCGGGTCGATCGCCACCACAGCTTGCGTGAAGGCAATCTGGGGGAGGCGGTATTCCACCACATCATGAATGACGACCGTTTCGATGGCATTCCGCTGATCCTGGAGACCATAGACGAGACGATCTGGGGCGACGAGATCAGTTGGTTGCGCAGTCTGGCAAAGGCGTAAAGCGCCGCGGCCACCGCATAAGGAGCAATGATGATGCAAGAAGATCCACACGCGCGGCCACTGCGCTGGGGCATTGCCGGGGCGGGGGCCATTGCCCGTCGCTTTTGCAAGGACGTGAATGAGCACGCCAGTCTGGGGCTGGTGGTGGCGATCGCCGCCCGTGATCAGACGCGGGCCCGGGACTTTGCCGAGGAGCAGGGATTGCCCCTTGCCTATGGCAGCTACCAGGCGCTGGCGGCAAGCACCGAGGTGGAGGCCGTCTATGTGGCGGTGATCCACCCGGAGCACGCCGACCTGATCAAGCAGATGTTGCTGGCGGGCAAGCACGTGCTGGTGGAAAAACCGGCGGTGACTCAAGTAGCAGACTGGGATGCGCTGGTGCAGCTCGCCCAGGCCCGTGGCCTGCTGCTGATGGAGGCCATGAAGGTGATGTGCTTCCCCGCCATGCGCGAATTGCTGCGGCGACTCGGCGCCTTGCCTGCCCCCAATCGGCTGCAGGCGGCCTTCGGCTCGGTGCAGGAGAGATCCGGCAAACTGTTTGATCCCGCCTTGGCCGGAGGCGCTGCCTGGGATGTGGGTGTCTATCCGCTCTGGCTCTACGCCGCCATCTGTCACCAGCTGGGGCTGGCTGCGGGTGAGCCGCAGGTCGCTCTTTCCCGCCAGACGGGCGAGGTGGACGAGGCCGCCAGCTTCCGCTTTGCCGGCCCCCTCGCGGCCGAGCTGGATGCCTCCATCGTCCAGGATCTCGACAAGGCGGCCTATCTGGGCGGTGAGGGTTGGGCCCTGCAACTGGTCGGTAAGTGGTGGAACCCCCAGCAGGTACGCTGGGTCACAGGCGATCCCTTGCCTGCCTGGCCGGGAGACATAGAGGCGCAGGTAGCGGGCGGTGGCATGCAGCACGAGGCGGATCATTTCGCCGCCTGTGTCAGGCAGGGATTGAGGGATTCCCCCTGGGTGCCGCAGGCCCTGACCAGACAAGTGCTGGGGTGGGTCGAGCACGGTTTGCAACCCGCAGCCTGATAACGGATAGAGAGAGAGGGCGCCTGGGCGCCCTCTCTTTTTTTGTCTGCGCAAGGGGAAGCCAGATGATCGGGCGCGATCATCGAGCCCGATCATCTTATTGCGCTTTTGTCCGAGTGGTTATGTCCGCCAGGGGTTGAGGCAGGGCCCCCTCTTGCGCGCGGCAAAACTGCAGAAAGCGGCGCAGGGTGGCGGAGTGGTATTTCTGCCGGTGCCAGATGAGGGAGAGCTGGCGGGGAAAACGCCGGGCAAGGGAGAAGGCCACCAGACGACCGGCTTGCAACCGATCCGACACCGCCAGGCGGGAGATGAAGGAGATCCCCAGCCCCTTTTCAACCGCCAGCATCACGGCCTCCAGGGTGTTGAGCTCAAGCCCTGCCTGCCAGCGAGGCAGCCCGGGCTGGATCTGTTGCTCGAATTGCTCGCGGCTGCCTGACTGTGGCTCGCGCAGTACCCAGGTTTCATCGCTCAGCTGGCTGAGCGACAGGCGACTGCGCCGGGCGAGGGGATGATCGGGATGAGCCACGATCAGCATCTCGTCATTGAGCCAGGGTTCACTCACCAGATCAGCATGGTGGTTCTGCCCCTCTATCAAGGCCAGATCCAGCTCGAAGTTGGCCAGCAAATGGCACAGCTGGTGGGTGTTGGTGATGGTGACTCTGGGGGGCAGGCCCAGCTCCTGTTTGCTGCTGGCCAGCAGGGTAGGGAGCAGGTAGTTGCCTATGGTCTGGCTCGCTCCCAGGCGCAGCTGGCCGCTTGGCTCTGCATCCGGGCTGAACAGGGTTTCAATATCCTGCATCCGGGTCAGCAGCTCTTCGGCGGCCGGTTGCAGCAAGCGCCCCTCGTTGTTGAGCTGCAATCTGGGGTGAATGCGATCAAACAAGGGAGTGGCGAGCTGACGCTCCAGCTCCTGCAATGACTGGGACACGGCGCCCTTGCTCAGGCAGAGCTCGTTGGCGGCCAGCCCCAGATTGCCGTAGCGGGCTATGGTGGCGAAGACCTTGAGTTGTTGCAGGGTTAGTTTCATGTTTGGTTTACCTGAACAATTGATTCAATTCATTTAGATATCGTAAACGATAGCGGCGCTTTATCCTATACTCATCGTCTCTCACAAGAGGTTTCAGCCATGATCGCAAGAACTCGTCAATCCCTAGCCGCGGCACCGACCCCCATGGCGGGCCTGGCACTCGGGATCGCCAGTCTCGGTTGGTGCTGGGAAAACGCCGGCCAGTTCGATGGTCGCCTGCAACTGCTGGGCGCCGCCGTTGCTGCCGTGCTGCTGGTGATCCTCACCTTCAAGTTTCTGCTTCATCCACGCCTGCTGTGGCAGGATCTGGCTCACCCTGTGGTGGGCAGCGTTGTGCCTACCTATGCCATGGCCACCATGGTGGTCTCCAAGGCGGTCGGCATGCTGGCCCCCGGTCTGGGCGAGGGGCTCTGGTTGTTTGCCGTTGTGCTGCATCTGCTGTTTCTGGCCACGTTTGTCTGGCACAGGGTCAAGCAGTTCGAGATCCATCACATGGTGCCGAGCTGGTTTGTGCCGCCGGTGGGCATCATAGTGGCTGACGTGGCCTTTCCGGGTGGCCAGTTTGCCGCGCTGGCCGACGGCCTGCTCTGGTTTGGCATGCTCTGCTACGGCCTGATGTTGCCGCTGATGCTCTATCGCCTCATCTTCAGTCATGAAGTACCGGATGCCGCCAAGCCGACCATCGCCATTCTGGCGGCCCCTGCCAGTCTGTCACTCGCCGGTTACCTGACCGTGACCGAGGATCCTTCCTTGCTGCTGGTGGCCGTGCTGCTGGGGATCGCCATCCTGATGACCTGCATCATCTATCTGGCGTTCATCAAGTTGTTGCGCCTGCCGTTTTCACCGGGGTATGCCGCCTTCACCTTCCCGCTGGTGATAGGTGCCACCGCCCTGTTCAAGGTAAGCCACCTGCTGGCGCAGTGGCCACAAGCAACCCACTATGTGGAGCAGGTCAATCTGCTGGCCCACTTCGAACTGGGTGCCGCCACCCTGATCGTCGGCTATGTGGCCTTGCGCTATCTGATGTTCTTTTTGCCATTAAGGGAGATCAACATGGATCACGGCATCGCCCGACACGGCGCCTGCCGCTAGGCACGACTCTCCTGGAGAGACTCGGGGTAAGGGGTCAGTCAACGAGAAGGGCATGCGTGCACGACATGCTCCACTGGCCAGAAGTAGTGAGAGCGCTCCGCCATGGGTGGAGCGCTTTTTTGTCTGCGGTTAAGTGTTGAAGGAGACTGTTTTTGCCGCTGGGAAATCCATTTTTTGAACCAGCGCTCACCCTGAGGTGCTCACGATGAATTTCACTGGTATTACCTGTCAGGACGAATACAATGCAACCCCATTTTCTTCGTTTGACCTCATTCATGTCTTCCCAAGATCCTGTGTTTGATTCCTCTTTTCAGACCCGTTTATTGCGACCGCGTTACTGGCCAAGCTGGTTGGCACTCGGCGCACTCTGTGTGCTCGCCTTCGTGCCGCCTCGCTGGCGTGACAAGCTGGCAGAATGGCTGGCGCCGCTGGTAGTCAAGGTCTCCAAGAAACAGATCTACATCGCCAAAACCAACCTCGATATCTGCTTTGCCAACAAGAGCCAAGCCGAGCGTGATGCCATCCTGATGACCTCCATCCGCATCGGTCTCAAGACCCTGCTTGGATTTGGTGAATTTACCGTGCGCAGTCCCGCCTACCTGATGAAACGTATCCAGGTGAGTGGCTGGGAGCATATCGAGGCGGAGCAGGCCGCCGGCCGCCCCATGATACTGGTGGTGCCCCATAGCTGGCCGGTCGATGCTGCCGGCTACTACTTCACCCAGCGTGGCGTGCCCATGTGCGCCATGATGAAGAGTGCCCGCAATCCGGTATTTGACTGGCACATCAATCGGGAACGAGCCAAGAATGGTTGCCTTGTCTATGAGCGCAGTGCTGGCATCAAGTCGGTGATCAGAACCGTCAAGCGTGGACACAGTTTCTTCTATCTGCCGGACCAGGATCATGGCCGTGAGGCGAGCATCTTTGCGCCCTTCTTCGGCTATCCCAAGGCAACCCTGCCGGCTCTGCCGCGGTTGGTGCAGGTCAGTGGTGCCAAGGCAGTGCCCATGCTGGCCTGCTACGATGAGGCCAAGTACTGCTACCGTCTGGAGATAGAGGCGCCGTTTGCTGATTACCCCAGCGGCGATCTGATGGCGGACACCTGCCGCATGAACAAGATGATTGAGCAGCAACTGACTCGCGATCCGGGCCAATACATGTGGTTCCTCAAGATTTTCGATACCCGTGAAGAGCAGGAAGGGTCGGACGGCCTCTATGAAGAAGGGATCAAGCGGATCCGAGGTGATCTTCCTCCCGGCGCCTGACCTGTCATCGTGATCATGGCCCTGCGGGGCCATTTTTATTGGGTACGAGTCTGTGTGTTGGTAAGACCACTGCACCCCAAAGTGGAAAAAATTGTCAGGATAATTAAAATAACCGTTTATTTTCTATGACTTGATGGCGGCGATGTCTTCACACGATCCGGTTTTTGATACCTCATTTCATGCCCGTCTGCTTCATCCGCGCTGGTGGGGCAGTTGGCTGGCGCTTGGTTTTTTGTGTCTGCTGGCATGGGTGCCTCACGGTGTGCGCGGGCGTTTTGCCAATGCCGTGGCCCCGGCCTTGCTGCGACTTTCCAAAAAGCAGGCCTACATTGCCGAGACCAATCTCAAGATCTGTTTTCCCAAGCTGGATGACGCGGGCCGTAAGGCGCTGCTGCTCAAGGCGATCCGGACCGGTCTCAAGGCATTCATGGGCTTTGGCGAGCTGACCCTGCGCAGCTCCGCGCATCTCAAAAGCCGCATCAAGGTACGGGGCTGGGAGCATATAGAGGCGGAGCTGGCCGCCGGGCGCACCATGATACTGGTCGTGCCTCACACCTGGGCGGTGGACATGATTGGCCGCTACCTGACCGATGAGGGGCTTGCGCTCTGTACCATGATGAAGAGCCCGAAAGATCAGGTGTTTGACTGGTATATCAACCGCGAGCGATCCAAAGCCGGCAAGGTGTATGAGCGCAGTGTCGGCATCAAACCGGCCATCAAGTCCATCCGCAGCGGCTACAACTTCTTCTATCTGCCGGATCAGGATCATGGTCGTGAGAAGAGCATCTTCATCCCTTTCTTCGGTCACCCCAAGGCAACGCTGCCGGCCCTGCCCAAGCTGGTGAAGCTGACCGGTGCCCGTGCTGTGCCCATCCTCGCCTGCTATGACGAAGATGAAGAGTGCTACCGGCTTGAGATTGAACCCCCGTTTTATCCATATCCCACGGACGATTTGACCGCCGACGTCAATGCCATGAACCGCATGGTGGAGCAGCAGCTGAGCCAGTATCCAGAGCAGTACATGTGGTTTCTCAAGATCTTCGAAACCCAGGAACATCAAGAAGGGGAGGATGGTCTCTACGAAGAGGGGATTAAGCGGATCCGCAGCGGTCTGCCACCCGAACCCTGAAGGGAAAGACACTGGCTGGCGACCTGAGATGACAGCGGTGACAAGCGCTTGTCCTTTAAGCAGTTTGGTGAGTAAAACAGCGGCAAATGGGGCACCGGAAGGTGCCAAGGAACAGGGATATGCAAGCTGGCCTCATAGGGGCTATCTTCTGAGGCGCAAATAGGGTAAAAGGGCGGCCATGAAAATTCCAAATCGAATCCAACCTCTGGTTGATGACGGCCTGGTCGATGACGTCATCAGCCGGCTGATGAGCGGCAAAGAGGCCGACGTCTATGTGGTGCGCTGCGGCGACGAGATCCGCTGCGCCAAGGTCTATAAAGAGGCGTCCAAGCGCAGCTTCAAGCAGGCCGTGGTGTATCAGGAAGGGCGCAAGGTGCGTAACAGTCGCAGCGCCCGCGCCATGGAGAAAGGCTCCAAGTACGGCCGCAAACAGCACGAAGAGGTGTGGCAGAACACAGAAGTGGATGCCCTGTTCAAGCTGGCGGCAGCTGGCGTGCGGGTACCGCAGCCCTATGTCTGTCTCGACGGTGTGCTCTTGATGGAGCTGATCACCGACGAGGATGGCAATGTGGCGCCCCGTCTCAATGACGTGGCACTCTCACCCGAGCAGGCTGTCATCGATCACGACAAGGTGATCCGCTATGTGGTGCGCATGCTCTGCGCAGGCCTTATCCACGGGGATCTTTCCGAGTTCAACGTGCTGGTGGATGCCCAGGGCCCCGTCATCATAGACCTGCCCCAGGTGGTGGATGCCGCCGCCAACAACCAGGCCAAGGCGATGCTGGAGCGGGACGTCAACAACATGCGCAACTATTACGGCATGTATGCCCCCGAGCTGCTCAATACCCGTTACGCCAAGGAGATGTGGGCCCTGTTTGAAGATGGCAAGCTGACCCCGGAGAGCGAGTTGACCGGCCTGTTCGAGGAGAGCACAGAGGCTATCGATATCGATTCCGTGCTGCACGAGATCGAGAGCGCCGAAGAGGAAGCCCATGCCCGTCTGGCCCGAATGAACGCCGAGTAGGAAGACAGCTACTGATCGCCACTCATCATCACGTCATCAGTCACAGCATGAGCGCCTTCGGGCGCTCATGTTGTTTATGGCTGCCGTTTGACGCGGCATCTGGCTGGCGGCTCAACGCAGGAGCGGGAGGCGGTAAAACCGTACCCAGCAGTCATCCCCTGCATGGTAGCGACGATCCAGCCACTGTCCGTTGGCAGCTTCAATGATCTTGAGGGAGGCTGCATTCGTTTCGTCGCAGCTGATGAGGACGGGGCCGGTCAATACATGTTGTTGCAACCAGCACAGCAGGGTGCGGGCAACGCCCTCACCGCGGCGGGAGGGGCGGGTATCGTAACCTATGTGGCCAAGCCACTGCGCCGTGGCCGGGTTGTCGCCGTGGCGTAGCCGCAGTGTGCCGAGTATCTCCCCCTCCTCAAGTGCAAAGTAGGTAGTGGTGGGCAGATACCCCATGGGCAGATGACGGCCCTCTGAGTGATCGAGCAGGCTTTGCAGCCAGCCGTCAGGGTCAAATTGCGCCACCTGATAGAGCGGTAGACCCGCTTCGCCGCACTCGGTCACATAGCTGCGATAGGCGGGGACATCGTCAGGTTGCGCCGGGCGGCACTCTATGGTCGACGGCCTGTTCACGAGCCAGTGACCAGGGGTTGGAGCAGTTGCGGCTCGCTGTGGTGGGGCTCCTGTACGCAGGTCCGTTGTCGCCCCCCTTGCTTGGCCGCATAGAGCGCCCTGTCCGCTCTGGGGTATGCCTGCTCGAAGCGCTCTCCCGGCTGCAGCGACGTCAGGCCTATGCTCATGCTGATGGGACCGCCAGCGAGCTGCGAGGTGGCCTGGGCGATCCGTTGCTGCAGGGTGTGGCAGTAATGTGGCAGCGTTTGCGGATTTTCCATCAAGAAAATGACCAGCTCGTCTCCCCCCAGTCGCCCCGCTATCCCCTGCCGTGGCAGGGTAGTGCGTATCACCTGACCCACCAGTCGCAACATGGCATCCCCGGCGGGATGACCGTGCCGGTCATTGATCTGCTTGAAGTCATCCAGGTCGATCAGCAACAGCTGACAGGGGTTGGCTCCTGCACTGACCTGCGCCTGTAACAGTTGCTGAAAATAGTGGCGGCTCAGCAGACCGGTCAGCTCATCCTGATTGGCCCGCTGCTCCAGCTCGCGCTGGGTCGCCAATAGTGCCTGCTGCTGGCGGGTATGGACAAGGCTGAGCAACAGATAGCTGCGGGCTATGGTAAAGAGCAGGCTGAGCAGGATCACGGGGCCGAGCAAGGGGTCGGTAAAGGTACTGGCGTTGAGTTCCGGCTGCCAGAGGTGCTTGGCTATCCGGAGCAGCTGCAGCAGCAACTGCAGACCGAGCAGCAGTATGGCAAAGCGCAATACCCGATAGAGGGGGGCCAGACGTTGATAACGCCAGAGCTGCCAGATCAGTACCGCGAATTGCAGGGAGAGCACGGCGGAGAGGACCATGATCCGGCTGTGTACGTCAGACAGGGGGCGCAGGCTGGCTGTCAGGGCAAACAGCACAAATCCGATGAGCGCTATGGCAGGGCAGAGCCAGCCAAGCTGGTCTGCCTCGCGTCGAAAGAAGTGGCGCAAGCCCCGCTCATACAGCAGGGGCGCGGCAAGCAGCAGCAGGTTGGTCAGCAGTATGTTGGCAAGGGAGATATCCCCCTCGAGCGGCCGGAGCAGCAGGCCGCAGAATGAAGCGGCGATAGCCAGTTCGCTGGCAGACCAGTAGAGCAGGCCCCTGATGCGGCGCTGGGTATGCCACACATAGGCAAAAATGACCGCGACCCCGACATGGGACAGCGTGACAAACAGTACCAGACTCAGCAATTGTGCGGAGGAAAACAGATTATGCATCAAGGGTCTCTCAGGGCTCTTCCACCTGTTAACCGCGTCCCGACGTATGAGGTCGATAGCTGGCAGTGCTGGATCACAGCATGAATCCAACCCATTATCAATGGCTTAAGCATCCAGCCATGCATCACTGTGAAGCGACCGCCCTGGCAGCCGCTGATGCGTGTGTGGGGAAAAGCAGCCCCTGATCCGCTGCCCGTCACTCAGCCAGTACTGGCAGGATCATGACGGTGGCTTCTCGGCCCAGATGGGTCAGCAGGCGGCGTACATCGTCCAGCCTGATGAGCAGGGTGGCGGTATTGACCAGGGGATGACACTGCACCTGTTCGGCCTGCCACACTTGCTCATCCACCACCAGTTCAACCGCCTGCTCCGTATCACGCACCATGGCGAGCAGGGTGACGGCACCCGGGGTTAGACCGAGCGCGGCATGCAACCGCTCCGGGGAGCCAAAGCTCAGTCGCTTGACTCCGAGCTTGGCAGCCAGCGCCTTGAGATCGACCCGGCTCTCCTGTGGCGTGACCACCAGAAACAGCCGCTCGCTTTTAGGATCGCGTAAGAACAGGTTCTTGGTCCTGGCGGCTGGCAAGTCAGGCAACAGCTGACTCGCCTCCTCACAGGTAAAGACGGGAGGGTGATCGAATCGCTGGTAGGGAATGACCAGCCGATCCAGCAGGGAATAGAGTGCCACTATGGATTCCTTGTATGGGGTGAACCGGTGCAAGCAGGTATGCCAGTGACAGCACGCTTGCCCACGTGTGCGCGTCTTCGAGCTTACCAGCATGAGCCTTGCGGTGCAGCCTGGCATGACGATTGCGGGCAAGCACTGTATGAACGTACAATACTCCCATCCCAAAACCGGCCCCTTTATCCTGAATGATTGCGACCCAGCCCACCGTGACGACGACCGCTCCTGCAAACGCGCCCCTGGACGGCTTCATCCTGACCCGCCATGGTCGGGACGTGCGCGGACGCACAGAGATAGTGATGTGGCTCTGGAGCGAGCAGGGACCGGTACGGCTGGTGGTGCCCGGGCAGGAGCCTTTGTTCTTCCTGCCACAGAGCCACATGCAGGAAGCGGCCGAGCTGTTCAAGGGCTCAGGCGTGAGCGGGCGGTTTCGGCGCCTGCCCATGCACACCTTCGATGGGCGTGCCGTGGTGGCTTGCTATTTCTCCACCTTGAGCGCTTTTCACCGTGCCATCGAGTTGTTGCTGATCCGCGGGCTGGAGCACTTCGAGGCGGATATCCGGCTGCCGGAGCGGTTTCTGATGGAGCGCTTCATCACAGCCGGAGTCCGCTTTGGCGGCAAAACGGCGCGCAAGGGGGGCAAGCACGGTTACTGGGAGGTGAACGAGGCGCGCTGTGCGCCGCAGGCGGTGACGCCGACGCTCTCCTGGGTATCTCTGGATGTGGAGTGTGCCATGGACGGGGCCCTCTTTTCGGTGGGGCTCTACAGCGAGCAGGATGCCCGCGTCATCATGATAGGCTCCCCCGAGGTCGGCGCGGATGAGTGGAGCACGACCCTGGAGTGGGTGGCGGACGAGAATGCCTTGCTCGGGGCGCTGGAGCAGTGGTTCAGCCAGCATGATCCAGACCTGGTGATCGGCTGGAACGTGGTGAATTTTGACTTTCGGCTGCTGCTGCGCCGCGCCGAGCTCAACAAGCGGCGGCTGCGGCTCGGGCGGGGGCGGGAGCTCTGTTTCTGGCGCTCATCGCGTAACGATCCCCAGACCGGCAATGTCATCATACCGGGGCGCATGGTGCTCGACGGCATAGATACCCTGAAAAGCGCCACCTGGCAGTTTGCCAGTTACAGCCTGGATGCTGTAGCAAGCGAGCTGCTCGGCCGCGGCAAGGATATCGAGGATGTGGCCAATCGGGGGGAGAAGATCACCGAACTGTTCCACTCCGACAAGGAGGCGCTGGCCCGCTACAACCTGGAAGATTGCAGGCTGGTATGGGAGATCTTCGACTACTGCCACCTCATTCCCTTTGCCATCGAGCGGGCTTCCCTTACCGGCCTTGAGCTCGACAGGGTCGGTGGCTCTGTGGCGGCGTTTACCAACCTCTATCTGCCGCGGCTCCATCGCGGTGGCTATGTGGCCCCCAATCTGCCTGCCGACGGCGGGCTGGCAAGCCCCGGCGGCTATGTGATGGACTCCAAACCCGGTCTCTATCGCCACGTACTGGTGCTCGATTTCAAGAGCCTCTATCCCAGCATCATCCGCACTTTTTGTATTGACCCCATGGGGCTGGTGGAGGGGCTGCAGCATCCTGATGAGGCGATCCCCGGCTTTCGCGGCGCCCTCTTCTCCCGTACTCGCCACTTCCTGCCGGATCTCATCGCCACCCTGTGGGCGGCGCGGGACAGGGCCAAGGCGGCCAGCAACAAGGCGCTTTCCCAGGCCATCAAGATCATCATGAACTCCTTCTACGGCGTGCTGGGCTCGGGGGGCTGCCGTTTCTACGACCCCAGGCTTGCTTCTTCCATCACCCTGCGCGGTCACAGCATTATGCAGCAGACTCGGGAGTGGATTGAGGCGCAAGGTTTCGAGGTGATCTACGGCGACACTGACTCCACTTTCGTCCACCTGGCCAGGGAGACAAGCTCGCAGCAGGCCGATGAGATTGGTCATGGTTTGGCGCGGATGATCAACGACAACTGGACGGCACTGATCAAGCGCGAGTTCGACCTGCCCAGTCATCTGGAGATCCAGTACGAGACCCACTACCGCCGCTTTTTGATGCCGACCATTCGCGGGCTGGAGAAGGGCAGCAAGAAGCGGTATGCCGGTCTGGTTGGCAAGGCGAGCGAGGGGACGGAACAACTGGTGTTCAAGGGGCTCGAGTCGGTGCGCACTGACTGGACCATGCTGGCCAAACAGTTCCAGACCAGGCTCTATGAGCTGGTGTTTCACGATGAAGATCCCAGCGGCTATGTGCGCACCATGGTGGATGAGACTCGGGCCGGCTTGCACGATGATCTGCTCATCTACCGCAAGCGGCTGCGCCAGAAGCTGGAGGAGTACCAGAAGAACGTCCCGCCCCATGTGCGGGCGGCACGGCTGGCCGATGAAGAGAACCTGCGCCGGGGCCAGCCCCAGCGCTACCAGCACAGGGGCACCATTTCCTATCTGATGACCCTCAATGGGCCTGAGCCGCTGGAATACAGGCGCAGTGCCATCGACTACGAGCACTACATCGACAAGCAGATCAGACCCATAGCGGATGCCATACTGCCGTTTATCGGCGAGTCATTCGAGCGGATCTGCGGCCAGCAGCTGGATCTGTTCTAGTCCCGTCAGACAGTGTGTTGTGACAGGGCAACGAAGGGGAAGCAGAGAGGTCAGCAAGTTGGGTAGTGAGGCGGCTTATTCAGTACAGCATCAAGGGGAGGGCGCACGGGCCCGGCCTGTTGATCCCGTAGCGATGCAGGTGGCCCTGACATGCAAAAAGCCCGCTCATGGAGCGGGCTTTTTTAATCTGGTGCGTCCTAGTGGATTCGAACCACCGACCCCCACCATGTCAAGGTGATGCTCTAACCAGCTGAGCTAAGGACGCAGGGTGCGCAATGCGACTTCTGTTTGCAGGGGAGTGGTGGGTTTAATTGGATTCGAACCAACGACCCCTACCATGTCAAGGTAGTGCTCTAACCAACTGAGCTATAAACCCACATCTGCAATCTATTATGGTGCGTCCTAGTGGATTCGAACCACCGACCCCCACCATGTCAAGGTGATGCTCTAACCAGCTGAGCTAAGGACGCATACTCGGTATTCTGTGATGGTGCGTCCTAGTGGATTCGAACCACCGACCCCCACCATGTCAAGGTGGTGCTCTAACCAGCTGAGCTAAGGACGCATCACAGAAAAAGTGGTGGGTTTAATTGGATTCGAACCAACGACCCCTACCATGTCAAGGTAGTGCTCTAACCAACTGAGCTATAAACCCACTGCAAGAATCGGTAATGACCGCTTCATGACACCAGCACTGCTGACGTGGTCGGCATACTACCCATGCCCCCAAAGGCTGTCAACAGGCGGTATGCACAAAGGAGACCGTTTGCCGAGTTCTTGCGCAGCCTGTTGATTTTACAGGCACACCCTATCCGGACTTGGGTAGCAGGGGGGGCTTGCCGCCGGGTGCTTCACAGCGCAAAAAGACCCCTTGCCAGGCCTTGGCATGGCGCACTGTGGCGGCGCGAAAATCCAGCCAGACGCGGCTCTCCAGCCCGCTGGCGTAGCTTGTCTGCCATGCCTGCAGGGCTGGCGGGGATGCATTGTCAAACAGGGCGGCCAGGGAAGGGGAAATCTGGCGGAACTGGCGATCAAGCTGAGCCAGCCAGGGTTGCAGCCCCCTGGCATAGTAGTGCGTCATTGCACCCCGCAGACGATCTTGTCGCTGTGGATCCGTGGCCGGGCAGAGTGTGGTGATGGGCAAGGGCTCCAGTTGTGCACTGATCTGATTGAGCCAGGCCGTGGCCAGCGGCAGTGAATAGAGGAGCCGGGGCAGGGCATCCGATCGGTAGAGGCTCTCCAGCGCATCCGTCAACGGAGGCAGGGATGCAGTCACATGGTCGGGACGGGCCACCGCCTCTTGCCAGCGCTGCAACTGACCCAGTGCCTGGCGGGTCTCCTGCAGAGTACTGGTCAGCGACAAGGGGGTTCGTCTGGGGGTCAGTACCCGGCGCAGCTCCGGGGTGCTGACCAGCGCATTCCAGAAGCGATCCGGCAACATGGCCGTTTTTTGTTGTCGAAGGCTGGTCAGCCACTGTGCTACCTCGGGGTCCTGTGTCTTGCAGCGCGCCAGCCCCTGCACCAGTTGCCACTCATAGGCCAGCTGGCTGAAGTTGTCCGTGCTGCGCCCGACAGGGCCGTTGCGTTCGGCCACCAGGGTGCCGAGGCCACACTGGTTGAGGGGCAATATATCGAGCAGGCCAATGCGCAGATCTGGCAGCGGACGCTGCAGTTCCCGCTGGGCGGGGAAGGGCACCAGCGTAATGACGGGAGAGGGAGTGGACGGGAGACTCAGTACATGGGCCACCCTGGTTTGATAGGTGGCAAATTGATCCTCTATGGTGGGGGTACAGCCTGCCAGCTGCATCCCCCACAGCCAGATCAGTCCGTTACGGATGGGCGCCGAAACGGCCATAGATCACCTTGAGACGGGCCCCCAGCATCAGGGCTGCGCCGGTCAGGCCGACGATAAAACCGACCCAGAAGCCCTGCGGCCCCATGCGAGGAACGACCCAGTCGGTCAGTCCCAGCAGCATGCCGGTGGGCAGGCCCAGACCCCAGTAGGCGACTATGGTGACGTAGAAAATCGCCTTGGTGTCCTTGTATCCACGCAGCGCCGCGGCCGCTACCACCTGTACCGAGTCGGAGACCTGATAGATGGCGGCGAAGAACAGCAAGGTAGCCGCCAGCGTGATCACCTGCATGTCATCTGTGTAGATGGTCGCTATCTGTTCACGCAGCAGTACTGTCAGGGCGGCGGTGCAGGCCGCGACCGCCATGCCCAGCATGAGGCCGGTACGGGCCGCGACCCGGGCGTGGTCCGGCAAGCCTTCCCCTATGCTGTGGCCGACCCGGATAGTCACCCCCACACCAATGGAGAGCGGCAGCATGAACACCAGGCTGGAGAAGTTCAGCGCTATCTGGTGGCTCGCTACCGTCTCTGCTCCGAACGGGGCCAGCATCAGGGCCACCACGGTAAACAGGGTCACCTCGCAGAAGATGGCCATGGCAATGGGAAAGCCGAGTCGGAACAGGCGCCAGATCCGGCTGCCATTGGGGCGTGCTAGCTGGGCAAACAGGTTGATCTTCGTGAAGTGAGGGGAGAGTTTCACATAGATGATCATTGCCAGCAGCATGGCCCACAGCACGATGGCGGTGGCCACCCCACAACCGACACCGCCGAGTTTTGGCATGCCAAAATGGCCGTGGATGAAGATGTAGTTGGCGGGAATATTGACCGCCAGCCCGACGAAACCTATCACCATGGTGGGCATGGTGTGGGAGAGTCCCTCACTGAAGTTGCGCAGCACCTGGAACAGCACGAAGGCGGGCAGCCCCCACAAGATGGCATGCAGATAGCCGGCAGTCTTGGTGGCCATGACGGCGTCCACGTCCATGAATTGCAGGGTCAGCGGGCTGAAATAGAGCGCTATCATGGCGATGGGAGTGACCATGAGCGCCAGCCAGAAGCCCTGATGCACGGCCGGGCGGATCTCGTCCCGTTTGCGAGCCCCGTTGAGCTGGGAGACGATGGGGGTGAGCGCCATTATGATGCCCTGCACCAGCAAGATGATCGGCAACCAGAAGCTGGTGGCGACCGACACGGCCGCCAGATCCACGGCGCTGACTTGCCCCGCCATCACGGTATCGACAAAGTTCATGGCGATCTGGGCCACTTGGGCGACCAGAATGGGGCTGGCTAAACGAACGAGCTGCCTCGCCTCGGACCAATAACGTTGCACTGACACCTCCGAGTGGATCAGATAAAAAGAGCAAGAACGGATAACAGGATGGGCTTTTGCCCCCTCACCGGGAGGAGACAAAATGCGGGGGTGTCATTCTAGCCTGAAAGTCGCCCGCCGCGAAACGGTTGGCGGCAGGCTTTCTGCCCGGATCAGGCGTCCTGATGATCGCTGATCAGCAGATTGGCGGCGGCATAGGCGGCTTCCTGGCGCAGTTCGGCCGGCACCCGCTCGTCGGAGGCCACAGCATTGAGGGCCCTGATGGTCGCCGCTATGGCCTGCGGCACATAACCCTGCTCACCTGAGCCAATCTGGTTATAGGCGATGCGAATGGCCTCACAACATTGATATACCTGCATTATTTCTTCCTCATTAACCCGAATGTGAACGCCGTCACTATAGCGATCGGGGGCAAGCTTGTCAGCAGGCGTGCTTGTCTGGGCGGCGGGCCGGGGTTAACCTGCCTTTTTTCGTAGCAGGAGAAGAGACATGTTCACCGGCATAGTGCAGGGGACCGCCGAACTGGTTGCCATCAAAGCGCTTCCCAACTTTCGCACCCATGTGATCCGCATGCCAAGCCTGGCCTGGGGTGAGGGATTGGCGTTGGGGGCCTCCGTGGCCCATAACGGCTGCTGCCTGACAGTCACCCGGGTGGAAGGCGATCTGGTCAGCTTCGATCTGATCCAGGAAACCCTGCGCCTGACCAACCTTGGCACGCTGCAAGAGGGGGACAAGGTCAACGTGGAGCGGGCTGCCCGCTTTGGTGACGAGATCGGCGGTCATACCATGTCTGGCCATATCATGGGCACGGCGGAAGTGATCTCGGTCATAGACACCCCCAACAATCGTCAGGTATGGTATCGCCTTGCCCCCACGCTCATGAAGTACGTGTTGACCAAAGGCTACATCGGCATCGACGGCATCAGCCTGACAGTGGGTGAGGTGCGAGAGAGTGAATTTTGCGTCAATCTGATCCCGGAGACCCTGGCTCGTACCAACCTGGGTTGGGTCAAAGCCGGTTGGCACACCAATATCGAGATCGATCCCCAAACCCAGGCCATCGTCGATACGGTGGAGCGGGTACTGGCTGCGCGCCAGTTGGCCTGACCTGGGCGAAAGCTTCCGACATGCCATGGAAAAGGGCCTGCATTGCAGGCCCTTTTGAACGCTCGAATTTTGATGACTCGCAATCAAAACATCTGCTCGTCGTCTGCATCCACAAACAGTTGCAGGCAGTCACGGGCTTCGTCCAGATGCAGCCGCAGGTGGATGGGGTTGCAACAAGCCATGCAATCTTCGTAGAACTCCTGATCCCCCTGGCTGGCATCCAGCTCGACCCGGGTATGATGGCCACAGTGGGGGCAGACGATACGCTTGCTGGTGTACTCGATCATGGTGACCTCCTCGGGCCCTCGGGCCGCCTATCTTCCCTGATTCTAGTTGGCCGGGAGGGAGTTAACCGCGAGCAAGCGCACGTTTATGGCAGTGGTCAGGGGGAGACGGCGATCTGGTCCCTTTAGTGCCCTCGCTGTCTGCGGGAGCCTATGCCACCCAGCTGGCCAGCGTGGCGGCATTCAACTCACCGAGGGATCTGAGCTGGTGATCGGCAATGGCCAGACGGGGATCGCCGACCAATGCCGGATCCGGTACTATGAGCGCCTTCATGGAGGCCGCCTTGGCCGCCAGCAGGCCGGTGAAGCTGTCTTCAATGGCCAGACAGTGTAGCGGTTCTACCCCGAGTTTTTCCGCCGCGTGTATGTAAACGTCAGGATGCGGTTTGCCGAAGCGCTCCACCTCGGCGGAGTGCACCGCCAGAAAGCGATCGCGAATGCCGAGCTTGCCGAGCACCGCCTCGACCATGGTGAAGGGCGAGGAGGTCGCCAGCCCAATCTTGAGCCCTTGTGCCTCCATCAGTGCCAGCGCCTCCAGCACCCCCTCCTTGGGTTGGCCTTCACTCAGGATCAGGGCAATGACCTGATCCAGGATGCGTTGCATCACCTCTTCCTGGCTGGGGCCCACCCAGGGGCGCAGCCGATACCAGTGTGCCACCAGCTGGTCGATGCGCACGCCTATAGTGGAGTTGCAATCCTCCTCGCTGTGGGGATGACCCAGCCCGGAGAACACGGCCATCTGGGCCCGTTGCCAAAAGGGTTCCGAGTCGATCAGAACACCATCCATATCGAAGATCACGGCAGCTAACATCTTGTACTCCTGACAAATTTGAAGGGGGATTATAAGCCTGACGGGCAAATGCAAAAGGGGCATTGCCATGCCCCTTGCGCCTGATCACGTCAGCAACCGGTTGTGGTCAACAAATCACCTCGACCCGGGCGGCGACCGCCTTGGCTTTTTCCACCGCCTCTTCACACTGCTGCCCACGGGCCAGGGCGACCCCGAGCCGGCGGCGACCGGCGATCTCGGGCTTGCCAAACAACCGCAGCTGGGCGCCCGATACCAATGCCAGCGCCTCCCCAATGCCCTGATAGCGGATGTCCTGACTGTGACCATCCCGCAGCACCACGGCCGAGGCGCTCGGCCCGTACTGGGTGATGGTGCCGATGGGCAGCCCCAGGATGGCGCGTACATGGAGGGCAAATTCGGAGAGATCCTGAGAGATCAGGGTCACCATGCCGGTGTCGTGGGGGCGGGGGGAAACTTCGCTGAACCACACCTCGTCGCCCCTGATGAAGAGCTCGACCCCGAACAGGCCATAACCGCCAAGCGCCCCGACCACCTTGGCGGCGACCTCCTTGGAGCGGGCCAGCGCCAGGGTGCTCATCGCCTGTGGCTGCCAGGATTCGCGGTAGTCGCCATCTTCCTGGCGGTGGCCTATGGGGTCGCAAAAATGAATGCCATCCACGGCCCGCACCGTGAGCAGGGTGATCTCGTACTCGAAGGGGACGAAGCCTTCGACAATCACCTTGCCGCGACCGGCACGGCCACCCTCCTGGGCGTAGGTCCAGCTTTCGTCCAGTTTGGCGAGATCCTGCAGCACGCTCTGACCCTTGCCCGACGAGCTCATCACGGGTTTTACCACGCAGGGCAGGCCGATGGCTTCGACGGCGGCGATGAACTCCTCCTTGCTCTGGGCAAAACGGTAGGGGGAGGTGGGCAGACCCAACTCTTCGGCGGCCAGCCGGCGGATCCCTTCCCGATTCATGGTGAGCTGGGTGGCGCGGGCGTTCGGCACCACCTTGACCCCCTCTTGTTCAAGCTGTGCCAGGGTATCGGTGGCGATGGCCTCGATTTCAGGAATGATGAGATCGGGTTTGACCAGGGTGACCAGGGCGCGCAGGGCATTGCCATCGAGCATGTCCAACACGTGGGCTTGGTGCGCCACCTGCATGGCGGGGGCATTGGGGTAACGGTCGGCGGCGATCACCTCGATCCCGAACCGTTGCAACTCGATGGCGACTTCCTTGCCGAGTTCTCCCGAGCCAAGCAGCAGGGCGCGGGTGGCGCTGGGACGGGTGGCGGTTCCAAACATACGATCTCTCCTGATGTCGATGGTCACAATGTCGCTGTCGCTATTGGCAGCAATAGCAGGCAAAAAAAGAGGCACGCATGGCGTACCTCAGGAAACAGATTGATGGGCGCGCTGCTCCAGATGGGTAAGCAGCGTGATGGCGCCAATGATGATGGCAGCGCCGAGCCACAATCGGCCGGGGGGCGCCCAGCCAAACACCAGCCAGCCTGCCAGCACGTTCATGGGCAGCTTGGCAAAATCAAAGGGTTGTACGAACGAAGCCTCGGCCACGCTGTAGGCGCGGGCGATGGACATCTGGGCCAGTGCCGACAGTACCCCTGACACCGCCACCAGCAGCCACTGGGTTTCGCTCGGCCACTGCCACTCCGGCAGGGCCAGCATGGCGTTGAAGGGGGTGCTGAAGATGAGCAGATAGACCACTATGGTGTGGGATGACTCGCTTGCTGCCTGATAGCGCACCAGCAGGGAGTAACCGGCCCAGAACAGGGCGGCCGCCACCGGCAGCAGGGAGGCCCAGCTGAAATCATCGGTCCAGGGGGCCAGGATCACCATGGCGCCGACAAAGCCCGCCAGGGTTGCCAGAATGCGGGCCCGGCTCACCTGCTCCTTGAGCAGCAGGGCAGAACCCAGGGTTGCGAACAAAGGGGAGGTCATCAAGAGCGCTATCCCCTGCCAGATGGGCACGGGCACCGCCAGCGCCCACAGCCAGAACTGAATGCCGACCACGGCCAGGGCGACTCGCAGCAGGTGCAGACGCAATTGGTTGGTCATCAGAGATTGACGCAGGCCGTGGCGCACCAGCCAGGGCAGCAGACACACCAGAGCGATCAGGTATTGATGAAAGGCAACCTGGGTCGAGGGGAGGCCGAGCTTGAAGCTGACATATTGGCTCAGACTGTTGACGGCGGCAAAGCAGAGGCCTGCCACCATCATCCAGACTGCACCGGCAAAAGGAGAGTGCCTGCGCGAGGGTACCATGGGATCCGGGTCGCTGGAAAAAAGTGCGGCGGATCATAACGGCAATCGTTTGTTCTGCCAAGCATTGGGCAGTTGGCCATGGGGCCGTTGGCGATAGAATGAACTAAGGTCAAAATTTTTGAACAAGTTGAGCATCTATTTTCGCTATCCGCAGAGAAGCTCAATGTTTAGAGTGACCTCCATCGACAGCCAAGCTGTTCAACCGACAACCAAATGGAGTTTCACCATGGCCAATATCCTCGTACTCAAGTCCAGCATCCTGGGCCAATATTCCCAATCCAACGCCCTGATAGACGGCTTCCTGGCTGACCACCCGTCCGACACTGTCACGGTGCGTGATCTGGCGACCCTGAACCTGCCGGTGCTGGACGGTGAGCTGGCCTCGGGTCTGCGCGGTGGTGACAACCTGAACGAACGTCAGCTGGCCGTCATGGCACAATCCGACGAGCTGATCGCCGAACTCAAAGGGAGCGATTTGGTGGTGATTGCCGCCCCCATGTACAACTTCAACATTCCGACCCAGCTGAAAAACTGGATTGACCTGATTGCCCGTGCCGGCGTGACCTTCCGTTACACCGAAACCGGTCCGGTCGGTCTGGTGGAGAACACCCGCGCCCTGGTGATCAGCCCCCGCGGCGGCATGCACGTCGGCAGCGCCACCGATCTGGTGACCCCCTACATGCGCACCGTGCTGGGCTTCATCGGCATCAAGGACGTGGACTTCATCTACGCCGAAGGCATGGGCATGGGTCCGGATGCGCAAGCCAAAGGCATTGAGCAGGCCAAAGGCCAGCTGGAAACCCTTGCACTCTGATCAAGAGACTGGCCATGGCGGGTAAGGCATGGCGCAGTGCCATGCCGTACCAAACAAAACAACGCAGCCCAAGGGCTGCGTTGTTTTTTCTGTGCGGGCGAAGATGAGGTCAACAGGGGCAAAGGGGGCGAGTCAATCCCGAATGAAGCGGCGACAGCCGCTGCCCACCATCAGGCACACGGCAACCAGAGAGCCCAGCAACAAGGTGCTGAGCCACTGCTCGGCGCTGTCAGGCAGACTGGGGGAAAACAAACTGATCATGAGAATGGCGCAGAGGGTGATCAGCGTGGTCTGTCGGGTCAGGATCATCATGGGTCGTCCTTGGCTGGCGTGTCACGGGTCAGAGGCTAACCGCCGTGTATGACAGCTTGATGTATCCATACATGTCGCTGGGTGTCATTCCACGGTGTCATCATCACCATATCAGCTTTTACCGCCGAGGCCAGTGCCGTTGGCCGGGTTGTGATCCGGATCCCTATCTGAACTGTTTCTGATCCGGCAGGTAGTGGAAATCGCCGCTGGCAAGCCTGGCGACCAGGGCCTCCTTGTCGAGATCCTGTGCCTTGCAGAGATCGTCCAGATCATCAAAACGATCACGCAACTGCATATTGACCAGGCTCAGCAGCATGTTGACATCCATGGTGGCGAAATTGTTCAGGTTCATGAGGTGTGCTCGCTATCCAGCAGGTGCAGTTGTTCGATGGCGTCGCTGACACTTTGCAGGTGCAGACGAATGGACTGGCGCGCCTCGGCAGGCAGGTAATCGGTGAGGGTATGCTGCCAGCTGCCCGCTTCGGTCTTGAGCTGCTGGAACAGGGTGAGCCCGGCATGGGTGAGAGAGACCAGGCTGACCCGCTTGTCCTGTTCGCTGCTCTCGGTAAACAGTATCCCCTTCTCCACCAGTCTGTGGATTTCGCGGGAGATCCGCACCTTGTCCATCCCGCTCGCCTCCACCAGCTCTTTCTGGCTGATGGGGTAGTTGGGGCCGAGCACCATCATGAGGCGCCATTGGGGCACCGTCAGCTGATAACGCTGCTGGTAAAACTGCTCAAAGGTATCGCGCACCATCTCGGCGGCGTGAACCAGCTGATAGGGGGGGTAGTGCGCAAGCAGCTCTATGATCTTTGACATATGACATCCTGCTGTGACGGCTGCATCGGGTGCAGTTTCTCTTGATACTTTGACCTTGATGATACGTAACACAAGGGCGTTTGTCTGAACATGCACCAGAGAAATGTGCGGTTGCGCACGTCATACGCCGCAACCGGGTCTGTTCGAAGCTTATTAATACGACTGGCTGCTCAGCCTTTACGCAACCAGATCAAGGCGTTGTGCTTGAGCCAGGCCTCTCGGCTCTGCAGTGTGTAGAGCGCCGCTTCATCGCGACTGCCCGCCTGCCAGCTCTGTGGCTCCTGTTTGGGCAGCTTGCGCTGACCCAGCAGACAGGCCGGAGTATGGGCATTGGCCTTGATGGCGGCGTCCAGCTGCGGCTGAGCCGCCTCGGGGCCGTTACAGACAAATGCCATCAAGGCCCTGTTGTAAAGCAGCCAGCTGGAAGCCTCGTCGAAGCGCACCAGCAAGGCGCGCAGGGCGGCCCAATCCCCTTGCAGGGCATAGAGACTGGAAAGAGGATAACGGCAGCCCAGCTCGTCGGCTACGCAAAGCGCCAACAAGGCCAGATACTCGCTTCTGGCTTGATCCAGTTGACCGAGGCGCAGCAGGCAATCGGCGCGGCCTGCCCTGGCGGCGAGCAGCGGGCGTGCCTCGTGGGCACTCCAGCCGTGGCCAGCCATCTGCTGCCAGAAAGCGGCATCAAACAGCGGCTCGGCATTGTCAATCACCTTGTCAAACCAGCCAAGACGAGCCAGGGGATCGCGGCAGGCATCGGCCAGCTCGAACCACTGCTGCCACTGCTCGGCCTGCTCGCTATCGAGGGCTGCCTGAGTGCCGGGCACAGCTTGATACTCATCCAGTTGCAGCAGCTGGTTGAGCGCCGCCTTCATGTTCTGACGCTGGCGTTTGCAAAATTCCATGAAGGGCAGCTCGCTGCCGGCGGCCGCGTGCAGCATCTGGGCCATGGGCTTGTCGCGAAACAGACTGAGTTCGGCGGCGAGGCTGAAACGGTACTGGGTGGTGGGATCGTTCAGATCCTTGGGCTTGGGCCAGCTGGCAAATCCCTGACTGAAGCCGTAGCACCACTGGCCGAGGGGGTGACTCTGCTCGAACACTTGCTCCGGGCCGTCGGTAGAGAGGCGGCACTGGCTTGGCAAGGCCAGCTGGGCCTCGTCGGCCTGAGCTTCCAGCTCGGCGATCAGATGGTGCAGCGCCTCTGCGCTCTTCTCATCCAGTTCGGCGTCATGTGGCAACAGACCGGCCAGCGGGGCCTGCCAGTCAGGGGCATCCGGCCCCACCAGACGGGCGCACAGAAAACCGTGCAGCGCCGGGTAGGTCATGTCCTGCCCACTGTGGGTCTGGATCCATTGATTGAGATGACGGGTACGAGTGGATGGATTCATCGACAGTTCCTCAGGATTTGAACAGCGGCGCAGTCTACCCAAAAGTGGGGGTATTTGCAGTAAAGCACCGGCCGAATGACGATTATATCGCCATAAACCGTGAAAACGGCCTCGAAAATCATGCGGGAGCAGGGCAAGGGGCTAGGCCCTGTTGCCGCTCTTGGGGTAACATGCGCGCCCATACGGGCAATGAAAAATTGACCATCCGGATAATGAAAGAAGAGATCAGCATGTTACAGATTGGCAAGATGAACACCCTCACCGTAATCGAGCTCGAAGACAGGGGCGCCTGGCTGGCGGCCGACGAATATGGCGAGCTGCTGCTGCCCAAGCGTCAGCTGCCGGAAGGGGTGGCTGAAGGTGACGGTGTGGAGGTCTTCCTCTATCTGGATGCCGACTGTGAGCCTGTGATCACCACCGACAAGCCGTTTGCCATGGTGGGCGACATAGTCGGTCTCAAGGTGGTCAATGCCAACAAGATCGGTGCCTTCCTTGACTGGGGCATGAAAAAAGATCTGTTTGTGCCGACCCGTGAGCAGAACAAGCCGATGCAGGTGGGCCACGTCTATCTGGTGCATCTGATGCTCGACAACGAAGGCCGCATGGTAGGTACCAGCCGGCTGGAGCGGTTCCTGCGCACCGATAACCCCCCCTTCAAGGCTGGTGACGAGGTAACAGCACTGCCGGGTGAGCATACTCCGCTTGGCATCAAGGCGATCGTCAACGGTGAATATTCCGGCATGCTGTTCAAGAACGAGGTATTTGGCCGGGTGATGACGGGCCGACCGCTGACCGCCTGGGTCAAGCAGGTACGTGACGACGGCAAGCTGGACTTGACCCTGCAAAAGCCGGGCATGGATCGGATGGACGATGCCGGTGGCCGGATCCTGACCCGGCTGATGAAGCAGGGTGGCAGTCTGGCGGTGGGGGACAAGAGCGAACCCGAGCTCATCTACAAGCTGTTCAACATGAGCAAGGGCACCTTCAAGAAGGCCATCGGCGGCCTCTACAAGCAGGGCAAAATCGTCATCGAAGACAACTGCATCACCCTGGTTGCCACAGATACCGACTCGGCAGTGGACAGCGAGTAAGTGCCGAGCCCCTGTATCGGCCATTGTCAGGCCAAGGACGGGCTTTGCCTCGGCTGTGGCCGTACCCTGACCGAGATTGGTCACTGGTCGGCTATGGAGAGCGACGCCCAGCTGGCCGTGATGGCAGAGCTGGATGGCTCGAAAAGCACCCATGCGTGCCCTGGTTGTGGCGAGCCGGCATTTTGCGCCGTGTCGGCCGGTGCAACAATCGCACAGTGCTGGTGCAGCCAGTTGCCTGCTCTGCCCATGAGCGAGGCCAGCGCCTGCTGGTGTCGCCGCTGTCTGGCCAAGGCCATTGCAGCGCAGCCCTGAGCGGGGCATACCAGAAAAGAGAAAGGCGCCGAGGGCGCCTTTTTTATGCCTGTTGCTGGCGATGCCAGCGCACATGGACACCGTGCTCGTTGAGATAGCGGGGCAGCAGGAAGGTGGCGTAGATCACCTCAAACTCATCCTGATGGTCCAGCAAACCAACCCACACCTCGACCCAAGACTCCATGTCGACTGGTACACCGAGTTCGGTTGACCAGTCTCCATTGGGCAGGGTCGCCTCGACGGCGCCACGCTGTTCGAACTCCAGTGTGATGTCGACGATTTGTTCGGGGGCCAGCATGTCTGCGGCCTGCTCAAGAAACTGATCATAGGCCCATTCGACCAGCTGATCCGGGGTACGTTGTTCCATGAAATCACTCCAGATACATCGAGGTTCGCTACTGTAGCAAGTATTGGCGGTGGCGGCCAGACCGGTGCGGATACCGATCCGCCACCTGTCCAACGGCGCGGGTAGAAGGTATGGTTGAAGGGGGATCCACTGGAGGGGTGTCATGAAGCGACGAGTGCGGCGGCAGCAGATCAAACGACGACGGGAGGCCTGGTGGTGGCACTATCTGCCGCTGCACCAGAGCACGGTGGGCGGTCATCTGGGCCCGCCGGCAGAGACATTGCCGGCTGACCCCGATCCCTGATAGATGACTCTGATGCGCTCAGGGGCGATGTACGGCCATCGGGCATTGGTAGAAGTGGCTCTGTGCCCGATGCTCAATCGTCCTTGTATACCTTGTTGAGGGTAGCCTGGCCAAGTTGACCCATCTGGCGACGGATCCAGGCAGAGCGTTGCTGAACATAGGGGGAGGGAGGCTGGACCCGGTAGCGCCAGGGATTGGGCAGGGCGGCAGCCAGCAGAGAAGCCTCGTAACGAGTCAAGCGGGCGGCCGATTTGCCAAAATAGTGCTTGGCGGCGGCCTCGGCGCCATAGATGCCGGGGCCGAACTCCACGATATTGAGATAGACCTCGAGGATGCGGGATTTGTCCCAACCCAGCTCCATCAGCAGGGTAAACCAGGCCTCGATCCCCTTGCGCAGGAAGCTGCGATCGCTCCACATGAAGAGATTCTTGGCTGTCTGCTGGCTCAGCGTGCTGGCGCCACGTACCCGCTTGCTGCGCTGGTTGTGCTTGAGTGCCGAGCTGATGGCATCCATGTCAAAGCCGCTATGGTCGGCAAAGCGCTGATCCTCTGCGGCGATCACCGCCAGTTGCAGTTCCCGCGAAATGCGAGCTATGGGCACCCAGTCATGCTTGACCACGGCTATCTTGGCGGGCGGAAACAGGGCCCGTTCGATGCGCCAGGTCCACATGGGGGGATCGATGAAGCGCAGCAGCACCACCGAGACGATGGAGCCGAGCAGGACTGCCGCCAGCAGCTTGCCGAGCCAGCTCAGCATGCGCCGTCCCAGAGCCGGACGTGCCGGCTCGGGGGCATAATAGCGGGGACGCAGATCATCGGGATCCGGAATTATTGGGGCAACCATTCGATGTGGCAGAACTTCTCGTCAACACGGCGGGAGAGCAGCATGCGGGCAAACAGGTGCTCATATTCTTGTTCGGCATTACCAAGCCCGATCCAGATCTCGGCATACTCGGTATCGCTTACGGCAAATCCCACGTCCGCTTCCCAGTCATCGGCCGGATCGGTTTCCGCCAGCAGGCCGCGACTGTTGAACTCCCGGTTGAAGACGGCAATCTCCTGCTCCGGCAAGTTGTCGGAGGCCAGCTCCATGAAAAGTTCGAGTGCGGTGTCGAGCAGTTCCTCGACGCTGTGCATTTCATCGTTCAAAGACATAGATCGTCCGTTCCAGATAATAAAAATGAGACGCCCCGTCGGCAAAGCCGAACAGTGGCGCGCGGTATTCTAGCTGGCCCCCTCTTCCTTGGCGAGATCAGGCGTGTGGCCCGCCCTGTTTGCGGCAATAAAAAACCGGACCCTGGTACAGGATCCGGTCTTCATTGGGGGAAGGGGTCACGCATGTGGCGTCAGCTCATCCCTTTTTGTCATCGGCGAAGGTGATGTTGAGCTCCAGCACAGACAGCTCATCACTCTTCTTGTCCAGCTGGACCGTGATCTTGTCAGGGTCGATCTGCACATACTTGCGGATCACATCCAGCAGGTCCTGCTTGAGCTGGGGCAGGTAATCCGGCCCCCCTCTGGATGAACGCTCGTGCGCGACTATGATCTGCAACCGCTCTTTGGCCAGTTGTGCGGTGTTTTGTTTCTTGTTGGAACGAAAATAATCCAATAATGACATGTTTAACTCCCGAACAGTCGGCTAAAGAAGCCCTTCTTTTCTTCTTCCAGAAAACGAAAATCCTTGGTGTCGCCCAACAGGCGGGCAACGGCATCCTCATAGGCCTGACCGGCATCGGACTCCTTGTCCAGAATGACCGGCTCCCCCGAGTTGGAGGCGCGCAGCACAGCCTGGGACTCCGGGATCACCCCGAGCAGCTTGATGGCCAGGATATCCTGTACATCCTGTACGCTCAGCATGTCGCCACGGTTGACGCGGGTCGGGCAGTAGCGGGTGAGCAGCAGGTGTTCCTTGATCGGGTCTTCGCCGCGCTCGGCACGACGGGACTTGGAGGCCAGGATGCCAAGGATGCGATCCGAGTCACGCACGGAAGAGACTTCCGGGTTGGTGGTGACGATGGCCTCGTCGGCGAAGTAGAGCGCCATCAGGGCACCCGCTTCGATCCCGGCTGGGGAGTCGCAGACGATGTAATCAAACTTCATTTCCGCCAGCTGATCCAGGATCTTCTCGACCCCTTCATGGGTCAGGGCGTCCTTGTCCCGGGTCTGGGACGCGGGCAGGATGAACAGATTTTCGCAGCGTTTGTCCTTGATGAGGGCCTGATTGAGGTTGGCCTCACCGTTGATCACATTGACGAAGTCATACACCACGCGCCGCTCGCAGCCCATGATGAGATCCAGATTTCTCAGACCGATGTCAAAATCGATGACCACAGTCTTGTGGCCACGCTGAGCCAAACCTGTACTCAGGGCCGCGCTGGTTGTGGTCTTGCCAACGCCACCTTTACCCGATGTAACGACTATGATTCGCGCCATTCTCGCTTCCTTGTAACTCTATTTGATATGGTCTATTCGGAGTTGTTCGTTATCCAGCCGGACATGCACCGGCTGTTGTATCAGGCCTGCCGGCAGTGCATCGCTCAGTTGGAACGTGCCTGCGATGGATAGCAGCTCGGCCTGCAATTGCTGGCAATAGATCCGTGCCTGGGTGTTGCCCTTGGCACCGGCAATGGCCCTGCCACGCAGGGCGCCATAAATATGTATGCTGTCGTCGGCGATGACTTCGGCCCCCTGGCTCACCGAGCCCAGTATCACCAGCGAGGTGCCGGCGGCGTAGAGCTGTTGGCCGGAACGCACGGGGCCCACGTGCACCTTGCTCGGCACCAGAGGCGCCGGCGCGGCCTTCACCTCGGCCACCGGAGACGGGGTGGGTTCCGGCAGTGGCAGCGGCTCGACCTTGCGGCTCTTGCCAGAGGCCATTACCGCCAGCCCCGCGGCCTTGGCTGCCGTCTTCATTGCCTCATCCCTGGCGCCCGTGATCCCGACCAGCACGAAGTCCTCTGATTCGACCAGCCCTTTGAGCTGGTCAAAATCGGGGATATCCGCGAGTCGTTCCACATTGATGACGAGGGGGGCACAATTAAAAAACTGAGGCGCTTGGGCGACTTTTGCCGCCAGTAACTGACGGATCCGCTCAGGCTTGCCATCGCTGATATGCAACACAGAAATAGTGAAGGTAGTCCCTTTCAATTCGTTATCGCGCTCAACCATGATCTTCCCCGAGACAGAGACGGTAATCCGTTATTGTTATTCAATTCCTGATGTTATAGTTTGCCACCATCAGAGGCAATAAACCCGTCGGATTATATCAACTTCCATGTTATGTGCAGTCTATAAAAGTCGTAAAAAAGCCGAGACCTATCTTTTTGTTGAAAGAAGAGAGGATTTCTCCCGCGTACCCGAGGTACTGATGAGTACATTTGGTCGTCCCGAGCTGGTATTGATGACCAAGCTGGATCCAGCCAAGCCCCTTGGGATCGCCTCGACCAGCCGGGTCATGGAGGCGCTCGGCAGTCAGGGCTTCTACCTGCAGGTGCCACCGCCGCCCGAAAATCTGCTGGAACAGCACAAGGCACAATTAAAGGTCAGCCGCTGATGAAGGGTCAGCTGGCACTGTTATTACTGGGGGGACTGTTAAGTACTCCGTTGCAGGCCAGCCCCGATTTTGAGCGTTACGTGATTGGCCTCAAACAGGAAGCACTGGCGGCCGGTATCAAGGCCGAGACAGTGGCGGCTGCGTTTGCCGATATTCGGGTCATCGAACCTGCCATCAAGCACGATAAAAACCAGCCGGAATTTAAAGTGACGCTGGACACTTATATTCCCCGTGCGGTCCCGCAGTGGAAAGTCAATCAGGCCAGGGCCCTATATCGTCAGCATTTGCCGCTGCTCACAAAAATAGGGGCAGAATATGACGTACAACCGCGCTTTATTGTCGCCTTGTGGGGCGTCGAAACCAATTTCGGTAAATTGACCGGTAAATTCCCGCTCATTTCTTCGCTGGCCACGCTGGCCTGGGATGGTCGACGTGAGGCATTTTTCAAAGGGCAGCTGTTTGATGCCCTGCATATCATAGAGCAGGGACATGTGACCCCTGCGGCCTTCAAGGGTTCCTGGGCCGGTGCCATGGGGCAGGTGCAGTTCATGCCATCTTCCTTCCTCAAATACGCAGTCGATCAGGATGGTGACGGCAAGAAGGATTTGTGGGGCAATCTCGCGGATGTGTTTGGTTCGGCAGCCAATTATCTGCATCAGAATGGCTGGCACGGGGATGAAACCTGGGGCCGTCAGGTCAAGGTGCCCAAGACGCTGGATCCCGCCTTGCTCGGGCTGGAACAGTCCAGGCCGTTATCGGCGTGGCAGACACTGGGCGTGAGGCAGCTCGATGGCACAGCCTTGCCCCGCGCCGAGATAGAGGCTTCCCTGGTTCGCCCCGACGATGTGGAAGGGCGCGCCTATCTGGCTTATCCCAACTATCTGGTACTGCGCCACTGGAATCGCTCCCACTATTTCGTGGTGGCGGTGGGAACTCTGGCCGATCGTATCGTGGAGTAGCTGGTTCAGATCCTGGTACTTCTTCTGATTGGGCATTTCATACGATAAACAAGGGATGCGATTGCAGAGTGAATAAATCGCAGCGGTAATCCAGATGGCGGGCGTCTCCAAATAACAGGCAACAAAAAGGCGGGAATTCCCGCCTTTTTGTGTTTTTGGCAAACACTGCTTATTCGCAGGCAACCTGCATCACCTTGATGGCAAGGCCACCACGGGAGGTTTCACGGTACTTGGAGTCCATGTCCTTGCCGGTGATGTACATGGTCTCGATGACCTTGTCCAATGACACGCGCGGCTTGGAGGTGCGACGCAGGGCCATGCGGGAGGCGTTGACCGCTTTCATGGCGGCGATGGCGTTGCGCTCAATGCAGGGGACTTGCACCTGACCGGCCACAGGATCACAGGTCAGACCCAGGTTGTGCTCCATGCCGATCTCGGCGGCTTCACACACCTGTTCCGGGCTGCCACCCATCAGTTCGGTCAGACCGGCGGCGGCCATGGAGCAGGAGACACCCACTTCACCCTGGCAGCCCACTTCGGCGCCGGAGATGGAGGCGTTCATCTTGTAGAGCATGCCAACGGCGGCGGAGGCCAGATAGAAGCGTGTGTATTCGTCACGGCCGACCGGCTGGATGAACTTGTCGTAGTAGGCCAGCACGGCCGGTATGATGCCCGCGGCGCCGTTGGTCGGCGCGGTCACCACGCGGCCACCGGCAGCGTTCTCTTCACTCACCGCTAGGGCAAACATGTTGACCCAGTCGACGATGCTCATCGGATCGTTGGAGAGATGTTCATTGGTGGTCAGCTGACGGTAGAGCGGGGCGGCACGACGGGGTACGCGCAGCGGGCCGGCCAGGATCCCTTCGGTACGGCAGCCGCGTTCGATCCCCTCCCGCATGGTGGTCCAGATCTTGCCAAGTTTCTTGTAGATCTCTTCCGGGGTGTTGAAGCACTTCTCGTTTTCCAGCATCAGGGCGGAGATGGAGAGACCGGTCTGGCTGCAGTGGGCGAGCAGCTCTGCCGCACTCTTGAACGGATAGCTCACCGACATGTCGCCGCTGTCGGCCTTGCCGAAGTTCTCTTCGTCGACGATGAAACCGCCACCGATGGAGTAATAGGTCTTGCTGTAGGTAGCCTCATCTTCGATGAAGGCGGTCAGCTTCATGCCGTTTTCGTGCAGCGGCAGCGCCTCGTCATGGAACACCATGGCGCCCTGCGGGAAGCTGACGGTGTGGCAGTGCAGGCCGATCGGCAGGCGGCCGGTCTGCTCGACACGGGAGATGAATTCGGGGATGCCGTCGATGTCGACGTTCTCGGGCAGGTTGCCCGCCAGACCCATGATGATAGCGGTATCGGTGTGATGACCTTTGCCGGTCCAGGAGAGCGAGCCATAGACATCGACCTGGATCCGGGTGATGTCACGGATCTTGCCGCCAGCACGCAGTTCATCCACGAACTGTTTGGCAGCTTTCATCGGGCCGACAGTGTGGGAAGAGGAGGGGCCAACACCGATTTTGAAGATATCAAAAACGCTGATCATGTAACAATTACCTCAGGATAGAAGGGGGCGCCATGCCCACTCGCAGAAACGGGGTGATCCATGGGACGAGGGCGTCGTCGCCGAGGTCAATGAACCAGATAACCCTAGTGTAACGATTCAAAGCCTAAAAAAAGTTGAAATAGATCTATTTTTGTTGAATCAGAGGGGCGAGTATAAAATTTATTTTGATGCTTATCCATTTTGTTAAGCACTTGGCAAACGTTTTGCAAAAAAATACCCGGCCAGGCCGGGTATTGCGGGAAAAAGTGGAGTCAATTGGCTGTTTTTAACATTCTGTAATGTTAACCGCCAGGCCGCCGCGGGCTGTCTCCTTGTACTTGGTCTTCATGTCGTTGCCGGTTTCCCACATGGTTTTGATCACCTTGTCCAGTGACACCTTGTGTTCACCTGTGCCACGCAGGGCGAGGCGGGCGGCATTGATGGCCTTGACTGCACCCATGGCGTTGCGTTCTATGCAGGGCACCTGCACCAGCCCTCCCACCGGATCGCAGGTGAGGCCCAGATTGTGTTCCATACCTATCTCGGCGGCGTTTTCGACGATGGCGGGGCTGCCGCCCAGGATCTCGGTCAGGGCGCCAGCCGCCATGGAGCAGGCGACGCCCACTTCTCCCTGACAGCCCACTTCGGCTCCCGACAGCGAGGCGTTTTTCTTGTACAGGATGCCGATGGCCGCCGCGGTGAGGAAGTAGCTCAGCAGAAGCTCGTCATCCACCTTGCGCACGAAGCGGTCATAGTAATGCAGCACGGCCGGAATGATGCCTGCGGCGCCGTTGGTAGGGGCTGTGACCACACGGCCACCGGCAGCGTTCTCCTCGTTGACGGCCAGCGCAAACAAGTCCACCCACTCGATCACCATCAGGGGATCCTTGTTGAAGTTGGTCTCGCAGTTGAGCTGGCGATGGAGGGCCGGGGCCCGGCGCTTCACTTTGAGGCCGCCCGGCAATACCCCTTCGCTGCGACAGCCGCGTTCGACACAGGCCTGCATTGCCTGCCAGATCTTGCGCAGACCGGCTTTGATTTCCTCTTCGCTACGAAATACCTTCTCGTTGGCCAGCATCAGACCCGAGATGGAGAGACCGCTCTCCTGGCAATGGGCCAGCAGCTGGGCGCCGCTCTCGAACGGGTAGGGGACGGGATGGGCTGCATCGAAGCGGGCCGCCTCTTCCTTGGCGTTGGCAAAATGGCTCTCCTCTATGATGAAGCCGCCGCCGATGGAGTAGTAGGTCTGTTCAAGCAGCAGAGCATTGCCTGCGAATGCGCGCAGCGTCATGCCGTTGGAGTGAGCGGCCAGGGTCTTGCGGCGATTGAAGATGATGGCTCCGACCCGGGCGAACTGGCTCGGCTGCTCACCCGCCAGCAGCAAGGACTGGCTGCGGTCCACTTCGCTCAGGAAGGCGGGAATGGCTTCGATATCCACCGATTCCGGTTCAAAGCCAGCCAACCCCAGAATGATGGCCTTGCCTGTGCCGTGACCCTTGCCGGTCTGGCCGAGAGATCCGTAGCACTCTACTTCCACCCGTTCTGTGCCGGGCAGCAGACCCTGCTGCTTGAGCGCGTTAACAAAGGCGTAAGCGGCCCGCATCGGCCCCACCGTATGGGAAGAAGAAGGGCCGATCCCGATGGAAAACAGGTCGAAGACACTGATCATGACACCACTCCGATTATGGGTTTCGTCTAAACATTGTAAATTTTTTGTAGTCGATGGAAAGCGGGGAAGCTGAGGCGTGTGATGGCGGCATACAAATGAGTGGCTGGCAGCGGGCAAAGAAGGTTGGAATGAGCGCACTGGCATCAAACAGAAGGAGCGAGACCCGGGCCCGCTCCTTTGCACTGTTCAGTCAATCATCTGCGTTCGGTCACTCAGTCGAGGAACTCGCACAGATAGGCGGTGGGGGTTTTCACTTCCAGCTTGAAAGAGGAGTGGCCGGCCACCTCGAAGTATTGGCCTTGACTGTAGGTGTGCCATTCGTCCTCATCGGCCAGCTGTATGGTGAGAGCACCCTTGACTACCGTCATTCGCTCGGGGGCGGCGGTATTGAACTGGTAGTCACCGGCTTCCATCACGCCAACGGTCGCTTTGTCACCTTTTTGCTCGAAACCGATGGATTTTACATTTCCGTCAAAATATTCGTTAACTTTCAGCATGTTTTCATCCCTGTATGCACGTTTGCCCAGCAAAAGTAGCACAATGTTTTGTCAGTTGTCATGAATAAAGCTGGAAAAATCGTCATGTTCCTTTTGAATCTTCACTTTGTCGCAAAGTTATCAATAAGTTCCGTTAACGATTTGTCGATTTAAAACAGCAGATAAATATGAGATAAAACGCGCGCTCAGGGGAATGAACAGGTGTTTTTCCCCTGTCTGGTTAATTGCACTGGGAAAGTGTGAATTTTTGCTAAATAAAGGAACATTCTGTGTTAACAAAAGGACTCATTAAGAACATTGGCTTCCAGGTTGTGGTTGCCATGGTGCTGGGCGCATTGGTGGGGGCGTTCATGGGTGAACAAGCCAGCATCTTTGCACCGCTTGGTACCCTCTTTATCCAGCTGATCAAGATGCTGGTGATCCCGCTGGTGGCAGTTGCCATCCTGTCGGGGGCCGCCAATCTGGGCGCCAGCCCGGCTGCGGGCAAGATAGGCGTCACCACCCTGGCTTTCTTCCTCGGCACGTCGGCACTGGCCGTGCTGCTGGCGCTGGTGATGGGGCAAGTCTTCAAACCCGGTGTCGGCGTCGAATTTGGCTCCATGGCCTCCATGTTCTCCGGCGACTACGCCGACAAGGGCGCCCTGCCGGATGCGGTATCTACCTTGCTTGGCATGATCCCGACCAACGTCTTCCAGTCATTGAACGAAGCCAACATACTGCAGATCCTGGTGTTCTGCATGTTCCTTGGCATCGCACTGGCCAAGCAGCCCCGTGAGCGAGCCAAACCGCTGATAGATGGGCTCAACACCCTGGTGGACGCTTTCGTCTGGATGATCAACAAGGTGATGCTGATTGCACCGCTCGGTGTGTTCGGCCTGATGGCCGAGGCCATTGGGACCTACGGCTTCGACGTACTGACTCTGGTGCTCAAGTTGTTCGTGGTCTATGTGGCTGCCATCCTGATCTTCGGGTTCGTGGTCTACCCGCTGCTGGTTGTGCTCTTCTCCAACACACCGGTGCGCAAGTACTTCTCCGCCATGAAGAAGCCGCAGATCGTGGCTTTCTCCACCGCCTCTTCCATGGCGACCCTGCCGGTGACGCTGCAGACCTGCGAAAAAGATCTAAAGGTGAGCAATGCCACCGCCTCTTTCGTACTGCCACTTGGCGCCACCATCAACATGAGTGGCAACGCCATCTATTACGGTCTGGTTGCCATCTTCTTTGCCCAGGTGTTCAACGTTGACCTCGGCGTGGGGGCCTGGGTGGCCATCATCCTTACCTCTACTCTGGGGGCGATTGGTCAGGCCGGTGTGCCGGGCCCGAGCTTCCTGGTGGTGGCCGTGTTGCTGGCTGCCGGTATCCCCATCGAGGGTCTGCCGCTGTTGTTCGCTCTGGATCGTCTGTTCGACATGATCCGTACCGCGCTGAACATCACAGGGGATGCGGCCTGCGCTGTCATCGTCGACCGTTACAGCCCGGATTACGACCCGGATCGCTGGTCAAAATAACAGCTACACAGACGAGTCAATGACAAAGGGGCCTGCCGGCCCCTTTCTTTATGGTGTCTCACCCGTGTTTCGCTGCAACTGGGCCAGCGCCTGCTGGCAGCGCTGCTCGGCTGCGTCGAGCTCCAGCAACACCATCTTGATGTCTTCCAGCTGCTGTTGCAGCGTTTCCCGCTTGTCGGCCACCAGTCCCAGCATGGTTTGCAGCTGGGTACGGCTGCTCTTGTCTGCATCATAGAGATCAAACAGATCCCGGATATCTGCCAGGCTGAAGCCCAGCCGCTTGCCGCGCAGGGTCAGTTTGAGGCGCACCCTGTCCTGCTTGCTGTAAATCCGTGTCTGTCCCTGGCGGGCAGGATTCAACAGTCCCTGATCTTCATAAAAACGAATACTTCGGGTCGTAACATCAAATTCACGGGCCAGTTCACTGATGCTGTAGGTCCGCGAGTCATCCTTGTTTCGGTTCATGGCGCTATCTTGACTGTCATTTTGTTGTCAATGCAGGCTGGCACCTTACCCAAACGTCAACTGCCCCGCAAGTCTTGTTCCAACAGCGGGAGCAGCATATGTTATGTCCATGTAACAAGGAGAGTGCAATTGATGGATATTGTGATTGTTGCGGCCAAGCGTACCCCCATGGGGGCCTTCCAGGGAGCCTTGGCCAACCTGACGGCCCCCGAGCTCGGCGCTTGCGCCATTGCTGCCGCCATGGCACAAGCCGGGCTCAAGGGGGAGCAGATCGATGAAGCCTACATGGGCAATGTGCTCAGTGCCGGGGTGGGGCAGGCGCCCGCCCGTCAGGCTGTGTTGAAGGCAGGTTTGCCGGAGAGTGTGCCATGCACCACTGTCAACAAGGTGTGTGGTTCCGGCATGAAGGCGGTGATGCTGGCGGCAGACAGCTTGCGTCTGGGTGACACCGACATAGTGATCGCCGGCGGCATGGAGAGCATGAGCCGGGCGCCTTACCTGCTCGACAAGGCGCGCAGCGGTTTTCGCATGGGGCATCAGAGCGTGCTGGATCACATGTTCCTCGACGGCTTGCAGGATGCTTACGAAGGCCAGTTGATGGGGCATTATGCCCAATTGAGTGCGGATCGCGCCGGTCTGGCTCGCTCCGACATGGACGCTTTTGCCATTGCTTCCCTGACGCGTGCGCTGGCGGCCCAGCAGAGCGGTGCTTTCAAGGCCGAGCTGGCCCAGGTTACTGTCGGTGACACCCTGCTGCTCGCCGAGGATGAGCAGCCTGCCAAGGCCAGGCCCGACAAGATCCCCCATCTGAAACCGGCATTCAGCAAGCAGGGCACCATAACGGCGGCCAATGCCAGCTCCATCTCGGACGGAGCGGCGGCGCTCATCCTGATGCGAGCCGAGACGGCGGCGCAGCTGGGCCTGCCCGTGCTGGCCCATCTGGTGGGTTATCAAAGTCATGCCGCTGCGCCCGCCGAGTTTACCAATGCGCCCATCGGCGCCATCAATGCCTTGCTATCCAAGATCGACTGGCGGGCGGAAGAGGTCGATCTATTCGAGATCAATGAGGCGTTTGCCATGGTCAGCATGCTGGCCATGGCGGGTTGCAACCTGCCTCATGACAAGGTGAACGTGAACGGCGGGGCCTGCGCACTGGGGCATCCACTGGGGGCGAGTGGTGCCCGTATTCTGGTTACGCTCATTCATGCGCTGCATGCGCGCAGTCTGAAACGGGGTGTGGCAAGCCTGTGTATCGGTGGAGGGGAGGCGACTGCCGTCGCCATCGAGTTGAGCTAATCTGTTTCCGCCATGGCCTGGAATTGCTGATTGACCCAGGCGGTGGCGGCCAGATAGAGCTGGCTGACCTTCTCTTCATTGAGCCCGAGTCGGGCCGTTCTGGCGGTAATGCGCTGCCAGTTCGCACTCTCATAATCTTCACAAAACGAGAGATAGAAACCCAGGTTGCCCTTGCGTTCCAGCAGGGCGACCCGGATCTCCTCGATCAGGGGGATAGTGCCGAGCAGCCTGTCCATCGGCTGCTCCATCAAGACATCCAGCAAAGAGAACAGACCCGTGATAAAGGCTTGCTGCGCCTCCTGGGTGGGGGCATGGGTGTGCGCCAGCAGCTCGCAAAAGCGGGCCCGGATCATGGACATCTGATAGAGCTCGGCACTCTTGCCATGGCCCGCGCTGGTGGCGGCGACCAGGGTCACGAAGCGCTTGAGCTGGGTGTGACCCAGATAAACGGCCGCCTGGCGAAACGAGGAGATGGGGTTGGCGTGGCTCTTCAGGTGATTGACGTAACGCAACAGCTTGAGGGATAGCGAGATATCCTGACTCAGCAGCTGTTCGATACGATTGAGATCCGGCTCCTCCTGGTTGACTACATTGAGCAGTTGCATCACCACCACCTGGGCGGGCTGCATTGTGGTCTGCCTCACCATTTCGGGACGGCTGAAGAAGAACCCCTGGAACAGATCGATACCGAGCCGCTTCACCCGTTCAAACTCCGCCTTGTCTTCGACTTTCTCCGCCAGATAAGTGAGCTTGAGATGCTGGTGTTGCTGGATGAACACCTTGATCCGCAACAGCGAGGTGGCGCGCAGATCGAACTTGATGATGTGAATATAGGGCAGGAAGCGCTCCCATTCGTCCGACATGGTGAAGTCGTCCAGCGCCAGCTGATAACCAAGCTCATGCAACTGCTGCACTTTGGCCAGCAAAGCATCGTCAGGATCTGCATCTTCCAGGATTTCGATGACGACCTTCTCTTGTGGCAGACATTCCGCCAGCCCTTCGAGCAGAAGGGAGTGGGGAAAGTTGATAAAGCAGGGCCGCCCGCCAAGCAACTGATCGATGTTCTGTTGCAAAAACTGCTCGACCACCAGTCTGGCCGTGGCCTGCTGTGAGGAGATCACCGGAAACACATTATCCAGACTGTCGCGAAACAGCAGCTCATAGGCATAGGTGTTCAATTCCCGATCCAGAATGGGCTGCCTTGCTACGTATGAATACATGCATCTCTCCAGCGTGAGTACTGGATTGATTTTATTGTGAAGATGAGCACTATGCCAGCGCGGCGGGACCGGAAACAGTCAATAACTGGCATAGTGCTTGAATGGAAGGGCCGGGGTTGGAAGAGCCGGGTTAGAAGAGCGGGGTTAGAAGAGATAGTTCAGCTGCAGGCCAGCCAGCCAGGCATCCCCTTCCGAGGTGCCCTGGAAGGTAGAGGTGGTTTGCGGGATCCCGGGCTTGAGCTCCATGGTCTCGGATACATCCACTTTCTTGCCGTCGATCAGCGTCAGGCCCAGATCCAGCGAGAGGTTGCGATCAAACTGATAGCCCACACCGGCGCTGTACCAGACCCGGTCCGAGTCAGGGATGGAGATGGTGCGGCGATCGGCCGGGACCGGGCTGCGATCGTAGGCAATACCTGAGCGCAGTTGCCATTGTGGTGCCAGCTGATAGGTCAGGCCCAGCGCATAGCGCCAGCTGTCTTCCCAGTGCTCATCCTTGATGTGCATGATGCCGTGATTGTCGAGCTCGGATTCGAGCTGCACGAATTTACTCCAGTTGGTCCAGTTGATGCTTGAGTGCAGCGCCAGGGTCGGGGTCAACTGATGGAACAGAGCCAGCTCGGCCGTGGCGGGCAGGGGCAGATCCAGGCTGCCGGTGTCGGTAAACGCCTGACCATTTTGCTCGATGCCGATGGCATCGCCGGAGAGTGTCAGGGTCACATCATGCCGGTAAGAGAGACCAAGGCGGGTTGTTTCTGACAGCTCCAGCAAAGTGCCAAGGTGCCAGCCCATGGCCCAGCCATCCCCTTTCAGGTGTTTGGCTATCTTGTTGTTGGAAGGGAAGGTGCCACCCACTTCTCCCTCACCCTGAATGGCGGAAAGGCCGCCGCCGACAGACCACATCTGATTGATGCGATAGGCCAGCGAAGCACTCAAATCCAGGGTCTTGATGTCCGAGATATTGCCGAAGTGACCGGCATTGTAATTATCCGGCATCTCGACGCCGAGGCCGTAGTAGGAGGTGGCTGCCAGCCCCAGTCGCCACTGCTCATTGAGCGGCACTATCAGATACGCGTTCGGGACCCAGGCATCGCCAGCAATATCGTGGGCTGCTGCATCCAGATTGACCGGACCCATGGCGGTAGGCACCCGGGTGGTCCCCTCTATGTTGACGTCGGGGCGGACATAGATGAAACCACCAGAGAAAGCCACTGTATCGAAACGAGTCATGGCGGCCGCATTGCGGGAGAGCACGCTGGCGTTGTCAGCGATGGCTGCCTCGCCTGCGAAGGCGCGGCCCATGCCGGTAGCGGATTGTTCGGCCAGCTGGAAACCTGCTCCCTGGGCCTGGCTTGACAGTACCAGCAGGGCGACAAGAGATGGCTTCATAAAGGAGTGCATTGCGTTGTCCTTGAAAATGAACGCTGGGTTCAATCGGTCTTATGGTCGGGTGCAGGATTTTATATGGTATGACCAGTAAGGCAACGGGCTCAGCCCTGTAGGGTGTAAAACAAGATTAAATGCTGAGAAGTAGGGGGCTAACGGCTTGATAAAAAAGGAAATGTGAACAGGTGTTTGCTACAGCTGTACGCTGAAAACAGGATGTTGAATAAAAAAAGAGCGCCCGTAGGCGCTCTTTTAGTTCTGCAGATAATCAGAATTTCATGTTGAACTGAGCGGAGGCCAGCAAAGCAGTACCGCTAGAAGTACCCTTCCAGCGTACCGGATCGGAGTGGCTGGTAAGGCCCTCGTTCACGTCCACTTTCTTGCCGTCCAGATAGGCCATGCCGAAATCGACACTCATGTCCTTGTCGATGTTGTAGGTGGCACCAGCGCTATACCAGACGCGGTCGGAGTCCGGAATGCTCAGGCTGCGATATTCAGCCTCGATCGCGGTCTTGTCATAGGCGAAACCGATACGGGCTTCCCAGGACGGATTGATGTACCAGGTTCCGCCCAGAGCGTAACGGGTGGAGTCCTTGAACTTCTCGTCTTTTTGCAGACAGACGCCGCCGGCGCAGGAGTTGCTGGTGGCCTTGAGCTCCTGGAAGGCGCTCCAGTCAGTCCAGTTGACGGAGTAGTGCACGGCGAACTGCTGATTCAGACGGTGGTAACCGGCGAACTCGGCCTGTGCCGGCAGATCCAGTTTCAGATTGCCATCAACGGTGTTGTAGCCTGAGCTCAGGCCCTTGAAGTCACCGTCAAAGCTCAAATCCACCTGGGAGCGATAGGTCAGAGCGAAACGATGATCCTCGTTTACCTCGTACATGGTACCGACGTTCCAACCAAAGCCCCAAGTGTCGCCTTTCAGGTGCGCTATGGCGGTGTCACTGTTGTGGACTATACCTGTCTTGGCAGTCAGGGCCGGGGCGAGGGCACCGGCATAACGGTTTAGCTCGGCCTTGGCGTAGACTGCGTTGATGCCAGCACCGACGCTGAAGTTTGAGTTGATGCGATAGGCGATATTCGGGTTGATGTTGAAGGTCAGCAGCTCGGTATCACCGGCACCTGCACCGGCAGCGAAGTTCTTGGAGTACTCGGTCGCCAGACCGTAGTTGGAGAACATGCCGATACCCCAGGCCCACTGATCGTTCAGTGGTTGGATAAAGTAGGTAGCAGGGACGAAGGCATCCGGTGCGATATCAGACTGGCTGGCGCTGGCCATTTTAGCGGGGCCTGCATAGATATCACCTTCAACATCCACATCCGGTTTGATGTAAGTACCGGAAACGGAGAGTGCCATCTTGTCAAAACGGGTCATGGCTGCCGGGTTGCGTGACAACACGGAGGCGTTGTCGGCAATGGCGGCTTCCCCTGCATACGCACGACCCAGACCGGAGGCCGAGTGTTCGTTCAGCTGGAACGCGGCAGCGAAGGTTTGGGTACTGGCCAGAGTAACGGCGGCCGCGATCAGGCTTTTTTTGAAAAAGGCAGTTGTCATAGTGTTCTCTCTTGTAGGCAGATTTTCTGTCAGCATCAGGGCTTTTTTGCCACCGTATACGACAAGATCTGTTGTTATTTCAGCTTCTTCCCATTCAATTCTGGCGTGATTCTATGGATCTGGTAGGAGGTAAGAAATCAGACCAGTGACAGCAGAATACATAAAAGTGTCTATTGTGTTAATCATTTGTTTTAACTTGGCGTTTAAACAGTCTCTTTTGCCAGTTATTGAGTGAAAATTGAACGTTGATGCTGATCTGCATCACAAAAATAATTTTGGCTATTTGTGGTGATTGGGCGCTAATGGGTGAGGATTGTGGCGTTAAAGGAGAAGAACGAGCAGACAACCGGATTGTCTGCTCGTATAACGGACACTATGCCGCCTGAGTCGGGATCGCGTTAAACCCGGTTAAATCGACCAGTGCAAACGGGACTCCAGTTCCTGCGCCACCGGGTTCAGTGACTCCTGCATATCCCCGATCAACACCATGTTGGCTCCCTTGAGCGGTACTATCTCTCCCTTGAGCTGGCCATCATCGAAGTTAGGCTCAAGGGTCAGTGGCACATGCTTGGGTACCAGAAACAGGGTGACAGGCCCCATCTTGCCTTGGATCACCATGTGCAGCGCCGGCCCCTGGTAGAAAGCACAGTGATTGACATAGGTTACTTTCATGCCGTCCATGCCCATCAGGGTGGCGCCATATTTTTCCATCTTGGCGTTGATGGTACGCAGGCTTACCTTCTCATCCACATCCTTGATGAAGGGCTCCTCCCCATAGACGTGAGCCATGGCGACCTGACCGAGGGAAAGCTCTCCCGGTGTTGTCAGTGGCCAGCTTAACCAGCGGGTACTCATGCCAAGCAGGAAGGCGACCGACGCGGCCATGGCCAGCATACGCCAGCTGGTGCGTGGGCGAGATGGCAGCGGGACAACCGTTTCTGGCTCTGCCTCCAGCGCCTGCCTGAGCAAAATACGTTCGGCCAACCCTGCCGGCACCTCGACTTCTATGGCCTGGTGCAGGTGGCGATCCAGCTGTTTCATCTCGTCCATGTGCTTGCGATTGGCAGGGGAAGCCTGCGCCGCCTCAAGAAACTCGGGAGTCTGTTCCAGTGGATGGGTGATGGCTCGACGGCGAAATTCCAGCTCATCCATGGGTATGTCCTCTTTGTTGTGTCTTTGACTCTATGGCCTCTTTGATCTGGTTGCGGGCCCGAAACAGGCGAGTCATGACGGTATTTTTGTTCAATCCCAGCTGCGTCGCTATCTCGTCGCCGCTGAATCCCCCCAGCACCTGCAGCAGCAAGGGTTCCTGATATTCGGCGGGCAGACGGGCGATATGGCGTCTAAGCCATTCGTGCTCCATCTCCTGCTCGCTGTGCAAGGCATCCGGATCGCTCTGGGGATGCTCGTCGAGATCGATGAGATCAAATTGCCTGCGCTCGAAACGACGGGCGTTCTCCCGCCGCAATATGGTGATGAGCCAGGCCTTGGCGGCTTTGTCATCGACCAGCGTATCAATGGCCTTCCAGGCGCGCAGGAAGGTCTCTTGCACCAGATCTTCCGCCACCTGGGGATCCCGGCACAGCCAGTAGGCGTAGCGGTAGATGTCCCCGTGCAGGGCATGCACCAGAGCCTCGTATTTGGTTTGTTTGTCTGCCATGCCTTCATAGACCGGAGCAGCCGTTGGATCCTTTCCGACCGTGGCACCTTTTTTTCTGAAAAAACCTAACGCCATCGCTGGGCTTCCTTTTAAATGGGGGATCCTGAGGGATCAGTGGCCTCGTCGTGCCAGCTGCCTGAGGCCATAGGCTATCGCAAATGTCTCGTACGCGCACAGCGGGCCGGCGAGCCCTTGCCAACAAGCCAGGTTGTCAGGTGACGTCCCATGGGCGGTGAAACAGGCCCGTTCCAGCGCGGCAAGTCTGGCTGCCAGGTGGGGATCCTGGCGACAGGGCAGGGCGGTGAGGTGGGCATGGCGCCGGTGCCAGCGCAGACCGGCCCACTTTAGCAGAGCCTGTCTGGCATGGTTTGCATCTGCGCGCTGCAGCGTTTGTTGCAAGCGGTAGAAGGCGTGCCAACGTGGCCACCCTTGCCAGAGTGCGCGCAGCAGCAGAGCCCAGATAACCCAGTAGAGGCTCTCATCACTGGGGCCAACAGGTCCGCGTTCTGCAGGCGTGGTCTCATCCATGTGCACCGATATGGCGGGTAGCCGAGCATGTTCGATGCGCCCGTTTTGAGTGTTGAACCAGGGCACTTCTATGGCTGGCAGCAGATAGTCGCCAGGCTCGGTGGCCGTGAGGGCCTGACGCCACTGGCGCTCGAAACGCAGCGCCCCTTTGGCCAGAAAACGCTCCTGTTGTTGCTCTCCGTCTGGTCTTGCCTGCATGCCAGCAGGCATATTCGCAGAGATCCCCGCCAGTTGGGACAAGGCTCGCGTGCCATCACCCCCTTCCATTGTCAGCGTCAGCGTGCGGATCACCGGCTCGCCGGCCCTGGCGCCCGAAGCGGGACTCAACTGCTGGTTCAGGGTCAGCTGGCTTGCCACGGGTTGCACCGGCGCCTTGTCAATCTTCACAAACAGGGTAGCGGCTCTGGCCGAGAGGGGGTCGCTGGTGCCGTTATCCTGCGGTAAACGGCCCTGAAAACGCGGCGAGGCCAGTGGGTGGAGCCCGGGGGCTCTGGCTTGCAACAGCCAGCTGCGGGTCAGCCGACCCGGCAATCCCGGTCCTGCTGGGGCTTGCCATTGATCATCCCCGAGTCGACGTATGGTAAAAGCGTCACTGTCGGGTTCGGTGAGATTGGGGGCCTCCATGTTGGCTGGCAGCCAGAGGCTGAGCTCATAGATGAAGGGCTGACCGGGATAGAGGGGCCCCTGATGCAGCACCCTGGCCTGCAATTCGATGGGTGAGAGGGCAGCCTGGCTGGGTGCGGGTACAAGAGTCCCGGTCTGGCTGCGTTGTGGCAACGGCACCTCAGGGGTCTGTTCCGATCCCAGCGACAGTGCGGGAACAATATGGGGACCGGCATCCAGGGTATGCAGCGGGATCTGCCAGCGGGTCAGGCTGTGGACTGGCGTTGTGACCCGGCTGATGGTCACCTTGCCCACCGCAAACTGGCGTAGCAGGGGGGTGATGATGAGCTCGTTGCTCTGACGCTCCCCGTCCGCTTCTATGATAAGCAACCAGTCGCGGCTGTCTGCACCCGGCAGCAGATCGGCCCGTGGCGGCGCTGCCAGCACTGGGTGTGCAAACAGCCAGAGCAGCAGCCAGCAAGGGAGCAAGAGGCGAAGAAGAGGCGCGCTCTTTACCAAGGCTCTTCTCCTTTGTACTCCTGGCCCCATTCTGTCTTGAGCAACTGACGGCGCTGAGCCTCTTTGCGCAGCCGCTGCTCCAGCAGCAACACTGGTGGCGAGGGAGGGAGCGGGCTGTCCGGCGAGGCCGCTTGCTCGGGAGCGTCTATGGGGTCGGGATCCTGCGCCTGTGGGGTCGCTTGCGGTGGCTGAGCCCGCAGCAGAGCAAGGTTGTAGCGTGCATCCTCGTGATTGGGCTCCTTCGCCAACGCAGCCAGATAGGCTTGCTCGGCAGCGACAAGGTTACCGAGTTGCACCAGTGCGTTGCCCCGGTTGTAGTGAGCAGTGGCACTGGTTGCACTCGCATAGGCGGCTGCGGCCTGGGCATAGTCGCCGGCTCTGTACCAGGCATTACCACGCCAGAGCGGATCCTTGAAGTCGCGTGCCGCAGCCAGATAGCGTCCCTGCTGATAGGCTTGCCAGGCCAGGTTCTCCTGCACGGATAAAGAGGCGGTGGGAGCGGCCTGCAAGGGCTGCGGGTTGAGGATCCCAAATCCTGCCCCCAGCAACAGCAGCCAGAGTGTGCCGACGCGGGCCAGGAGAGCCAGCGGCAGCAGGGGCAGCAACAACCAAGGGCCGAGATCCTGCGACTGATTGGCCGTCAATGTCTGGGTCATGGGGAGCGGTGCAAAGCGTGGCAGCCCCGCCTGCAACCACTGCAACTGGCCACCCAGCTCGCGGGCAAGCTGTTGCATGATCGTCACATCGGGTGCTGGCAGCTCGCGGCCGAGTGCTGCACCAAAGCCCTGCACCTCGCCGGAGGCGGGGGGCAACCGGCTGGCCTTGCCGCCGCTGGCGAGCAATATATCCAGGCGTGGCGCTGCACCTTCATGGCAAAACAGCTCGCCCTGGCAGGGCCAGAGTGCGCGGATCCGGTCAGCTTGTCTTGCCGAGAGGCCGTCGCTGATCAGCAGCAGTCGTGCACGCTGGCCAGGGGCTATCTGGCTGAGGGCCAGCGCCACGGCGCGCTCGGGGGCGCTCCCCTGCTTGGGCATGATGGCCGGCCGCAGGTCGGGCAACAGCAGCGCTATGGCCTGATGATCCCGGGTGGCAGGCATGGCGAGGTAGGCATCACCGGCAAACAGAATAAGGGCGACGGGGCGCCCCTCTTTGTTCGGGAGGGCCTCGGCCAGCATATCTTGCAGCAGCAGGCGCACCCGGGTTGCCCGGTCCGGTAGCAGATCGGTGGCCAGCATGGAGCGGGAGAGATCCAGCAACCAGATGTCGAGGGCGGGGGATGCAATGGACTGGCTCTGCTGGCGCAGGGCGGGGCCACTCAAAGCCAGTATGACGGGCAGACAGGTCAGCCAGAGCCAGGGACGGGGGCGATGGCGTCCCGGCAGCAGGTAGGCCTGCATGGCGGGAGCAATCAGAGGGGCCTGTTTGCGACGACGCCAGCCCTGCCACAACCAGGGCAACAGGGCCAGCAGCCAGAGCGGGCGTAGCAGTATCAGTTCCATGACGGCCATCCGGGGCCATGGCGATCAATCATGGGCGTCTCCCCGTTGCAGTTGGGGGCGCAAGCGCAGCAGGCGTGGCCAGTGCAGACGGTCAGGCCACATCAGCAACAGCCAGGCGAGTGCCAGGGGCCAGGGATAGAGCTCCCGGTTCGGCAGATAGCGGGTCCGGGCCGTGGCGGCAGGCTCCAGGGTATCCAGTGTCTGGTTGATGGCATCGAGATCGCCCTGGGTCCTGGCGCGGAAATAGCGGCCCTGACCCACCTTGGCCAGTTGTTGCAGCAGGGCCTCGTCCAGCTCTGCACTGGGGTCGCTCTGTGCCGGTTGCAGCGCGTCGACGAAGGTATCGGGGTCGGCACCCACCCCCAGGGTGTAGAGGGTCATGCCGCTGGCGGCAGCCCGCCGGGCCTCACTCAGGGGATCGGCGCTGCCCGCCGTGTTGCGGCCATCTGTGACCAGCAGCAGGGCGGTGGGGCGTTTGGGATCTGCATGCTGGCGAGCCAGCAGTATGGCTTCTCCCAGCGCAGTGGTGCGGCCAACCAGATCAAAATCGAGCTCACGGGTCAAGGTCAGCAGGGCCTTGGTCTCCTGGGTCAGGGGGGAGAGCAGGTAAGCGTGATCGGCGAACACAACAAGGGCGATGCGATCGCCGGGGCGCGTCTCGATCAGTCGGCTTATCTGCTGGCGCACCGCGCTGAGCCTGTCCCGCTGTTCCCCCTCATCCAGCATGTCCTGGGTGCGCATGCTGTCGGAAAGGTCTATCGCCAAAATGAGATCCCGGCTGCTCTGGTAAGTGACCAGGGGGGGTTCCTGCCATTGAGGACGGCACAGGGCCAGCACCAGGGCGCACCAGCACAGCGTCATCCGCCAGAGTGGCTGGCCGGCGTGGGGCCGCAGCAGGGGAAAGCCGTCGTGCAGCAGCAGGGTTCGGTTTTGTTTGTCAGCAGAGAGCGGCGGCAGGCCGAAGCGCACCAGCAATGGCAGCACCAACGCCAGCGCAAACCAGGGCCAGGCGAGGATCATGATGGCCTCCGGTCACGCAGGTGCCTGACACCTTGCTGCCAGCGGTTGAGCAAGACGGCCATCCCGGATGGTAGCCAGATGCAGGTGCGCCCCCAACTCAGGTAGGCGCAGCGCAGTGCCTTGAGTTGCCTGGCGTTTGGCGCCCCCTGGCCGTAGAGCCATTGGGGCCACTGGAGGGCAAATTCACTGAAGCGGCAGCCCCCTTTGCTGTCCAGAAACGCGAGCCAGACATCCCCTTGCAAGGTGCGCACCTCGGGCCAGCGGCGCAGGGCTGCCTCGCGCAGCACGGTTTGCAATCGGGGCACCAGATCCGGCGCCTCCCAGTCAATTTGTCGCTGCCAGCGGCGATAGAGTCCAAGGTTTTTCAGCGTCATGCCGACCAGCACGGCAATCAGAAGCGTGATCAGCAGCCCCCACCAGCCCTGAATACGGGGATCGGATGCTGCGACCAGCATGGGGCCCGGGTGTATGTCACGCAGTTGCGCCGCCAGAGGTGAGAGGGGCGGGATTGTGGCCACGGCAGTGGATGCGCTGGCGAGCAGCATGCTCAAAACAGACGACATGCACCCTCCTGCCACTGCTGTTGCAGCGACTGGCCGTTGTCGAGCCGGTAGAGGCGTTGTACCAGCGGCAGTAATTGCTGGTGGCACTGGTGGGCCAGACGTTCGGCAGCCAGCTGGTAGCGATGAGCAAAGCCAGGCTCAGTGGCATCGAGCCAGCCGTTCTGCCTGACTGCCTGCACGGCGAGCCGTCCCTGGCTTGGCAGGCTCGCCTCCAGCGGATCCCGGATCTGCCAGCAGTGGATGTCGTGGCGCCGCCCGAGCAGTTGCAACTGCTGGCTGAGCGGCTCATCGCAGGGTTGGTGGTCGGTGATCAGTGTCAATCTGGCGCCGTGAGGCAGGCTGAGTCGCGCCAGCGTCCGGGCCAGGGATTGCGATTGCAACGGCGTGCGATCCAGCCCCTCGTCATAGTGATGGCAAAGCGCTTCCAGCAAGGGCACCAGAGAGCCGCGCTGGGGATGGATATGAAGCTCGGCGCCGTGGCAGATCAGGGTGTTGGCCTGTTTCTCTCCCTGCCACAGCAGGGCCGCGGCCAGCTCACAGCCAAGCCGGGCCTTGAGTTGCATCCGTGAACCAAAGTACATGGCAGGGGAGAGATCAATCAGCAGCCAGTGGGCCTGATCTTGCTCCTCGCTGTAGAGTCGGGTGTAGGGGCGTCCCAGCCGGGCAGTGACCCGCCAGTCGATGTGGCGCACCTCATCCCCCGCCTGATAGGCGCGCAGCTCGCGAAAGGTGAGCCCCGGCATGCGGCCAAGTCTGCCCTGCTGGGCCGGTTGGACGCGAGCCCTCGGCCCCTGTCTCGCCCACAGCCTGATGGCCAGCAACTGGGCCAGGGTGAGGGCAATATCGGGGTGTGCGCGGGGCTCGTCCGGTCTGGTCATGGGCATGGGGTTGCTAGGGGCATGGTATCGCGTCCAGTAGCCGGGCGATCAGGGTGTCGTTATCAAGATTGTCGGCCAATGCCTGATAACTGGGAATGAGGCGGTGGCGCAGTATGGCGGGGGCCAATTGCTGTATGTCCTCCGGCAGCACGAAATCCCGTCCGGCGAGCCAGGCCTGGGCGCGGGCGGCGCGGGCCAGGCCTATGCTGGCCCTGGGACTGGCACCGACGGCAATGAAGGGTTCAAGCTCGGGGCACAGGCCGCTACCCGGGCGGGTGGCGCACACCAGTTGCACCAGATAGTGCTCGAGCCGCCCCTGCATCTGTACCTCTTGAACGCCGGTGCGGGCTGCCAGCAGATCGGCCTGACTCAGGGTCACTGGCGGGGGGGCTAGTTGCTCGCCCCGGGCGTTGAGCTGCAAGATGGCGAGCTCCATGGCGGGGCTCGGGTAATCCACCATCAATTTAAGCAAGAAGCGGTCGAGCTGGGCCTCCGGCAACGGATAGGTCCCCTCCTGTTCGATGGGGTTCTGGGTCGCTGCGACCATGAACAGCGGCGGCAGGCGCCAGCTCTTCTTGCCTACCGTTATCTGGTGCTCGGCCATCGCCTCCAGCAACGCGGATTGCACCTTGGCGGGAGCCCGGTTGATTTCATCGGCCAGCACCAGGTGATTGAACAGGGGGCCGGGCTGGAACACGAAGCTGGCATCTTGCGGGTGAAACACCTCGCTGCCGGTGAGATCGGCAGGCAGCAGATCGGGGGTAAACTGGATACGGGCGAAGCGCCCCTCCACCGCACTGGCCAGTGCCTTGACGGCGCGGGTTTTGGCAAGACCGGGCGCCCCCTCGATTAACACATGTCCTTCACATAGCAGGGCGATCAGTAGCCCCTCGATGAGGGCGCCCTGTCCCAGGATCTGGCTTGCCAGATAGTCTCTCAGTTGTCTGAACTCGGCAGCTGCCATGGGATGAACCCGTTGTTTTTATGGACGTTGTTCTTTTTATACTCCAGTTGTTCCAAGAGGGCGAGGGAGGGGGCCAAGATGACGGCAATTTAGTTTCAATCAGCCGTATGAAATTTGTGAGTGGATTGTTAAGATGTGGCCCAATGAGGTCAGACCTCTGCCTTTTAACCCAAGGAGCCAGGATGAAACAGCCATTGAAACTGACGACTCGCCAGGGCGAACGGATTGCCGTCGTGGCGGGTCTGCGTACCCCTTTTGCCAAACAGGCCACCGCCTTTCACGGCGTGCCTGCGGTGGATCTTGGCAAGCTGGTGGTGAGTGAACTGCTCGCCCGTACCAGCCTCGATCCCAAGCTTATCGACCAGCTGGTGTTCGGCCAGGTGGTGCAGATGCCGGAAGCGCCCAACATAGCCCGCGAAATCGTGCTCGGTACCGGCATGAGCGTCACCACGGATGCCTATAGCGTGTCCCGTGCCTGCGCCACCAGTTTCCAGGCGGTGGCCAACGTCACTGAATCCATCATGGCCGGCACGGTCGACATCGCCATTGCCGGTGGTGCCGACTCCTCTTCCGTGTTGCCCATCGGGGTCAGCAAGAAGCTGGCCCGCGCCCTGGTGGATCTCAACAAGGCGCGCAATCTGCAGCAGCGCTTCAATATTCTGCGTGCACTGCGACTCAAGGACCTGATGCCGGTTCCCCCTGCCGTGGCTGAATACTCCACCGGCCTCTCCATGGGACAGACCGCCGAGCAGATGGCCAAGAGCCACCAGATCAGCCGCGAGGCGCAAGATGCGCTGGCCCATCGCTCCCACACCCTGGCGGCGCAAGCCTGGGCCGATGGCAAGCTGAGCGGCGAGGTGTTCACCGCCCACGTGCCCCCCTACAAGTCGCCGCTGGAGCGGGACAACAACATCCGCGAGAGCTCGGATTTGGCGAGCTACGCCAAGCTCAAACCCGTGTTTGACCGGGTCCATGGCACAGTCACTGCCGCCAACGCCACCCCGCTGACCGACGGTGCCGCCGCCGTGCTGTTGATGCGGGAAGGGCGAGCAAAAGAGCTGGGGCTGGAGCCGCTCGGCTATATTCGCAGCTTCGCGTTTTCCGCCATCGACGTATGGCAAGACATGCTGATGGGCCCCTCCTATGCGACGCCGTTGGCGCTGGAGCGCGCTGGTATCACACTCGCGGACCTGACCCTGATCGACATGCACGAAGCCTTTGCCGCCCAGACCCTGGCCAACCTCAAGATGTTTGCGAGCGCCGAGTTTGCCCGTGACAAGTTGGGGCGCAGCCAAGCCATCGGTGAAGTGGACATGGACAAGTTCAACGTCCTCGGCGGCTCCCTGGCCTATGGTCATCCTTTTGCCGCGACCGGTGCGCGCATGATTACCCAAACGCTTCATGAGTTGCGTCGTCGGGGTGGGGGATTGGGGCTCAATACCGCCTGTGCGGCGGGCGGGCTCGGTGTGGCCATGGTGTTGGAGGTGGAATGATGAGTGCGAAGACTTTTTCCCTGACGGTACGTCAGGATGGCATCGGTATTCTCACCATGGACGTACCGGGCGAGAGCATGAATACCCTGAAGGCCGCCTTCGTGGACGAGATCCGTGCCGTGCTGGCCGAGGTGAAAAATAACAGCGAGCTGATCGGGCTGGTGGTGGTCTCCGGCAAGAAGGACTCCTTCATCGCAGGTGCCGACATCAGCATGCTGGCGGCCTGTACCAGTGCCGAAGATGCCCAGACCCTCTCTCGCGAAGGGCAGATCATCTTCGCCGAGCTCGAGTCGCTGGCGATTCCGGTGATCGCCGCCATTCACGGCCCCTGCCTCGGTGGCGGGCTGGAGCTGGCACTGGCCTGCCATGGCCGTGTGGTGACCGACCACGGCAAAACCGTGCTGGGATTGCCGGAAGTACAGCTCGGCCTGCTGCCGGGCTCTGGCGGGACCCAGCGTTTGCCGCGCCTCATCGGCGTGGCCAAGGCGCTGGATCTGATGCTGACCGGCAAGCAGGTGCGGGCCAAACAGGCCAGGAAACTGGGGCTGGTGGATGATGTGGTGCCGCCTTCTATCCTGCTGGAGGCTGCCATCAAGTTGGCCAAGCAGGGCAAGCCCCGCCATCAGTTGAAACGGGATCTGCAGGGCAAGGTGCTGGAGACCAATACGCTGGGTCGCAAGGTGCTGTTCGATCAGGCACGCAAAGGCGTCATGAGCAAAACCCGCGGCAACTATCCGGCGCCGGAGCGGATCCTGGAGGTGGTGCGCATCGGCGTGGAAGAGGGGATGCAGGCTGGTCTGGCCGCTGAATCCCGCCACTTTGGCGAGCTGGTGATGACGGCAGAATCCGCTGCCCTGCGCTCCCTCTTCTTTGCCACTACCGAGATGAAGAAAGAGGTCACCTATCAGGGTGCCGGGCCACGTAAGGTCACCCATGCCGCCGTGCTGGGCGGGGGCCTGATGGGGGGCGGTATCGCCTTCGTCACCGCCACCAAGGCGGGGGTGCCGGTGCGGATCAAGGATGTGGCGAGCGCCGGCATTGGCAATGCCATGCGCTATAGCTACGACATTCTGGCCAAGAAGCTAAAGCGCCGTCACATTCTGCGCAGCGAGCTGGAAAAACAGATGAGCCTGCTCTCCGGCACCCTGGATTACTCCGGGTTCCATCGGGTAGACATGGTGGTGGAGGCGGTGTTTGAAGATCTCGCCCTCAAACACCAGATGGTGAAGGAGGTGGAGCGCGAATGCGGTGAACACACTGTGTTTGCCTCCAACACCTCCTCCCTGCCCATCCATCAGATAGCGGCAGAAGCGGCGCACCCAGAGCGGATCGTGGGGCTGCACTATTTCAGTCCGGTGGACAAAATGCCGCTGGCCGAGATCATCCCCCACGCCGGCACCAGCGCCGAGACGGTGGCCACCACGCTGGCGTTTGCCCGTGCCCAGGGCAAGACCCCAATTGTGGTGAAAGACGAGGCCGGTTTCTACGTCAACCGCATCCTGGCGCCCTACATGAACGAGGCGGCCCGCCTTGTGCTGGAAGGGGAGCCGGTGGAGGTACTGGACAGTGCCCTGCTGGACTTCGGCTTCCCGGTCGGCCCCATTACCCTGCTCGATGAGGTGGGGATAGACGTGGGGGCCAAGATCTCCCCCATCCTCGAGAAAGAGCTGGGTGGCGAGCAGTTCCAGGCACCCAAGGCATTCGACAAGCTGCTGCAAGACGATCGCAAGGGGCGCAAGAACGGCAAGGGTTTCTACCTCTATGGCAAGGCTGCACCACGCAATCGGCTCACCGGCAAAGAGGGCAAGAAAAAGGTCGATGAGAGCGTTTACGCCGTGCTCGGGGTCAAGCCTGCGCCCAAGCAATCCAGGATGGAAATTGCCGAGCGCTGCGTGCTGATGATGCTCAATGAAGCAGCCATGGCGCTGGACAGCGGTGTGGTAGCCTCGGCGCGAGATGGCGACATTGGTGCCATCTTTGGCATCGGCTTCCCACCCTTCCTCGGTGGCCCGTTCCGTTACATGGACACCCTCGGCATCGACCATCTGGTGGAGCGTCTCGAGCACTACCAGAAACGCTATGGCGACCGATTTGCCCCCTGCGATCGCCTCAAGGCAATGGCTGCGGAGCAGCAGCGTTTCTACGGGTAACGCTTGTCGGAAACCTGATCCATGCTCTGCCTAATGGCCCGAGCAGGATGAAAGTGGTGGCCGGTTGCCTCGGATAACAAAAGACCCCCCTCAATGACATGAGGGGGGTCTTTTTGTATTGCTATCCCGCTAGGGGGGCTTGCACGGGATGTGGCTGCGATCGGCTAGATCCTCAAGCCGAGGAGTCAGGCCTTTTTCAGGTAGGCGGCGACCAGCACTATCTGTACGCCGTTGACCTTGCCTTCGATGTGCAGCGGGTTGTTGGTCAGGCGGATGCCCTTGACCAGGGTGCCGCGCTTGGCGGTGAATCCGCCGCCCTTGACGTCCAGATCCTTGATCAAGGTGACCGAGTCCCCTTCGACCAGCACGGCGCCGTTGGAATCCAGGGTCGGTACGCTGTCGTCATCGTCGCCAGCCTGGCCGGCTTCGGCCCAGGCCTTGGTCTCGTCTTCCATATACATCATGTCCAGCATGTCCTGCGCCCACACTTCGCCCTGTCCGGACAGGGCTTTCAGCTGACGCCACGCCATGACCTGCACGGCAGGAACCTGGCTCCACATGCTGTCGCCCAGGCAACGCCAGTGATTGACCACTGTGGTGTCCGGCTGTTCCAGCTGGCCACGGCAGGTGTCACACAGGGCAAGGCTGTGATCATCATCGCTGGCCGGTGAGTGGGGCACAGCGAAGGCAGTCAGTGCCTGTTCGGCGCCGCACAGTTCACACTTGGCGCCTGCGCGCGCTTGCAGGATGGCATTGATGGTCATGTTTTGGTTCCATTCATGTTGGTAAAATGGCCCGCCTTGAGCGAACCAGGGTAAAGAGGGGGCGGAATATAGCATAAAACCCCTCTCTTTGTCAGGCCAACGCCCAGGCTCCGGGTTGTTTGCCTGGTTGACGCCTGTGCTTATAGTCGCCTGCCGGGGCAAGGCCTGGGTTAATGACCGCCGGTCAGGCCCAAGCCCGGTCTCATGGCGGCCGATCCGCATTGGCGAGTGCTTTTTGGGAAGGGATCGCTAAAATGAGCCTCTTTTTTGACTGCAAGGCAGGGGCAAGCGTGCTGGCTCAACGTTTTCAACAACTGGATAGATTGCTGACCGAGACTCGGCGCTGGTGGCAATACCAACCCTATCATCACCTGAACCTGGCTTTTGCCGACGAGGCTCCCGCGCTGGCCGCACAGCTCAACGCCATGCCCCTCGAGCAGATCAATCGGCTCGATGGTGACATGGGGGCCCTGTGCGACCTGCTCGCCCCCTGGATCCCGGCGGGGGAGACGCTACACGCCTTGAGTGAACTTGCGCTATTTACCCCGGAGCCCATCCAGTGCGCCAAGGAGATGGCGCTGCACATGCCGGGGCGCAAGCAGGCGCAGATAGAAGCCTTTACTGGCTGCCTGCCACCCCATCAAGGCCCCTATCTGGAGTGGTGCGCAGGCAAGGGCCATCTGGGGCGGCTGGTCTCCCTGCATCGCCGGGCAGAGATCCTGAGCCTGGAGCTGCAAGGCCCGCTTTGTGAAGAGGGCCGTCGACTGGCGTCCCGCGACGGAGCTCGCATGCATTTCGTGCAGGCGGATGCCTTTGCGGCCGATGCCGGCCAGTTGCTCGTCACGGATCACCACGCCATGGCGCTGCACGCCTGTGGCGAGCTGCACACCCATTTGTTGACGCTGGTGGCAGAACGTGGTGCCCAGGGGGTGACCATCTCCCCTTGTTGCTATCACTTGATCCGCGGCACCCACTATCGCCCCTTGTCTGCTGCTGCCAAGGCCAGCGCGCTTGCGCTTGCCAAGGCGGATCTGCGGCTGCCGCTGCAGGAAACAGTCACGGCCGGCGCGCGCATCTCCCGCCTGCGCGAGCTGGAGGTGGTGTGGCGGCTCGGCTTTGACTGCCTGCAGCGTCAGGTGCGCGGGGTGAACGAATACCTGCCGGTGCCCAATATGCAAAAAAGCCTGCTCACCGGCAGCTTCGAGGCGTTTTGTGAATGGGCGGCCGAGCGCAAGGGGATAGCCCTGCCTGCGGGGATGGATCTTGCTGCTTTTCTGGCGCAGGGGGAGGCGCGTTATGGCGATGTCGCCCGCATGGAGCTGGTGCGCCATCTGTTTCGTCGTCCGCTCGAGATCTGGTTGGTGCTCGATCGGGCGCTCTTCCTGCAAGAGCATGGCTACCGGGTGGAAGTGGGCGAGTTTTGCGACAAGCCCATGACGCCGCGCAATGTTTTGATCCGTGCCGTGCGATCCTCGCTCGCATGAACCTGTGAGTGGTCTGCCCCGGATTACCCTGCTGCCAGCGGGGCAATCCGGGGATCATCAGACAAGTCATTGTCATGACCAATGGCCAGGATAAGAGGCTTAGGTCGGGCGATTATCATGCTGCTCTTGTCTTTCTCTATTCTGTTTCGACATACCAGTGGTATGCCCACGTATCAGGCCGACATTCAGTCTCTCTTTTTATATGCTTTTCATGGCCCACTGCCACTAAGTGAAATGGCTCACAGAATCGTTTTATTTCTTAATTTTTGATGAGAATTTAGTTATAAAAAGGCCTATTCTCGGGATGAACTTCTCCGAGACAAGGACTGTACCCCATGTTCAAACCCAAGCACTCTGCCTGGTTAGTTGCTGCTGCCTGTGCATTGCCAAGTTATGCCGCCATGAATATTCAGCCCGATCCACAAAATGCCGGTGGATATGTGATTGCTGCGCCAGAATTGGCCGTCGTTGAAAAAAGCAAAACTGCCAATCCCATGTATGGCGTCTGGTCAAAAGCATTGGCAACTCGGCCAAATAATATTGTCGATGCCATCATGCCAAGAGCGGCCAGCAATCCGGATAACGTCAAGCGGGTGGAGCGGGTGTTCACGGAGTCTGACTGGGAATATTTAACCCAGATGGCAGCGCCGGAATATACCTATGAACGATTCTTGCGGGCCATAGGCAAATTCCCGGCTTTTTGTGGTGAATATACCGATGGTCGGGATTCGGATGCCATCTGCAAAAAATCCATAGTGACCGCCTTTGCCCATTTTTCCCAGGAGACGGGTGGTCATATCAGCAAAGACAATATTTCTGATAATCCGCTGGCGCTGGAGGAGTGGCAACAGGCATTGGTGCATGTGCGTGAAATGGGCTGGTCAGAGGGGCAGGCGGGTTACACCACTGGGTGTGGGCAAAATGACTGGCAGAACAAGAAGTGGCCCTGCAGTACGGGTCAGGGCTATTTCGGTCGCGGCGCAAAGCAGCTCTCTTATCACTTCAATTACGGCGCCTTCTCCGAGGCGATGTTTGACGGCGATGCCTTTGTGCTGCTCAACAACCCGGGGCTGGTGGCCGACTCCTGGTTGAACCTGGCATCCGCCATCTGGTTTTTCCTCACCCCCCAGGCGCCCAAGCCCGCCATGCTGCATGTGATTGATCGCACCTGGGTGCCCTCCCAGCGCGAGATAGCGGCCGGCATCGGCTATGGCTTTGGCACCACCATCAACGTCATCAATGGCGGCATAGAGTGCGGTGAACAGAACAAGGACAAGGGCCAGCCGGTCAACCGGATCCGTTATTGGGAGGGGTTGGCCGAGCATTACCAGATCCCCGTCAAGGCCGACGAGAAGAACACCTGCTGGCAGCAGACCCCCTACGGCAGCCTGAATCTGAACGGTGCCACTGATGTGCTTTATACCAACTGGGATGGCAACTGGAAGTACTACCCGGACAGACCCGGCGGTTACTCCTTCGAATGTGAGCTGGTGGGTTTTCAGACCGCCTATTCTGCCCTGGTGCCGGGAGACTACGAGAAGTGTGTGACCAACTTTTACGGCTCCCATGCCAACTGGCCGAAAGTGCGCATTGTCGCCAAGCTCGATCCCGCACCGGTCGATCCGGTTGACCCGCCCGTTGACGGGCATGCTGCTTGGGATATCACCAAGGTTTATACGGCGGGGGCCAAGGTCAGTCATAAGGGTGCTGTTTATCAGGCCAAATGGTGGACTCAGGGTAATGAACCCGGCAAGGGCGACCCCTGGACGCTGGTGCCGGCCAAATAATGATGGCTAGGCTCCGTCACTGGAGCTAACGAGATCAATACAAGGGATCCTTTATATATCTGGTTGGACGGCAAGGGGGAGGCATATTGCCTTCCTCCTTTCATGATATAGAGGCAATTTATTCATCCGGGAGGAAGATGCATTACCATGCTTGCATATCCTGTTTATCAAGATATAACCCGTCATCTGACGGTGGCTGTTCATTTACCCTCTGTTAATATTCAGCATATTATGGTTGTTTCGTGTCGTGACTATATGTCTGGCGGGACGCCATTTTCCTGTTTGGTGATGGGCTCTAGACACTAGATTGATGATGCGCTGGCAGAAACGGGATAAACAAGGAGGGGTACACGATGAATATCGCCATGCATTTTGAAATTCCGGTGACAGATATGACACGAGCTATCGGGTTCTACTGTCGCGTATTTGGCATCACGTTCGAGCGAGCCGAGATAGATGGCAACGAAATGGCGTTATTCCCGCTCTCTGGAGGGGGTGAGGGGTGTTCCGGTGCGCTGGTCAGGGGAGAGACGTATGTTCCGAGCCTGGATGGTACGCGGATTTATCTGGCGGTGGCCGACATCGAGCAGGTGATGGCGAGCGCCTTGCTGGCCGGTGCCCAACGTTTGTATCCCGTTACCCGGGTTGGCGACACCATCAGGGTGGCGGAATTCCAGGATCCCGAGGGCAACCGGATCGCCCTGCAGGAAACTGCCAGGCGCTTATGCAATGGCTGAATGGCGGATTGCATTCAGGACACTGGATAAGTGTGCTTCAAGAAATGTTTGCGGGAGTATGGGTGAAGAGCAGGACGTGGCGAGCGTGTCCCTCTTTGGTAGACAGATAGAGGCGCCGCCACCCCAGATGCGGTGAATAGGCCGGATCCGTGCCACGTTTTGTGAGGCAGTTAATGGCGAGGGTGCGACAGGCATGGTACTCATCTGATGCGAAATCTGGCCGAAGAACGGCTTGGATCCATCTTGTTAGGGAGGCGTTATGCAAGGACATTGTTTGTGCGGCGGCATCGTTGTGTCGACCGGAGATCACCAGGAGGTCAATCTCTGCCACTGCACCACCTGCCGGCGCTGGTCGGGTGGGCCGCTGTTTGCGGTGCATTGCGGTGCGGACGTGCGCTTCACCGGGATCGCCCCTGTCGCCTATCGATCATCGGAGTGGGCGGAGCGTGGATTTTGCCCCACCTGCGGCACTCACCTCTTCTATCATCTGCTGCCGACGGATGAGTACATAGTGCCAGCCGGTCTTTTCCAGATGGAAAGGTTCCAGCTAACGAGCCAGATCTTCATCGATGAGAAGCCTGACTTTTACGAGTTGAAGAACGAGACGCCCACCCTGACCGGCCAGCAGGTGTTCGAGCAGTTTGCGCCCAAGCCATGATGTCGCCTTCTTGATCAGCTCATGTGTTATGACGTGCCGGGTGCGGATCACTCAGCCACCTCATTGGTGCAGGCTCGGCAGGACTTCCCTGAGCAGGTCTGGATCGAGGCAGGTATTGAAAATGATCAACCCGCAGGGCCTTTCGATGGGGTGGTTATCTGGGATTCACTGTTTCATCTGCCAAGAGCTGCGCATCAACCCTTGTTGCAAAAAGCGTGTGAGGTGCTGGCAGGTGCAGGTGGGCGGATCCTTTCCAGTGGTGGGCGGGACAAGGTCCGGTTAGCTGTGCTGCTGCGTCAGACCTGAATTTAGCATCATTCAGGTCTGACGCGGGGAGTCTTTGGTGTGGTCACATTCCGGCTTACGGCTGCTCAGTTGCCTCTTTGATGCAGCAGTTTCGCCCCTGTTTTTTGGCCAGATAGAGCGCTGTATCGGCCCGGCGCACCATGTTGTCGACGTTATCTTGTGGGCCTTGACTGGCGCTGATGCCGATACTGACGGTAAGCGGGATCTCGATGTCGGCGCCCAATGGGTGGCTCTCTGACGCTATGGCTAGCCGGATCCGCTCTGCACTGGCCCAGGCCAGATCCAGCGAGGTTTCCGGCAGCAAGATGATGAACTCCTCGCCACCCCAGCGGCCCAGTATGTCCACCTCCCGCAGTTGCTTGGCAATACGCCTCACCAGACTGAGGATCGCCTGATCCCCTTGCTGATGGCCGTGTGTGTCGTTGACTTGCTTGAAGTGATCGATGTCGAGCAGCAGCAGACTCATGGTATGGCCGAAACGCTGGCAGCGCTGCACTTCCTGCTTGACCAGCTCATCGAAGCGGCGCCGGTTGGCGATCCCGGTCAGGGGATCCGTGGTGGCCGCCACTTTCAGCTCTTCCACCAGACGGGCCCGCTCCGAAATGTCCCGCAGTATGGCGGTCATCTCAGTGGTTTGGCCCAGATTGATCTTGGCGATGGTCACTTCCAGCGGAAATTCGCTGCCATCACGGCGTAGACCCATGACGGAGGCGCGGGCGTGCATGGGGCGCGAGTTGATGGGGGAGTTGCTGAAGGCTCTGAAATAGCTCTCGTGGTTGGAGCGAAAGCGCAGGGGCAACAGGGTTTCCAGCCGTTTGCCCACATAGCTCTCATCGACCCCGAACATCTCGCAGGCGGCGGTATTGATGAGCTCGATACGGGATTCGCTGCTGACGCTGATGATGCCGTCATAGGCCGAGTTCACCACGGCTTCAAAACGCTTTCGACTCATTTTAAGTGCATCTTCCAACTGCTTTTTGGCCGTGATGTCGATGGCGGTGACTATGATGCGGGTGATCCGGGACTGTTCGGGAATGATGATGGGGGAGAGGATGAAACGCCACCAGCTGGTACGCGACAGAGTATCGATGGGGAGCTCGCTCTCCAGCCCGGTTTGCTGGCTGACACAGTCATGCATCGGCTGCTCTATGCTGCCGGTGATGTAGCGGGGAAACATCTCGTTGAGTCGTTTGCCTATGGTGCCCGGCACATCCAGCTCGAATGCCTGGGCAAAGGTATCGTTGGCCGAGACCAGGATGAAGCGATCATCCGCATCCAGGGAAAACACCGCCACCGCCGCACCGATGGCATCGAGAGATGATTTGATCTCGGCATGAGAACCCTTTGTAAACATGCAACCTCCATGACGAATAACACATTGATATTCAGTATAGTGCTGCCGATTTACTCGTTGCGGGAGGCATATGGAGCTTTGGTGTGAAGGTGGAGGCCGGGTGCCTTGCTGACGTCACCCAGACGGCAACGGCAGCTCGTCGAGAAGTGAGCGCTATTCCTCTATGTCCAGCAGCACCAGGATGGCGCTGTCGCCGCCCCATTCACGGGGGGCTTGATGGAAGGCGCGCACATTGGGGTGCTGGGCCAGCCAGCTCGGGATCCGCTGCTTGAGGATGTGTTTGCCGATGCCGTGCATCACGGAGGCGACATGGATGTTCTCTTTCTGGCAGAGGGTGAGCAGGGCGGCCAGCTCCTGTTTTGCCTGATTCTGGTTCATGCCGTGCAGATCCAGATAAATCTCCGGCGGATAGATGCCGCGTTTGAGTTTTTTCAGCTCGAATTTTGACACATCGTCACGCACGTAACGGGTCGGGCCATCCTCGTCGAGATGGGGCTGGTACTCGTCGCTGAAAAAGTGGCCAACCCCAAGCTTTTCGCGGCTTTCCCGCAGTTCGCGTTTCTGCTTGACCGGGCGCAGGTCGGCCCTTATGGTATCTTGCTTAATTTTCCGGGTACCTTTGACAGCATCGCGAAACAGCAGGCTTTCCTCGATCGTCGGTGAGGGCGTTTTTTTCATCAGAGGCTCATTTGTCAGGTATGCGTCTTGCCCGCTATACAGTGGGTGCTCGGGCCGGATATTACTCGACTTGGAGGTGGATTTGGACAAGATATTTATCGATGAGGTGGTTGCCGAGATGCACACCATCCAGGACATGTTGCGCTGGGCCATGAGTCGTTTCAACGACGCCGGGATCTTCTACGGACATGGTACGGACAACGCCTGGGATGAGGCCGTGCAGCTGGTACTGCCCGCGCTACATCTGCCGCCTGACGTGGATCCGGGCATGCGCCACTCCCGTCTGACCACCAGCGAGCGTCATCGCATCGCCGAACTCATCATTCGCCGCGTGCAAGAACGCGTGCCGGCCGCCTACCTGACCAACAAGGCCTGGTATGCCGGTTGGGAGTTCTACGTGGATGAGCGGGTACTCATTCCCCGTTCGCCGATTGCCGAGATGGTGGCCAACCGCTTCGCCCCCTTCCTCAAGCATGAACCGACCCGGATCATGGATCTCTGTACCGGTTCAGGTTGCATCGCCATCATCATGGCTCACGAATTCCCGGATGCGGAAGTGGACGCCATCGACATCAGCGTCGATGCACTGAACGTGGCCGAGCGCAACATCACCGATCACGGTCTGGAGCAGCAGGTCATTCCGATCCGCTCCGATCTGATGCGCGATCTGCCCGCCGGTGACAAGTACGATCTCATCGTCTCCAACCCGCCCTATGTGGACTCCGAAGACATGTCGGATCTGCCGGAAGAGTTTCGTCACGAGCCGGAACTGGCGCTGGCCTCCGGCTCCGATGGCCTCAAGCTCACCAAGCGTCTGCTGGCCAATGCCGCAGACTTCCTCAAGGATGATGGCGTGCTGGTGGTCGAAGTGGGCAACAGCATGATCCACCTGGAAGCCCAGTTCTCGGAAGTGCCCTTTACCTGGGTCGAGTTCGAGAACGGCGGTCACGGCGTGTTCGTGATGACCAAGGCGGAACTGGAGCAGTACCAGGATCATTTCGCGATTTACAAGAGCTAAGCAGGAGCACTCATGGCAGGGAACAGTTTTGGCCAACTCTTTCGGGTCACCACCTTTGGCGAGAGCCATGGCCTGGCGCTGGGCGCCGTGGTCGATGGTTGCCCGCCCGGACTCGAGATAAGCGAAGCGGATCTGCAGATAGACCTGGATCGGCGCAAGCCGGGTACTTCCCGCTACACTACGCCGCGGCGCGAGCCGGATGAGGTGAAGATCCTCTCCGGGGTATTCGAGGGCAAGACCACGGGCACCTCCATCGGGCTGCTCATCGAGAATACCGATCAGCGCTCCAAGGATTACTCCGACATCAAGGACGTGTTCCGCCCGGGCCATGCCGATTACACCTACCACCAGAAATATGGTCAGCGGGATTATCGGGGCGGTGGTCGCTCCTCCGCCCGTGAAACTGCCATGCGGGTGGCGGCGGGTGCCATCGCCAAGAAATATCTCAAGCAGATGCATGGCATCGAGATCACCGGCTTTCTCTCTCAGCTCGGCCCCATCAAGGCCGAGGCGTTCGATGCGGCGCAGATTGAGCAGAACCCCTTCTTCTTCCCCGATGCGGGCAAGCTGGAGGCGCTCGATCAGTACATGCGCGATCTGAAAAAAGAGGGCAACAGTGTCGGTGCCAAGGTTCAGGTTGTTGCGACCAAGGTGCCTGTGGGCCTCGGCGAGCCTGTCTTCGACCGGCTCGACGCCGACATCGCCCACGCCATGATGGGCATCAATGCCGTGAAAGGGGTGGAGATAGGTGACGGCTTCGCCGTGGTGGAGCAAAAAGGCTCGGAGCACAGGGACGAGATGACCCCGGCCGGCTTTGCCAGCAACCATGCGGGCGGCATTCTGGGGGGGATTTCTTCCGGTCAGGATATCGTGGTGAGCATGGCACTCAAACCGACTTCCAGCATTACCGTGCCGGGCAAGACCATCAATACCGAAGGTGAAGCCATAGAGATGATCACCAAGGGTCGCCACGATCCCTGTGTTGGCATTCGCGCCGTGCCCATCGCCGAAGCCATGCTGGCGCTGGTGTTGATGGATCACCTGCTGCGCCATCGTGCCCAGAATCAGGGTGTGCTGACCCAGACGCCGCAACTGCGCTGATCGGTTTTTCGAGTGCCCGGCTGATCCGGGGGCACGATCAAGAAGCACTGTCAAAAACAGAGCAAGAAGGCGACCTCAGGGTCGCCTTCTTTATGGGTTTGCGTTTAATGCTTCGGGACTGTCAGCCTGGCTGGGGTTGTGCAGATGCTGGTCGAGGCATTGCTTCGTCCTCTGGATTGCCAAAGCGACAGGGAGGCGGGGCAAAGCGAATGTTTGGCGGGGGCAGGGTGGCGATGGCCTCATTGACTCGAGTTATCTCGGCCTCGCTTACCGCCTCTTTGGCAAACATCAGGCTGACGGGCTGGTGGTGCAGCAACAACTGACAGCTGATAACCTTCTCGGCCCCCAGCTTTGTCAGGCGATAGCGTGCGTATTGCCACTCCATGATGACCCCGTCCAGACGGCGGGCCAGCAACAGATCGATCAACCTGTCGTCGGCATTGTATTCGGTGGCGCTCTTGAGGGCAGGGCAGTCCTCCATCTGCTGGGTGGGGCGGGTGCCGCGCAGCTTGCCCAGACGTAGTGCTGTCTGCTGGCACAAGTCGGGGAGGCTCTGGATACGCTGCCAGGGATTGGCATGGCCCGGTATGGGGTTGTTGCTCAAGAGCACGAAGGTGCTGCGCCGGTAGGGGACAGAGAAGCGCGCGAACTGGCGTCGCTCCGGCGTATCGAGCGCTCCCATGGCCAAGTCCAGCTGTTGCAGCTCAATGAGATGCAGGGCGCGGGCCCAGGGCAGATTGCGAAAACGCGTCTCCAGCCCCGCTTGACTGAGGATCTGGCTGGTCAGGGTGACGTCCAGCCCATCCAGAGTGCCTTGTGGATTGATGTAACTAAAAGGGGGCCAATGATTCCAGGCGACCGTCAAAGGGGGCTTGGCGCCAAGGGGCAGACTTGCCCCCAGCGCTATGATCAGCAGGGCAACGGGTCGCCATGCCCTGTGGATGCGTGTGATATGAACTGCCATGAGCCTGAACCTCCTTGTTCCGGGACTGAGATGATGGTCGCATCTTATCTGGCATCCAGCATAGCTTGATTCGAATGAGTTCTGAGGTGTGCGGGCTGAATAGGACGCTGACCCACTTTTTGGGTTTGTGCTGGGATGAATATCACATTTTTCTCGTTTATCCACAGCAACTCCGTTAGACTGCGCCTCTATTCTTTCCCCTTTGCTCTGCTCCCCGGGGAAATCGTTGTTTTCTCAATAGGCCCAGTTCTTGTGAGATGGCATCGGCTCAGCAGAGGAGCCCCACCACAGATCCCCGGCGCCACTATCCCTAGCAGGTAATTATGAGTTTTTCTTCCCTCGGTCTGGCCGAACCCTTGTTGCGTGCCGTTGCCGAGCAAGGCTACGACACCCCGTCTCCCATTCAGCTGCAAGCGATCCCCGCCGTTCTGGCTGGCCGCGACCTGATGGCGGCGGCCCAAACAGGGACTGGCAAGACCGCAGGCTTTACCCTGCCGATGCTGCAGCGTCTGATGGAGAGCAAGCGCAAGGTTTCTCCGAACCGTATTCGCGCTCTGGTACTGACCCCGACCCGTGAGCTGGCTGCCCAGGTGGGCGAGAGCGTGCGCAATTACGGCAAACATTTGCCGATGCGCAGCCATGTGGTGTTTGGCGGCGTCAGCATCAATCCGCAGATGATGGCGACTCGCCGTGGTCTGGACGTGCTGGTGGCCTGCCCGGGCCGCCTGATGGACCTCTACAACCAGAATGCCGTCAAGTTCGATGAAGTCGAAATACTGGTGCTTGACGAAGCGGATCGCATGCTCGACATGGGTTTTATCCGCGATATCCGCAAGATCCTGGCCCTGATGCCCAAGCAGCGTCAGAACCTGCTCTTCTCCGCGACCTTCGCCGAAGAGATCCGCGATTTGGCCACCGGCCTGCTCAACAATCCGGCCGTGATCGAAGTGGCGCCGCGCAACAGCACGGCCGAGCGTATCGAGCAGCTGGTGCACCCGTGTGACAAGGCCAACAAGATAGGTCTGCTTAGCCATCTGGTCACCAGCAATGACTGGCAGCAGGTACTGGTCTTCACCCGTACCAAGCACATGGCCAACCGTGTTGCCGAGACACTCGACAAGAACGGCGTCAGCGCCGCCGCCATCCACGGCAACAAGAGCCAGGGTGCCCGTACCCGTGCCCTGGCCGGTTTCAAGGATGGTAACGTCAAGGTGCTGGTGGCGACCGACATCGCTGCCCGCGGTCTGGACATCGACAAGTTGCCGCAAGTGGTCAACTTCGAGCTGCCCAACGTGGCGGAAGACTATGTTCACCGCATCGGCCGTACCGGTCGTGCCGGTGCTGCCGGTCATGCCATCTCCCTGGTCGCAGCCGACGAAGGCAAGCTTATCAAGGCGATCGAGCGTCTGACCAAGCAGAACATACCGTGCGAGCAGGTGGCCGGTTTTGAAGCCTCCCGCGAAACCCTGGACAACATTGCCCGTGGTATCGGCGCGCCCCTGCGCAAAGAGCCTCGTGACCCGAGCGAGCCGCGCCGTGCAGCGCCGCGTCCGCAAGGTCAAGGCCAGCGTCAGGGCGCCGGTCGCTCTGCCAATGGTGGCAACGCTGGCGGTGCTCGCACCGGCAACAGTGGCAAGCCCAAACCGCAAGGTGCGCAGCGTCCGGTTGATGCTGCTGGCAAACCTGCCCAGGCTCGTCGCCCCCGTCGCGCTACCCACAACCAGTAAGCAGGTGAGGGGATACCCTCACGCTGCATCGGTTGATGTAAAAAGCCCTGCCAATCCGGCAGGGCTTTTGTCATTTCTGGCGGGCAGTTTATTGCCGTTTCGTCTCGATATCACTCCCCATACAGCTTGATCTCCAGCACATTGGCGATGGCACTGCCATTCCAGTGGTACTCCAGATGCTGGGCCTGATGGATCCGGGTAATGAGACAGGGGCGGTAGAGTACATGGCAATTGTGGCCGCTGTGACGCACCGAGCGGTAGTGGATGCCATCCACCCCCCGGGTTTTCTGCTCCAGGGCAAAGACTTGAGACTGGCTATAGCTGGTGGCGTGATAGAGAGGGGTGGAGAGAAATGCGTCCCCTGTGATATCGACCAGGTTGGCACTGAACTCGGCACAGAGCACCCGCATCTGCACTTTCTGGGCTGGTTCTCCGGTGTAGCCGAAGATCCGCTCCTGATGGTAGACAGTCTCCTTGACGGCGGTATCGAGCAAGGGGGCACAGTAATAGCCACCGAAATCGCCCGTGGTAAAACGGGCCCCTTCCGGATTGATATGGGTAAAGGCGGCCATCACATAGCTGCCCCCGTGCAAGCCCACCAGCCAATCTGCCCTGGGCACGCGAGACAAGTCTCCCGCCTCCTCCCGCAACCTGTCGTTGGTCAGTGCCTCCATGGCCCATACCGCCTCCAGTTCGTCCGCATTGGCCACATCTTCATAGACACAGATAGTGGGGTAGCGGCTCGGAATGATCCGGTAGGCCCGCTCTCCCTGGAATGGGGTCAGTGGCGGCTCCTGCATCAGGCCATACCCCCGCGCCAGGCGTGCAATCGGGTCGCCACTTCATAAAGATCGGCCACCCGACCACCCTTCATGATCTCCATCGCGCTGCGACCGGCAAAGAAGGGGTGGCTGTTGGGCTTGCGTACCCAGCCATAGATGCTGTCATCGGCGCTGAACAGCACCCTCAGGCTCTTGTGGATGTTGAGGAGGTAGCTCATTCGCTCCTGCATATCCACGCTGAGACGGATCCCGCCGTTTGACTCCTTGTATTTGTTCAATGTTGAACGAGATGAAATGCCGAGCAGTGTCAGTTGTTCATCTGTGTTGCACTGCCACTTGTCCAGGATGCGGAATACCACAGGCAGCGCCTTGCTGGGGTCTATGGCGCCTTCTTTCATTGCTTTTTGTGCTGTTGCGGCCATATCTCCTCCTTGTATTGTTCACGCCGGATAAGAGGGCGTGAAGGGTGAATCTGCACTCAGTGTAGAAGACTTGTACATATATGTACATATTTACGTGGCTAGTGATGAGTATGTACATCGATGTATGTGCTGAAGAGAGCGGCATGACGGGGCTAAGTGATACCGACCACGATAAGGAGTCATCATTGGGTTTTACTGTACTCCTGCTGGCAAAAAGCCCCGCCAACGGGGTTGGCAGGGCTTTCGTTATCCATCATGGAGCCAGGGTTACAGAGCTGGCAGTAATCCCAGGCTGACACTCACCTGTACACCGACGATCAGCACCCCCATGGCACCGGCAAGGCCCAGAGCCAGTACGCCACCCGGGGCGCGGTAGTGGTGCGCCTCTGCCTGCTTGCGGCTCTGCCACACCAGGGTGACCGGTAGCAGTACCGCCAGTACCGCCAGTGCAATGGCGGCGTAGCCCAGCGCCATGATGAAGCCTTGCGGGAAGTAGAGGGCAAACAACAGGGGCGGCACGAAGGTGATAAGCCCGGTCTGGCTGCGGCCCTGCCAGTTGTCCTTGCGACGAGTCACTTTGGCCATGAAATCAAACAGCCCAAGGGTCACGCCGAGGAAAGAGGTCGCCAACGCCAGATCGGCAAATAGATGCATCGCCTGATTAAATGCAGGCCAGCTCACCAGATTGCCGACGCTGGCCAGGAGGCTGTCGAGCGCGCCGCCGCTCTGGATCAGGGTCTGCTGACCGAGCAGCCCCAAAATGGCCACTTGCCACAGCACGTAGAGGATGAGCGGCAGGGCGGAGCCCCAGACAAAGACCCGGCGCAGCTGCTTGGGGCAATCCCCCAGATAGAGCATGACGCTCGGGATGGAGCCGTGAAAGCCGAACGAGGTGAAGATGACCGGCAAGCCTGCCAGCAGCAACCCCTGGCCGAGCGGCAGGGAGAGCAGGTGCTGCCCTTCTGCGCGGGGCAGCAGCAGCCCCAGTACCGCCACCATGATCACCAGTTTGACGGCGAACATCAGTCGATTGAGGTAATCCACCGAGCGGGTACCGACGCAGACCATGCCACCGAACAGCAAGGTAAAGGCCCAGGCAGCCTGCTCCTGGCTAATGGTCATGCCCGCATCGGCCAGCGCCTGGGCCAGCAGGCTGCTGCCGCCACTGATGTAGGCGGAGGCCAGGGAGTAAAACAGCATCAGGATACAAAAAGAGGCGATGCCCTTGCCCCAGGGGCCGAGCAGGTGATCCGCCAGCTGGTGCAGGTACCACTTGCCGGTGTTGAGGCTGGCTTCCACCTGCAACATGGCGGTGAAGGCCATCAGGGCCCAGAGCCCTATCATCAGCAGCAAAGTGGCAGGGCCGCCCAGAGATGAGGAGGCCAGCGGCAGGGCCAGCATGCCGGCGCCTATGGTGGTGCCGGCAATCAACAGGGTACAACCCAGGGTTTTGGTGTTCATTGTGTCCATCCGGATCGAGAAACTGCGTGTTCAAAAAGAGTGAAAGTGGCGGTGTCATCAAGACGCCTCCGGGGTTGAAACCGGAGGCTAGCAATATCGGAGTGGACGCATCGTTACGAAAAACCCGTTGGTTGTAAAAGTTGGTTGCCAAGTTAACGGATCAAAATAGTGTAAACAAGCCTGTAAAGTCGGATTTTGTACTGGAAGGGCGCAATAGGTGGAAATAAAAGATGACAGAACTATGTGCCGGGGAGTGAAAAGGGCTGGCAAGCCAATGGAGGAAAAACGCGCTGGCGAAGATGGCGGTCGCCGCCAGCGCGTGAGGGGGCTGCTTAGCGACGACGCTTGAGGGTCCGGCTTACGTAGTGCAGCCTGCATTGGTACTCGCCATTGATGGCCTTGAGGGCGAGCTCCAGCGCCTGGCTGGCCAGTGCATCGTGTTGCTGGGGCAGGGAGTTGATGCCAAAGGGGAGGAAATCGAGCAGGCGATCGTCGCCGAAGGTGGCCATGGCGAGCTGGCTCATGTCGGTCTCTTGTTCCAGCAAATAATCCAGTACCCCCTCCATCAATATGTAGGAGGTGGCAACCAGTGCTTCGGGCAGCTGGCCGAGTTGATGATGAAGTTCCTTGATCAGGCGATAGCCTTCGACGCGGGAGAAATGTGCCCCCTCGCACAGGTGGCGGGCCGTGGTATGGCGGGAGACGGCCTGCTCGAAGCCTGCTTTTCGTTCCTGACTGATCGTGAGTGCCGGTAGCGCGGTGATCAAGGCGATGTGCTTGAGCGCTGGGGTGAGCAGGGAGGCGGTGAGATCAAAGCTCGCCTTCTGGTTTTCACTGGCGACGGTCACGAACTTGTCGGCGGCCATGGCCCGGTCGATGGCCAGCACATGGATGCCACGCGCCTGCTGGCGCAGATAGAAGGGATCGTCCGGCGGCAGGCAACTGGCCACCAGCAGGGCGTCCACATGGCGACTGGCCAGCATCTCGGCCAGTTCTTTCTCGGTGGCGGGTTCATCTTCCGAGCAGACGATCAACAGCTGATAACCCTGGGCTCGGGCCCCCTGTTCGAGGCGCTTGGCGAGTTTGGCATAACTGGCGTTCTCGAGGTCGGGCAGGATAAAGCCGAGGGTCTTGGTCTGGCCGCCGCGCAGGGAGGCGGCGCGGCTGTCAGGTTGGTAGTTGTGGGCGGTCACCACCGCCATCACTTTGTCACGGGTTGCCTGACTGATGCGGTATTGATCGGCCTTGCCATTGATCACATAGCTGGCCGTGGTGCGCGAGACACCGGCGAGGGCGGCGATTTCATCCAGTTTCATCATATCGGCTCTGTTTGAGTTGCAAGGCCCACGGTCACTGCCAGGTGAGGGCACCGAAAAGTGTGCGCGGGATCATATCATTGAAAAGCACTCTTTGCGGGTACTTGATCAATTGGCTGAAACGATTCAGTCTGAGTGTAAGTGAAACGATTCAGCTTGTCAGTAGGCAATCGATGTCCGGGTATAAAAATGCGATATCGCTCCGGCGGGATGCAATCCGGTCTATTGTCAGCAGGCAAATTACCCGAATTTTCAATTGTATTGATCCGGCGTGCCGCACGGCCAGCCCGGAACCTGATGGAGAATATCTATGTTGAAGTTGGCACAGCAGCAGATTTTGCTGGGGCAGTCGGTGGCGACCAAGGCGGATGCCATCGCTCTGCTGGCAAGCAAACTGACCGAGGCCGGTCTGGTGGAAGCAGGCTATGTGGACGGCATGCTGGCGCGGGAAGCCCAGCACGCCACCTACCTTGGCAGCGGCATCGCCATTCCCCACGGCACCACGGATACCCGCCATCTGGTCAAGAGCACGGGTGTCATGGTGGCCCAGTTCCCCAAGGGGATCGAATGGGACGAGGGGCAGATCGCCTATGTGGCCATCGGTATCGCCGCCAAATCCGACGAGCATCTGGGCATTTTGCGCCAGCTTACCCATGTGCTGGGTGACGAGCAGGCGGCAGCTGCGCTGAAAAATGCCACAGATGCCGATACCATCATCAATATTCTGACCGGTGCCAGCGGGGCGAAAGAAGTGCAGTTCCTGACCCTGGCCGACTTCCCTGCAGACGACCGTGACCAACTGTTGCTGGGGGCTGCCGCTCGCGCCAAATCCGCCGGTTGGGGCGAGGCCGCCATGGTCAGCTCCCTGCTGGCAAGTGACCCTGCCTATCTGGGGGAGGGCGTCTGGCTGGCCCGTACGCAAGCTGCCCAGACCGGCTGGGTGTTGGCAACCCCGAGTAGCGCACTCACCGTGGGTGAACTGCCGGTCAGCACCTTGTTGCTGCTGTGCGCCAGCGATGCGAGCCATCTGCCACAGCTGGACAATCTGGCCAAGCTGGCCGCTGCAGGCCAACTTGCGACGCTGGCTGGCGCCGAGGGCCTTGCCATGTTGCAAGCAGGGCCGGCGAGCGGTCTGTCTGATACCTTCACCATCATCAACCCCCATGGCTTGCACGCCCGTCCGGGCGCCATGCTGGTCAAGGTGGCCAAGGAGTTCGAATCCGACATTCGTGTTGCCAACCTCGATGGCAGCGGTGAAGCCGTCTCTGCCAAGAGCCTGATGAAGGTGATCGGCCTTGGGGTCAAGTGCGGTCATCGCCTGGCATTTCGCGCAGAAGGGGCGGATGCCGAAGCGGCCCTCAAGGGCATTGGTGCCGCCATTGCCGCAGGCCTGGGTGAGGGGGCGCACTGATGGATATCGTCACCATCACCCTCAACCCTGCGCTGGATCTCACCACTCGTCTCGAGGCCATGGCCCTTGGCGAGGTGAACCTGGTGAGCGAAGCCAATTTGCGCGCCGCAGGCAAGGGGATCAACGTTGCCATGGTCTTGAAAGATCTGGGCCGTGACGTCGGGCTGACCGGCTGGCTCGGCGCTGACAATCAGCAGAGCTTCGTCTCGCTGTTTGCCGAGCGAGCCCTGGGTGATCACTTCGTGCGCGTGGCGGGCAATACCCGCATCAACGTCAAGATCTCCGAGCAATCTGGCAGGGTCACCGACCTCAACTTGCCGGGGCTCATCATTGACGAGCGTGAAGTGAAGGTCCTTGAGGCCGCAATTGACGAGTTGGCACCACAGGCAAACTGGTTTGTGCTGGCGGGCAGTCTGCCCAAAGGGGTGGCGCCTGATTATTGCGCCCGCCTCATTACCTTGCTCAAGGCCAAAGGCAAGCAGGTGATCTTCGATTGCAGCGGCGTGGCTCTGAAAGAGGGCATCAAGGCTGCACCGACCCTGATCAAGCCCAATCTGGAAGAGCTGAGTCAGTGGGCCGGTCGCCCCATCAAGACTCTGAGCGAGCAGGCCGAGTGTGCCCGCGAGCTGCAGGCCAGCGGGATCCCCCATGTGGTGATCTCCAACGGTGCAGATGGCCTCGTCTGGTTTGGTCCGGATGCCACCTGGCAGGCCATACCACCCCGTATGCAGGTCGTCAGTACCGTCGGTGCTGGTGACTCCCTGGTAGCGGGGCTGGCCCATGGCCTCAGCCTCGGCTGGGCGCCGGAGCAGACCTTGCGTCTGGCCACCGCCGTTTCGGCGCTGGCCGTCAGTCAGGTGGCAGTCGGTTTTAACGATATGAACGTGTTGACACCCTTACTCGAGCAGGTGCGTGTGCAACGTCTGGATGACCTTGCCCCTGCTCAACTCAATACCCATTCCCCTTCAATGGAAAACTCAGGAGATGCCCAATGAAAGCAATCTTGGTCACGGCTTGCCCGGCGGGCATTGCCACCAGCTTTCTCGTTGCTAAACGGATAGAACAACAGGCCAAACTGGCGGGTTGGGAGCTCACACTCGATGTTGGCTCCAGCGTACAACCGCGCCAGATCCCCTCAAAAGAGCAGATAGCCGCCGCTGATCTGATCCTGGTGGTGGCAAGTGCCCCCGTGGATCTCGCCGCCTACGACGGCAAGCGTCTCTATCAGGGGAGCATGGATCTGGCCTTGCAGGATCCGGCCGCAGTGCTTGACGTCGCCGCCAGTGGTGCCAGTGTCTATCATCATCAGGCTGCGCCGGTCGCCGCCGCCCAGCCGGCCTCGGCCAAACGTATCGTCGCAGTCACCGCCTGTCCGACCGGGGTGGCCCACACCTTTATGTCGGCGGAAGCGCTCGAGACCATGGCCAAGCAGCTGGGTTACCAGATCCGCGTCGAGACTCAAGGATCGGTCGGTGCCCAGAATGCCCTGACCGCCGATGAAATTGCCGCCGCCGATCTGGTGTTCCTCGCCACCGACATCGAAGTGGACATGACCCGTTTCGATGGCAAGCAGGTGTATCGCACCAGTACCGGTGCTGCGCTGAAGAAGACCCGCGCCGAGCTCGACAAGGCGTGGCTGGAAGCCAAGGTCTATCGCCACAGCGGCGCCAGTCAGCCCAAGAAAGAGGAGAAGGCGGGCCCCTACAAGCACCTGCTGACCGGTGTCTCCTTCATGTTGCCCATGGTGGTGGCCGGTGGTCTCATCATTGCCATCTCCTTCATCTTTGGTATCGAAGCGTTCAAGGTGGAAGGCAGCCTGGCCGCCGCCTTGATGACGATCGGTGGTGCCTCAGCCTTCGCCCTGATGATCCCTGTGCTGGCCGGTTACATTGCCTACTCCATCGCCGATCGTCCGGGTCTGGCACCAGGCATGATTGGCGGTATGCTGGCAAGCTCCCTGGGCGCCGGTTTCCTCGGCGGTATCGTCGCCGGTTTCCTGGCCGGTTACAGTGCCAAGTACCTGAGCGACAAGGTGCGCCTGCCGGTGACCCTGGAAGCGCTCAAGCCCATCCTCATCATCCCGCTGTTTGCCAGCCTGTTCACCGGTCTGGTGATGATCTACGTGGTGGGTGGTCCGGTTGCGGGCATCATGAGTGCAATGACAGCGTTCCTCAACAACATGGGCTCTGCCAACGCCGTGCTGCTGGGTGTCATCATAGGTGCCATGATGTGCTTCGACATGGGTGGTCCGGTCAACAAAGCGGCCTACGCCTTCGGTGTCGGCTTGCTCGCCTCCAAAACCTATGCCCCCATGGCTGCCGTGATGGCCGCCGGTATGGTACCGGCACTGGGGATGGGGATCGCCACCTTCCTGGCGCGCGCCAAGTTCATCAAGACGGAGCAGGAAGCAGGCAAGGCCTCCTTCGTACTGGGTCTGTGCTTCATCTCCGAGGGGGCCATTCCGTTTGCCGCCAAGGATCCGATGCGCGTCATTCCGGCCTGCATGGCGGGTGGCGCCCTGACTGGCGCGCTCTCCATGCTGTTCGGCTGCGAGCTGGTTGCACCTCACGGTGGTCTGTTCGTGCTCTTCATTCCGAACGCCATCAGCCACGTGTTCATGTATATCCTGGCAATCGCCGCCGGTTCCCTGGTGACAGGGGTTGGCTACGCCATGCTCAAGCGCGGCGAAGAGCAGGCCAAGCTGGCGACGACCTGACAACGTCAAGGGTGTAAATGACAAGGCGACCTGCGGGTCGCCTTGTCTGTTTCTGATGGGGGTAAACAAGCGGAAGAAGAGAGCTAGCTGTGATCTCTCTGTAGGTTGTTCACTCGGGGCATTCCCGGAGAATTGGAGGCGCCAACCAAACCAATCATCCGAGGTGCCCCAGTGAACAACCATAAAAATGCCCGATTAACCGTCTTTGG
>NZ_JAACGB010000015.1:0-126476 GCF_029237345.1 Aeromonas sp. 2HA2 | reverse complement strand
CGAGCAGTTGCAGCCCGGCCCAGCCGGGGTGATTGGCCTGCTGGTGCCAGCCTGTGGCGGTTTCGTGAAACAGCCGCTCAATGCTCTTGTGGCCAAGCTTTTGGCAAGCTTGCAGGAAGGCGCTGGGGGCGACAAAGGGGCGGTCACCGGGCAAGAGGATATCGAGCTGATTGACCAGCTGGGTCATGGGGACGTGGCGGAACATGGCCATGCCGATGATGGCCCAGACCAGACGCTCCATGGGCATGCGGCGACGGCGCAGGGTAGCGACGCCCTCTTCGGCGAGCAGGGTAGTGATGAGCTCGTTGGGAATGAGATCGGAGAGTGACTCAAACTGGGCAGCATTGCTGGCGTGAAGGAAGTCGAGGGCCTGTTCGATACGCATAAAAAATCCGAAACCAAATCAACAGGTTTCGGATTTTTACACATCAGCAGGATCGGTCAATGGATCCTTAACTGATCGGCATTAGCCCAACGGGCCCGTTTTTATTACTCGTTTTCCAGCAACCAGCGTTTGAGCAGGGCAGCCAACTGAGCCTGTTCAACCTCGGTCAGTGGCGCCAGCAAACGCCGCTCGTTCGCCACATGTTGCTCGACGGCCCGATCGACCAGTTCGCGCCCAGACGCAGTCAGGCAGACCAGCAGGCTGCGCCTGTCGCTCGGCGCCGCCTGTCGCTCGATCAGGCCACGCTCTGCCAGCTTGTCGAGCCGGGCCGTCATGGCCCCGGAGCTCAACATGGCGGCTTGATAGAGCGCGGTCGGCGTCAGCGGCTCACCGGCCCGGCGCAGGGTCGCCAGAATATCGAAGTCGCTGCCCAGCAGGCCGCACGTCTTGAGCTCTTCGCTCACCTCACGGCCGGCGATCGCCGCCATGCGCGCCACCCGACCCAGCACCCCCATGGGAGAGCAGTCGAGATCCGGTCTTTGCCGGGCCCACTGGGCCAGCAGCATATCTACATGATCACTGTCCATCTTGGTCACTTATCTTTTTATCGAGATACTTGATAGTAAACCAATTTGAGACTAAGTTATCTTCACAAAAAGATACTTTATAAAGAGATAAGCCATGCCACTGCTGATTGCCTTGCTGGCCCCCCTGCTATGGGGCAGTACCTATGCCGTCGTCAGCCTCTACCTGACTGACTACTCCCCCTACTGGGTGGCCGTGTGGCGGGCGCTGCCGGCCGGGCTGCTCCTGTTGTTGCTGCATCCGCGTCTACCGCCCCTGCCCTGGGGCAAGCAGTTCCTGCTGGCGTTTTGCAACATAGCCGCCTTCTTTGCCCTGCTGTTTGTGGCTGCCTTCCGGCTACCGGGGGCAGTGGCAGGCACGCTCGGGGCCACACTGCCGCTGGTACTCATGCTGCTGGCCTGGTTGCAGGATGGCACGCGGCCAACCCTGAAGTGGTTGCTGCTGGGGCTGATGGGGCTCGCCGGTGTCTTGCTGCTGCTCAATCCCTCCGCCAATCTGGATCCCATAGGCGTGACATGCGCCCTGCTGGCAACCCTGCTGATCGGCCAATCCAGCCGCTGGATGCAGCGCTGGCCGGTGAGCGATCTGCTGGCCCTCACCGCCTGGCAACTGCTGCTCGGCGGCCTGATGCTGATCCCGCTCGCCTGGTGGCTGGCCGGCCCCATGCCACTGCCCCAACCAGCTGCAGCACCCGGGCTTGTCTGGCTCATTTTGCTCAACACGGCGCTGGCCTACTGGGCCTGGCTGTGGGGGCTCAAGCGTCATGGCCCCGAGGTAATGGGCATGCTGGCCCTCACCAACCCCATGGTGGCGGTCTCCCTGGGCGTGCTGATGGTCGGTGAAACCCTGGATGGCCGGCAGTGGCTCGGCATAGGAGTGATCCTGCTCTCCCTGTTTCTGATGAAGTTGCCGGCGCGCTCCTTCTTCAAGCGCTGGCAAGCCCGCAGGGCGAATATCGCCGGGGCGGCGATCACCGATGACAAGGCCTGAGGCCGGGCAGGGAAACCCCTGAACCGAGAAAAAGAACCATAAAAAAGAGGAGCCGCCGTGGCTCCTCTTGCTATCTATCCGATGTTCAATTCAGCCCGCCAACGGCATGGGTCAGACGCCCGCCTTGGCCAGCGCAGCAGAGACAATCTGCTGGGCTTCTTGCTGGATAAGATCCAGGTGTGCCTCGCCCTTGAAGCTCTCCATGTAGATCTTGTAGATGGACTCGGTACCGGAGGGACGCGCCGCGAACCAGCCGTTCTCGGTCACCACCTTGAGGCCACCGATGGCGGCATCGTTGCCCGGTGCGCGGGTCAGCTTGGCAATGATGGGCTCACCGGCCAGAGTAGAGGCTTCGACCAGTGCCGGATCCAGCTTGGAGAGCACGGCTTTTTGCGCGCTGTTGGCAGGGGCATCGATACGGCGGTAGCTGGAGCGGCCGAATTTGGCTTCCAGTGCATCGTAATGCACCTGGGGATCCTTGCCGGTGACCGCCAGAATTTCGGCCGCCAGCAGCGCCAGAATGAAGCCATCCTTGTCGGTGGTCCAGACGGTGCCGTCTTTACGCAGGAAGGAGGCGCCTGCGCTCTCCTCGCCACCAAAACCAAACTCGCCGCTGTAGAGGCCATCCACGAACCACTTGAAGCCGACCGGCACCTCTTTCAGGGTACGGCCAATCTCGCCGGCAACCCGGTCGATCATCGAAGAGGAGACCAGCGTCTTGCCGACGGCAGCCGCTTTGGGCCAGCCGGTGCGATGGGTAAACAGATACTGGATCGCCACCGCCAGATAGTGGTTCGGGTTCATCAGACCCGCCTTGGTGACGATGCCGTGACGGTCGTAGTCAGGGTCGTTGCCAAGGGCGATGTCGAACTTGTCCTTGAGGGCAATCAGGCCCGCCATGGCAAACGGACTGGAGCAATCCATCCGGATCTTGCCGTCTTTATCCAGGGTCATGAAGGAGAAGGTTGGGTCGACACGATAGTTGACCACCTCGATGTTCAGACCATAGGTCTTGGCGATGACGTCCCAGTAGGCGACGCCTGAGCCGCCCAGCGGATCCACACCTATCTTGATGCCCGCTTTCTTGATGGCTTCCAGATCCAGCACGTTTTTCAGGTCGTCCACATAGGGGGTGACATAGTCGTGCTCAACCACGAAGGGGCTCTTGAGGGCATCGGCGAATGGCATGCGTTTCACGCCGGCCAGACCGGCTTCCAGAATGGCATTGGCCCTGTCTTCCACCCACTTGGTGATCTCACCTTCGGCGGGGCCACCGTGGGGCGGGTTGTACTTGAAGCCGCCATCTTCCGGCGGATTGTGGGACGGGGTGATCACCACACCGTCAGCGCGCACAGCGGGTTTACAAGCGTTGTGGCGCAGGATGGCGTGAGAGATGACCGGCGTCGGCGTGAAGCCCATACCAGCCTGAATGCGAGTCTCGACGCCGTTGGCCGCCAGCACTTCCACCGCGCTGGCAAAGGCGGATTCAGACAGGGCGTGAGTATCCATACCGACAAACAGCGGGCCCGTGATACCGGCCTGCTGGCGATACTCCACCAGCGCCTGGGTTACCGCCAGGATGTGAGATTCGGTAAAGGCATTGTGCAAGGCACTGCCACGGTGGCCGGAGGTGCCGAAGGCCACCCGCTGCTCGGGGCGGCTCATGTCAGGCTTGTTGAGGTAGTAGGCGCTGACCAGACGGGGAATGTTGGTCAGGTCACTTAAACGAGCCGGCTGACCGGCGTGGGAATGCTGAGCCATGGCGTTATCCTTGCTTGATGGCGGCCTTGCCGGGCAAGGCCTGAACTTGATGAACCGTTAAATCGCGCTGCTTACCTGGGCGATCAGCGCCTCGTCGTAGCCCATGCTGGCCATCATCTGGGCCACCATGTTCTGCTTGCGACTGGTATTGGTATTGCTGATCACCCAGAACGGGGTATCCGGCACCGGCTTGGGCTTGGTGGTGCTGCCGCTGGCACGCAGTGCCTCGGGATCCCGCGAGAAATAGACGCGCTTGCGCCCCTTGATTTCGGTGGCCTGGGTAAACCCGACCGGATTATCCCGATAGAGGGTACTGAGCACCTGCATGAAGCGGTTGATGGACTTCTCTTCTTTTTGCAGCTCGCCAGAGTCGAGCAGGGCCTGCAGCCCCATGGCATCGGTGGCGACGCTCGGCTGGGGGAGGTCCACAGGCTCGGCAACCGGCACTGTTATGTGCGTGGGCTGTTCCAGCAGACGGCGCAGGATATCGGAGGCACTCTCACCAATGTGCCGGGTCTGGCTGGCGATATAGAAGTAGAGATCGTCATCAAGCTCGATGGTTTTCATAGGGATGCGCTGGACTCGTCGAAATTCGGATGCGGCGATTATACATAGGCAAACCCGGCAGCCCAAGCCAAGGGCTGGCAGATGTGCATGAATCTCATCGAGAATACGGCATAATACGGGGCCAAGTGTGTGATCCTCCGCACTGATAGCGCATCCAGGGTCATTTTTTTTGAAAAAAAACCACAAAAAAATGACCCTCAAGGAATGAAATCCTTTTCTTTCAGTGTGTTAAAAATCAGGCAAAAAAGCCCACGACCGACAAGGTGTCATTTTGCAACAAAACCCATTATTGAACTTCAAGGAACAGGGCCAGGGCCCGGCCGTTGTGCTGATCCACGGTCTGTTCGGCAGCCTGGACAACCTGGGGCTGCTGGCACGCACCCTGAGCGAACACTATCGCGTCATCAGCGTGGATCTGCGCAACCACGGCGCCTCTTTTCACAGCGATGAGATGAGCTATCCCCAGCAGGCTGCCGACGTGCTCGCCCTGCTCGATACCCTGGCCCTGGATCAGGTATCCCTGGTCGGTCACTCCATGGGCGGCAAGGTCGCCATGCAACTGGCCAAGCAGGCTCCCGCCCGGGTCGCAAGGCTGGTGGTGGCCGACATAGCCCCTGTCGCCTATCCCCACTCCCGCCATCAGAATGTGTTCGCCAGTCTCAACGCCACCCTGCGCCAGCCAGTGCAGAGCCGCAGCGAGGCAGAGGCCATTTTGGCCGAGCACATCGAGATCGCCGGCGTACGCCAGTTCCTGCTCAAATCCTTCGCCAAGGGAGAGTCCGGTTGGGGCTGGCGTTTCAACGTAGCGGCCCTTGAGCGCAATTACGCCAACATCATGGGCTGGCCCGACAACCAGCATCGATTCGAAGGGCCGACACTCTTTATCAAGGGCGGCGATTCGGACTATATGCAGCCCCAATATACCGACACTGTGATGGCACAATTTCCGGCGGCAAAGGCGCGCGTCATCGCCGGAACAGGCCACTGGCTGCACGCCGAAAAGCCGGTTTTGTTCAACAAATTGGTTGTGGATTTCCTGTCGACAGGCGGTTAACAGTTTCAAATCCTTTGTGATATAGTGCGCCCGTCATAAGGAGTGTGCGCAATCCATGCTAAGTGAACATATCGATCTGATTGAGAGTCTAGGCCTGAAGTTATTCTTGCTGGCCATTTTCATATTGATTGGCCTGGCCATTCACGACGTACTCAAACGCGGCAACGTGCCCCGTTTTGGTCGAGTCATCGTCTGGTTGGTACTCTGTCTGGGTTGCGCGGGTTTTGTCGCCAAGGGGCTGATCGAATTGGGCTGGGAAGGCTCAGGGATCGGCTAACTTATTTTCATCTGTGATGTATGGCCAAACAGCAAACTGATCGAACAACACTGGATCTGTTCGCAAATGAGAAGCGCCCCGGCAGGCCAAAGACCAATCCACTCCCCCGTGAGACCCAACTCAAGATCAACAAGCGCAACCAGCTTAAGCGCGATCGCGAGAACGGTTTGAAACGGGTCGAGTTAAAGGTGGAGGCCGAGTTGCTGGAGCGCCTGAACCAACTTGCGTTACAACAGAACGTCAGCCGAGCCGAGCTGATCCAATCTATCCTGAAGCAACAGATTGAGTCTGCTTTCGCAGCAGGCATCGCAATCTGACCGTTAAGCATTAACACCAGATACGGGTAACTAAACACTATGGCTAGTGTAGGTCTGTTTTTCGGCAGCGATACCGGTAATACCGAAGCTGTCGCCAAGATGATCCAGAAAGAACTGGGCAAACAACTGATTGAAGTCCGTGACATTGCCAAGAGCAGCAAGGCCGACATCGACAGCTTCGATCTGCTGATGTTCGGTATCCCGACTTGGTATTACGGCGAAGCCCAAGCCGATTGGGATGACTTCTTCCCCGAGCTGGAAGAGATCGACTTCACCAACAAGCTGGTTGCCATCTTCGGATGCGGCGATCAGGAAGACTATGCCGAGTACTTCCTCGACGCCATGGGCACACTGCGTGACATCGTCGAAGCCAAAGGCGCCATCATCATCGGCAACTGGCCAACCGCCGGTTACGAGTTTGAAGCCTCCAAGGCTGTGGTGGATGACAAGCACTTCGTGGGTCTGGGTATCGACGAAGATCGCCAGCCGGAACTGACCGCCGAGCGCGTCAAGGGCTGGTGCAAGCAGCTGCATGAAGAGATGTGCCTGGCCGAGCTGGAGTGATCCGGCAAGCCAGCTACCTCTGACAACAAGGGCCCCGACGGGGCCCTTGTTGTTTTTGCGATCCGATCTTTTCAGCCACCTCTGTGCTCGGGTTTGGCACGCACATAGAGGGTGCGTTTGACCTGGGCCACCAGCTCGCCACTCTTGTCCTGCACCGTGACCTCGAACTCGGGGAAGTGCTTGTTGCCCCCCTCGGTCGCCGCCGCAATCTCGGCAAGCTTGCCGTCGGTCAGGTTGAACTCGGCCACCAGCTTGCCCTTGCCCGGCTTGATGTAATTGATGCTGCCCGCCTTGTCCCAGACGTAATAGCGGTTCTTGAAATAGCCCATCAGCATCAGCGGATAGATGGGATCCGTCATCGCAAACATGCTGCCGCCAAACTGGGTCCGGTTGGCGTTCTTGTTCCACCAGCGTGACTTCAACGTCACCCGGCAAAAACGGAAGTCATCACTCAGGGTTTCTATCTTGATGCCGGCGCCCCAGAAGGGAGGCCAGGCGTTGAGGGCGCGCCGCACCCAGGCCGCGTTGTCAAAAAGCCAATCCATGGATCTCATCCGACCAGACAGTGAAGAAGGTTACATCTTATCAACATTCGTCCGCTGAGCAAGCCGGCGACAGGATTTGATCAATTCGGCCAGATGGCGGACTTTGCGCTAAAGCCCTTGAATTACTGGGTTTATTTTTAGGTTGGCTACGACCTATAATGACAGGCCAAGCGAGTTCGTGGTTGCCATTCCAGCGGCAGTCAATCAGAATAACCACACCTTCGAGAATGCGAATAAGTAGAATATGGCAGACAACAACCAAGCGTTAAAAAAGGCCGGGCTCAAGATCACCTTGCCCCGCGTCAAAATTCTGGAAATCCTGCAACAGCCGGATTGCCAGCACACCAGTGCGGAAGATCTGTACAAACGACTGATCGACCAGGGTGAAGAGATTGGTCTCGCTACCGTATATCGCGTTCTCAACCAGTTTGATGATGCCGGTATTGTTACCCGTCACCACTTCGAAGGTGGCAAGTCGGTATTCGAGCTGGCCACCCAGGAACACCACGACCACCTGGTCTGCCTCGATTGTGGCAAGGTGATCGAGTTTTCCGATGAGGTGATCGAGCAGCGCCAGCGCGATATCGCCAAGCATCACAACATTCGCCTGACCAATCACAGCCTCTATCTGTACGGCCACTGCGCCAATGGCGACTGCAAGCACGAAGATTCATAGACGCTTGCACCGGTCAATAAAAAAGCCAGCATAACGCTGGCTTTTTTGCATCCGTAATCTGGACAAGAGCGGCAGGGTCTCCCCTGCCCTCTGCTTGTCAGGCTTTGGCCATCAGGCCTCGGCCTTGCCCCAGACGTCACGCAGGGCCACGGTGCGGTTGAACACCAGGTGCTCGGCGCTGGAGAGCTTGTTGTCGGCGCAGAAGTATCCTTCGCGCTCGAACTGGTAGGCAAACTCCGGCTTGGCGTCCTTGAGGGAAGCCTCGACGCGGGCGCCTTCGATGATCACCAGCGAATCCGGATTGAGTGCCCCTTCGAAGTCATCCTCGGCACCCGGGTTCGGCATCTTGAACAGACGATCGTAGAGACGGATCTCGGCCGGCAGGGAGTGAGTGGCGCTGACCCAGTGGATCACCCCCTTCACCTTGCGACCATCCGCCGGATCCTTGCCCAGGGTCTCGGGATCGTAGGAGCAGTAGATGCAGGTCACCTTGCCATCCGCATCCTTCTCGACCCGCTCGGCCTTGATCACATAGGCGTTGCGCAGGCGCACTTCCTTGCCCAGCACCAGTCGTTTGAACTGCTTGTTCGCTTCTTCTTTGAAGTCCGCTTCGTCGATGAAGATCTCGCGGGTAAAGTTCAGTTCACGGGTACCCATCTCGGCGTTGTTCGGGTGCGCCGGTGCGGTCAGCACCTCGTCGGCCGCCAGGTTCTCGATGACCACCTTCACCGGATGCAGCACGGCCATGGCGCGCGGTGCGTTCTCGTTGAGATCGTCACGGATGCAGGCTTCCAGCATGCTCATCTCGACTATGTTGTCCTGCTTGGTCACGCCAATGCGCTTGCAGAACTCGCGGATGGAGGCAGAGGTGTAGCCACGACGACGCAGACCGGAAACGGTCAGCATGCGCGGATCGTCCCAGCCATCCACGTGCTTCTCGGTCACCAGCAGGTTCAGCTTGCGCTTGGACATGACGGTGTATTCGAGGTTCAGACGAGAGAACTCGTACTGACGCGGGTGGCAGTCGATGGTGATGTTGTCCAGCACCCAGTCGTACAGACGACGGTTGTCCTGGAACTCCAGGGTACAGATGGAGTGGGTGATCCCTTCCAGCGCGTCCGAGATGCAGTGGGTGAAGTCGTACATGGGATAGATGCACCACTTGTCACCGGTCTGGTGATGGTGGGCAAACTTGATGCGATAGATAACCGGATCGCGCATCACCATGAAGGGGGACGCCATGTCGATCTTGGCACGCAGGCAAGCGGTGCCTTCGGCAAACTCGCCGTTCTTCATCTTGGCAAACAGCGCCAGGTTCTCGGCCACAGGACGATCGCGGAACGGGCTGTTCTTGCCGGCCTCGGTCAGGGTGCCGCGGTACTCGCGCATCTGCTCCGCAGAGAGCTCGTCCACATAGGCCAGACCCTTTTCGATAAGCTCGATGGCGTAGCCGTGCAGCTTGTCGAAATAGTCGGAGGAGTAGCAGATCTCGCCGCTCCACTGGAAGCCGAGCCACTGCACGTCCTGCTTGATGGACTCCACGTACTCGATGTCTTCTTTCACCGGGTTGGTGTCATCGAAACGCAGGTTGCACTGGCCCTGATAGTCACGGGCGATGCCAAAGTTCAGACAGATTGACTTGGCGTGGCCGATATGCAGATAACCGTTCGGCTCGGGCGGAAAACGGGTATGCACGTGGTTGTGCTTACCGCTGGCCAGATCTTCATCAATGATCTGACGAATAAAGTTAGTTGGGCTGTTCGCCTGACTCATGGCTCACCTCAAAAATGCGTCACTGGCGGAAGTTGTGCCGGCTGGCACCCTCATCCCCCCGCCATCAAGCCGGTTATGATCCCTCATTACGCGCCCTGTCTCAACCTGAATTTACCCAATTCGGGGCGCGGGCAGGCCAAAACGGCACGTGCCCCCCAGCCGAATGCCATGACGGATAAAAAAGACCCCGCACTGGGCGGGGTTCAAGGTGATGAAAAACAAAAACAGACAATACACACACACAACAAAGGCTCACACGCACAGTCAACCTTTCCCAAACCCGATGCAGTGTCGGCCTTGGGAAAGGCGGGTCTTGCGACCCGCCTAGTGTTAGCGGTTGGCTGCTATCAGTTCAGCTCGGTGACACGACTGGTGCGCTGGCCATCGAAACTGGTGGTACGCAGGTAGACCTTGCCGGTCACGCTCGGCTTGGCCGCGGCGTCGTAGGCAGTCCAGGTGCTGCCGTCCAGGCTGTACTGGATGGGCAAGCCCGGCAGATCCACGTTCGCTTCAAGCTTGCCATTGATGACCTTGGCGCCCGGTACTGAGAGGCGGTATTCAACACCAGCCTGATCCAGCTTCGGCAGCACGCGCTGACCCAGCAGGTTGGCGAACTGGTTCCACTCTTTATTGAGGGTGGACTTGTTGACATGCTTGGTCTCGCCGGAGAACTCGCGGCCCTTCACATAGTTCAGCTCGAAGCCACCTTTGTGCCAGGCACGCTCGGCCACGGAGAAGATACGCGGGTAGACCATGTACTCGTACTGGGCATCGGTTCGCACGGTTTCACTCCACTGCTGACCGGAGATACCGCGGAACTTGACCGGATCCTGGTCCCCCTTGGCCACGAAGGCGTTGCCGTCGCGGTCAACCGAGGTCTCGGCGTTCTGCGGCAGGTTTTCCGGGGCAAAGGCGAACACCTTGCGGGTGTCATTGAAACGGGTTGCCCAGTAGTAGCCACGCTCGGCCGGGTGTACCTCATTCGGGAAGTCGAAGTAGAGGTAATCCGGGTTGGAGAGCACAACGTCATAACCCTTGTGCGCCCACTTCATCGCTTCGTTGAAGCCACCCCAGTAGAGGGTTTCCCAGAAGTTGACCACTGTCTTGTCGGTGGCGAAATCCTTGGCGCTATTGGCGTACTTGAGGCCATCTTCCCATGCCTGCAGGGTGGAGAAGCCACGCTCTTTCGCCAGCTCGCTCACTTCCTTGGCGAAGTAAACCGGCAGCTCGGCCACGTCCTTGATCTTGCCATCCTCGATCATCTTCTGGCAGACCGGCGATTTGCCGAACGGCTTGTCCTGCTTGCTGGAGTCGACGTTGCCCTTCCAGGCGACAAGATCGGCTTTCTGGGTAACGGCCGGATCCTGATAGCCACCGCCCTGCATGATGTTCTTCGCCTCGTCACCACCGTAATGCCAGGCGGTCAACGGCTGACCGGCGGCCTGGTGCATCTGGGCCACTTCATCCATCACCTTGCTCACGAAGGTGGCTGCACCCGGCTGGCAAGGGTTGATGAAGGACATCTTGTCGTAGAACTGCACCGAGGTGACGTTGGAGGTATCCGCCGGATCCGTCAGACGGAACTGGTTGGCTTCGGCCTCTTTGCCCTCGCTCATCAGACGCTGGTAACGCGCTTCCATGGAGACCACGGCAGCACGGGCGTGCGCCGGCATGTTGATCTCGGGGATGACGGTGACACCACGGGCCTTGGCATAACGCACCAAATCGATGTAGTCGGACTTGCTGTAGAAACCGGAACCCTGGTTGTCGCTGGTCGGGCCGGAACCCAGCTGCGGCATCAGGCACTTGGTTTCAGACAGATCGTGGCAACGCTGGCTGCCTACGTCCGTCAGCTCAGGCAGACCCGGGATCTCCAGACGCCAGCCTTCATCGTTGGTCAGCCCCAGGTGCAACTTGTTGAGCTTCATGGCTGACATCTGGTCAACCAGCTTCTTCATGGTTTCGAGGCTACGGAAGTGACGGGCCACGTCGGTCTGCATGCCGCGGTATTCAAAACGCGGCGCATCCTCGACGCTCATCTGGCTCACCAGCTTGTCGTTCACCCCCAGCAGGGAGAGCAGGGATTGCGCGCCCCAGAAGGCACCCTCGATGTCGTGCCCCTGGATCACAGTACCCTGCTTGCCGATAGTCATGTCATAACCTTCGGCCTGCTTGAGCTTGCTGCCGAGCTTGATGGTCACTGGATAGCCGGTGTCGGAGAGGGTAACACCCAGCTTGGTCAGTTGAGCCTTCAGGGCTTCGGCGCGATCGCTTGGCAAGTCCAGCGCGTTGAGCTTGATGCTGGAGAAGTCCACTTGCGGACCCGATTTGATCACTTGCTTGAGCGGGGTCGGCAGTATCTGATCATCAATCTTGCTGGCTGGCAGCAGGCTGCTGGTCAGGTTGGCATCGAAACGGGTCTCGCTGTTCATCAGGATGTTGTTGTCATCCTTGGTTCGCTTCCAGCCATCGGCCGGCATCGGCTTCTCGTAGGTGCTGGCGTCGTCGATGTTGCTCATGCTGGCAATCACCTTGGGCTCGGCGCCGTCGGCAGCCACATACCAGCTTGGCATGATGTCAGATTCGAACAATACCCAGTATTCCACCACCAGCGGCACTTCGACCGTGGCATCCTTGGCAAAGCCCTTAAACTGCTCGGTTGGCGTCAAACGATAGAGGTCGCCGGTCAGATGGGTGATGGTGAACTGGTCGTTGTCGACGCGCTGGATACGGCGGATGGAAGAGACATAAATACCCCAATCCTTGGAGGTCACGTCAGCACCTGTATTGGTCAGGTGCAGCTTGGCCACGCCACAGCTCGCCCACTCGGAACCCAGCGCCTGGCAATCGAGGCCGGCACCGGCACCGTCGTTGGTGACGACTTCGTACTTGACCACCAGGTTGCTGGCAAGGGAGTCGACCACGGCTTGCTTGGCGGCATCGGCTGCCTGTACCTGGCTGACAAAAATCGTAGACATGGCAATGGCTAACAGAGAATGTTTCAAGTTCATAACTGCTGCTCTCATTTGAAGTAAAGGTTGGATTTTCTTGGCGTTTTTTATATTGGGCCCCGTGGCGGGGCCCTAGTTATGTCAACAATGGACTTAGACTTGAGGCGAGCTTGGCGCCCGATTAACGCAGGGCCTTCATCTCACCGGCAATGATCTCGGCCAAGGGGCCCAGAATCACCTGCAGGTTCTGTTCACCGAGCTTGACCACACCGGCCGCGCCCAGGGCTTTGAGCTTGCGCTCATCCACTATGCTGCGGTCTTTCAGGGTCAGACGCAGACGGGTGATACAGGCATCGATGGTCACCAGGTTGTCTTGGCCACCCAGCACTTCCAGATACTGGCGAGCCAGTTCGGTGCGGTCAGTGGTCTGAGCCTGTGCCGGTACGGCTTCGTCATCTTCACGACCCGGAGTTTTCAGGTTGAACTTGACGATGACGGCACGGAATACCACGTAGTAGAGACCGAAGAACACCAGACCCTGTACCAGCAACATGTACCACTGGGTCGCCAGCGGGTTGCGGCTGGAGAGCACCATATCCACCAGACCGGCACTGAAACCGAAACCGGCCATCCACTGCATGCTGGCGGCGATGAACACAGAGACACCTGTCATCAGGGCGTGGATGACATAGAGCACCGGCGCCACGAACATGAAGGAGAACTCGAGCGGCTCGGTCACACCGGTGAAGAAAGAAGCGAAGGCGGCGGCGATCATGATGGATGCAACCTTGTCCTTGTTCTCTTTCTTGGCGGAGTGATAGATGGCCAAGGCTGCGCCCGGCAGACCGAACATCATGATGGGGAAGAAGCCAGCCTGATACATACCGACAACGCCTTTCACCTGATCCAGGCTCTTGCCGGCAGCCAGTGCGGCATCAATGGTACCCTGACCGCCCAGGAAGTTCGGGATGTCGTTGATACCGGCCACGTTGAACCAGAACACTGAGTTCAGGGCGTGGTGCAGACCAATCGGGATCAGCAGACGGTTGAAGAAGGCGTAGATACCGGCACCGGTAGAGCCCAGGCTGACGATGGATTCACCAAAGCCCACCAGACCACCGTAAATGACAGGCCAAACGGCCATCAGGATGAAGGAGACGATGATCATCACCACTGAGGTCACGATCGGCACCAGACGACGGCCGGAGAAGAAAGCCAGCGCCTTGTGCAGTTCAACACTGCTGAAGCGGTTATAGAGCTCGGCGGCAATCACACCGGTCAAGATGCCGATAAACTGGTTGTTGATCTTGCCAAAAGCCGCGGGTACATCTTCAATCGCGATACTCTTGATCTGGGCAACGGCACCCGGGCTCAACAGTGTGGTCACGACCAGGAAACCGACCAGACCGGCCAGTGCGGCAGAGCCGTCTTTGTCCTTGGACATGCCGTAGGCAACACCGACAGCAAACAGCACTGACATGTTGTCAATGATGGCAGCACCGGCCTTGATCAGGAAGGCGGCCAGCGCGCTGTCACCACCCCAACCGTTAGGGTCAATCCAGTAGCCAACCCCCATCAGGATCGCGGCGGCAGGCAATACCGCTACCGGCACCATCAGGGCACGGCCGATCTTTTGCAAATAACCGAGAATGTTCACGGTTCCTCTCCTTAGTTAATGTTTTTCTAGAAATTAAGTGCTTATCACGTTTGACGCATAAGCCATCAAGGCTTGATTGGCAGTCTAGGGCTTTTATTTCGCTGCGCAAATTAATAAACCTGTAATCGTGATCATTATCACCCAAACGAGATAAAGGTAGCGGATACATGTGGCTTAGTTCGCAATCTTTATTTACGCTATAAAACAACTTGAATCCGTCCTAGCATATTTGCCGCCGACACCCCGGCAGCAACCCGTACAGAGGTATCTACAATGCGCCTGATCCCGTTGAAATCTGCCAGCCAAGTGGGTCTGTGGTCTGCCCGTTACATCGTTGACCGTATCAATGGGTTCAAACCCACGGCCGATCGCCCCTTCGTACTGGGCCTGCCCACCGGCGGCACCCCGCTCAACACCTACAAGCGCCTGATCGAGCTGCATAAAGCCGGTGAAGTAAGTTTCGAGCACGTGGTCACCTTCAACATGGACGAATATGTCGGCCTGCCGGAAGATCACCCCGAGAGCTACCACAGCTTCATGCACAACAACTTCTTCTGTCACATCGACATCCGTCCGGAGAACATCAACATCCTCAACGGCAACGCCGAGGATCTGGTGGCCGAATGCAAGCGCTATGAGGACAAGATCAAGTCCTATGGCAAGATCAACCTCTTCATGGGTGGCGTCGGCAATGACGGTCACATCGCCTTCAACGAACCGGCCTCCTCCCTCTCCTCCCGCACCCGGGTCAAGACCCTGACCGAGGACACCCGTATCGCCAACTCCCGCTTCTTCGGCGGTGACATGGAGCAGGTGCCCAAGCTGGCGCTGACCGTGGGTGTCGGCACCCTGATGGACGCCGAAGAGATCATGATCCTGGTCACTGGCCACGGCAAGGCCCAGGCCCTGCAAGCAGCAGTGGAAGGCAGCGTCAACCACATGTGGACCATCTCCACCCTGCAACTGCATCCGAAGGGAATGATGGTGTGCGACGAGCCCTCCACCATGGAGCTCAAGGTCAAGACGGTGCGTTACTTCCAGCAGCTCGAAGCCGCCAACATCGGCCGTCTGTAAGGAGCCACCATGTACGCATTGACCAATTGCACCCTCTACACCGGCAGCTGTGTGCTGACCGGTTACGGGGTCGTGATCGAGGGCGACAAGATTGTCGCCATCCAGCGTCAGGCCGAGCTGCCTGTCGGCATAGAGCGACATGATCTGCATGGCGCCAACCTCTGCGCCGGCTTTATCGACGTGCAGCTCAACGGCTGTGGCGGCGTCATGTTCAACACCGACATCTCCACAGAGACACTGGCGATCATGCAGGCCGCCAACCTCAAATCCGGTACCACCAGCTTCCTGCCGACCCTGATCACCAGCCCGGATGCGGACATGAAGCGGGCCGTCGCCGTGACCCGCGACTACATGGCCGCGCACCCGAATGAAGTGCTGGGCGTGCATCTGGAAGGCCCCTACACCAACCTCAAGCGCAAAGGCATACACCCGGCCGCCCAGATCCGTCAGCCCGCCGACGAGATGATCGACTTCTTCTGCGCCAACAGCGATGCCATCGCCAAGATCACCCTGGCACCGGAGCGCAACAAGCCCGAGCACATCCGTCAGCTGGTGGAGGCAGGCATACTGGTCTCCGCCGGCCATACCGCCGCCAACTACGATCAGGCCATGGCCGGCTTTGATGACGGCATCCGTTTTGCCACCCACCTCTACAACGCCATGACCCCGACCGTGAACGGCCGCGAGCCGGGTGTGGTGGGTGCCATCTATGATCGCAAGGATGTCTATGCCGGCGTCATCGTCGATGGACACCATGTGCACTGGGCCAACGTGCGCCTGGCCCACAAGATGCTGGGGGAGCGGCTGGTGCTGGTCACCGACGCGACCGCCCCTGCCGGCGCGCCGGAAGGCTTTGAGAAGTTTGATTTTTGTGGCGCAACCGTCTATTTCCGCGATGGTCAGTGCGTCGACGAGAATGGTACACTCGGCGGCTCTGCCCTCACCATGATTGAGGGGGTGGAGAATCTGGTCAAACAGGTCGGATTACCGCTCGATGAAGCACTGAGAATGGCCACTCTTTATCCCGCTCGCGCCATTGGATGGGACTCACGTCTCGGTAGTATCCAGGTCGGAAAAATAGCCAACCTGACTGTCTTTGATCAGACCTTCACGGTCTGCGGGACCGTGGTTAACGGACACTACACAACACAGTGACACTATGACTGGCGGACAAATAGCAAACGTAGATCTTATCAAGCAGGTCAACAGTGCAGCCGTATATCGGCTCATCGACCTGCAAGGCCCCATCTCGCGGGTCAAAATTGCCGAGTTGAGTCAGCTGGCCCCGGCCAGCGTGACCAAAATAACCCGGCAACTGATCGAGCATGGCCTGATCAAGGAGACCTCACCGCAAGCCTCTACCGGCGGGCGGCGCGCCATCTCCCTGACCACCATCAAGCATCGCTTTCAGTTTGTGTCCGCCAAGCTCGGCCGCGGCTATCTGCAGCTGAGCCTGTACGATCTCGATGGCAAGGAGCTCGATCAGCATGTCACCCAGGTGACCGAGATCGATCAACAGCCCGTGGTCGACATGCTGCTGCGGGAAATTGGTGCCTTCATGGACTCCCAGCAGGAGCGCAACCGCAACCTGATCAGCATAGCGCTGACCATGCCGGGTCTGGTCAATCCGGAATCGGGTATGGTCATCTATACCCCCAAGTACCAGATCCGCAATCTGGCCCTGGCCAAGCTGCTGGAAAACCACTTCAACCTCCCCTGCTACGTGGGCAACGACACCCGCTCGCTGGCACTGGCCGAACACTTCTTCGGCGAGTCCCGCGACTGCATGGACTCCATTCTGGTGAGCGTGCACCAGGGTGCCGGCTCCGGCATCATCACCAAGGGCAAGGTGTTCCTCGGTCAGAACCGCAACGTCGGCGAGATCGGCCACATCCAGGTCGAACCGCTCGGCAAGCGCTGCCACTGCGGCAACTTTGGCTGCCTGGAGACCATCGCCTCCAACGAGGCCATTGTCGACAAGGTAAAAGAGCTGATCAGTCGCGGTCACCTGAGCTCGCTGCAGGAGAAGCACATCACCATACAGGAGGTGTGCAAGGCGGCCATGGCCGGGGATGAGCTGGCACGCAGCGTGATCGAGAACGTGGGTGAGCACCTGGGACGGGCGGTGGCCATCACGGTCAACCTGTTCAACCCGCAGAAAGTGCTGATCGCAGGCGAAATCACCGCCGCCGAAGAGATCCTCTTCCCGGCCATTCGCCGCTGTGTCGAACACCAGTCACTGCCGAGCTTCCACCGTGGCCTGCCCATCGTGAAGGCCCGCTTCCAGAACCAACCCACCATAGGCGGCTTCGCCCTGGTGAAACGGGCCCTGCTGGAGGGTGATCTGTTGCAGATCATCATGGAGCAGAAGTAAGGCGCTGGCCTTGCGAGACAAAAAACGGCAGCCACTGGCTGCCGTTTTTTATTGTGCGCTTTTCGCCGGTTTATCCCGCCCGACAGGGCTTGAACAAGTCCAACGCACCGTCATAGACGCTGGTCTGCACATCCATGATCCCCAGCATTGAGTGGAACAGGTTGTCGTGGGAGAAGCGCTTGCTGCTCGCCTCCTGCTGCAGGCAATCCATGTTCAGCCGGCGATCCGCCTGCAACTGGGGGGAGAGCCAGGTCAGCAGCGGCACCCGTGTCTGATCGTCCGGCGCAAACTTGTAAGGGGTGCCGTGCAGGTAGAGCCCCATGGCACCGAGGGATTCGCCGTGATCGGAGAGATAGACCAACCCCACGTTGTAGTCGTTCTGCAGCGTCTTGAGCTTGGCGATCAGCCGTGCCACCACCTTGTCGGTGTAGCGGATGGTGTTGTCATAGGTGTTGACCAGCTCTTCATTGGTGCAGTTTTCGATGTCGCTGCGCGGACAGTCCGGCACGAAGAAACGCTCGGACGCGGGATAACGGCGATAGTAGGTCGGACCATGGCTGCCCATCAGATGAAAAGCCACCAGCTTGTTGCCCTGCTTGCCCTTCATGTCGGCAATCTGTCGGTCCAGCCCTTCCAGCATCACCTCGTCGTAGCATGAACCCTGCTGGCAATACTGCGGGAAGGCCTTGGCTTCGATATCTATGGTGGGCACATTCTTGCACACCCCCTTGCAGCCGCCATCGTTCTCCTTCCAGAGCACAGAGACACCTGCGTGTTGCAGCACATCCAGCATGCCGTCCCGGGACTGGGCCAGGGTGTCGTCATACCCGCGTCGGGTGAGATTGGAGAACATGCAGGGCACTGAGACAGCCGTGGCCGTACCGCAGGAGCGCACGTCCTTGAAGGAGATGACTCCCGCTTCCTGATCGGTGAAGCTGTTGGTCTGCTTGCGATAGCCGTTGAGGGAGTAATTCTGGCTACGCGCCGTCTCCCCCACCACCAGGAACATCAGGGTCGGCTTGTTCCCCTGCCCCACCACCCTGGCGTCCGTCCCCAGCGGCTGATAAGGAATGGGGGTGGCAAACAGTATATCTCTGGCATAGCGATAGAAGCCGTGTACATAGTTGGCTGGCACTATCTCCTTGCCAAGAGACTTGTTGTTGCGCCCGACCGAGGCGTAATCCTGATAATAGAGCGCAGCCACACCCACCAGAAACAGCAGTGACAGGGCGATGGAGCCAAATCGCAGGCCAAACCCTCTATACCAGGGGCTGGGATATTCAATCTTGACCCACAACAAGGCCAGCGCCGGCAGCACACCGGTCAGCAGAAACCAGAGCGCGACCGAACCATTGAGGTAGGCGCTCACCTCCCCCGTATTGGTCGCAACCATGTTCTGTACCATGTCCCTGTCGAAGATGACGCCATATTTGAGCATGGCGTAGCTGACCACAGAGCCCATCAGGATCAACAGCACGAAGAAGGGCTTGAGCAGATAGCGGAAGGTGAAGGGCAGAAACACCGCATTGAGCGCGGCCAGCAGCACCAAGGGGATAGAGAGGGCAAAGCCCGCCTTGACGTGCTCCAACTGGGTGAGAATGTGGTAAAAGTGCAGGAAGATGGGCCAGTTGAACACCAGTGCAAACAGCAGCACCAGCAACAGATTCACCTTCATCACTCCCAGGGTGATGCGCATAACGATACTCCGACAAACCAGGCAGGACTGGGGCCCCTGCATGGGGGCACCCGTTGTGAGTGCTCGCTTGCCGCGCACCTCTTCCGGAGGGCAAGCGCGGCAAGGGGCTGGGGCGCCCGGACACAGCAGGCAGCTTAAGTCGCCAAACTTAAGGGAAAATTAAGGCGGGCAATGCCATGGTCGGCACGATTTTCAGGTGCCAGCTCATCATAAGAAAAACGGCAGCCGAGGCTGCCGTTTTAGCGGGGGCGAACAGAGCGTAGCCACCTGAGTGTTCACGGACCGGATTACAGGGTCGCGGCGACTTCGTCGGAGATGGAGCCGTTGTGGTACACCTCCTGCACGTCGTCCAGATCTTCCAGCATGTCGATGAGACGCATCAGCTTGGGGGCGGTTTCCGCATCCAGCTCGGCTTCGGTGGAAGGGATCATGGTCACTTCGGCGTTCTGGGCCTTGAAGCCGGCGGCTTCCAGCGCATCCAGCACGGTACCGAAGTCGTTCGGGGTGGTGTACACCTCGATGGAACCATCTTCCTCGGTCACAACGTCATCGGCGCCCGCTTCCAGTGCCGCATCCATCAGGGCATCTTCATCGACACCGACGAAGGTCAGCAGCCCTTTCTTGCTGAACAGGTAGGCAACCGAGCCATCGGTCCCCAGGTTGCCGCCGCTCTTGCTGAAGGCATGACGCACTTCGGCAACTGTACGGTTACGGTTGTCGGTCAGACACTCCACCATGACGGCGGAGCCTGCCGGGCCGTAGCCTTCATACACTATGGTCTCGAGCTGCTCGCCGTCGCCACCACCGGCCCCACGCGCGATGGCGCGGTTGATGGTTTCGCGGGTCATGTTGCTGGTCAGGGCTGCCGTCACCGCCGCACGCAGGCGCGGGTTGTTGGCAGGATCCGGATCACCAATACGGGCCGAGGTGGTGATTTCACGGATCAGCTTGGTGAAGATCTTGCCGCGCTTGGCATCCTGAGCTGCCTTGCGGTGTTTGATGTTGGCCCATTTACTGTGACCTGCCATAGAGACTCTCCGTTATATTTTTTAGATTTCAATAACACAAAGTGACCGGGTAGGCCGCGCTGGACGCGGCCGGGACTGTGCCGGATGCCGGCTTATTCATCACCCTTGACGGTCGTCGCAATCGCCAGTTCGCTCATCTGCGCCTGGTTGGCAAAGCTGGGGGCGTCTGTCATCAGACAGGCGGCCGCCGTGGTTTTCGGGAAGGCAATCACGTCCCGGATGTTGTCGGTACCGGTCAGCAGCATGCTCAGACGGTCCAGGCCGAAGGCCAGACCGGCGTGCGGCGGGGTACCGTACTTCAGCGCATCCAGCAGGAAGCCGAACTTGAGGCGTTGCTCGGCAGGTGTGATGCCGAGGATGTCGAATACGGTGGCCTGCATTTCGCTGTTGTGGATACGCACAGAACCGCCACCCACTTCGTAGCCGTTGATGACCATGTCGTAGGCGTTGGCATAGGCGCTGAGCGGGTTGGCTTTCAGCTCGCTCGGACCCAGGTTGCTCGGGGCGGTGAAGGGATGGTGCATGGCCGCCAGGCCGCCTTCGCTGTCTTCCTCGAACATGGGGAAGTCGATGACCCACAGCGGCTTCCAGCTGTTTTCCATCAGACCCAGATCGCGGCCCACTTTCAGACGCAGGGCACCGATGGCATCAGCCACCACTTTCTTGCTGTCGGCACCGAAGAAGATGATGTCGCCGTCGGCGGCGCCGGTACGGGCCAGGATCTCGCGCACTATCTCATCGGAGAGGAACTTGGCAACCGGAGACTGCACGCCTTCGAGGCCATTGGCCGCTTCGTTGACCTTCATCCAGGCCAGGCCCTTGGCACCGTAGATGCCGACAAACTTGGTGTACTCGTCGATCTGCTTGCGGGACAGCTCGGCGCCGCCCGGCACTTTCAGGGCTGCCACACGGCCTTTCGGGTCGTTGGCGGGGCCGGCGAACACGGCAAACTCGACGGCGGTCAGCAGATCTGCCACATCGACCAGCTCCATCGGCAGACGCAGGTCCGGCTTGTCGGAGCCGAAACGGCGCATGGCTTCGTCGAAGGTCATGACAGGGAAGTCGCCCAGATCCACGTCCAGCACGTGTTGCCACAGGTTGCGGATCATCTCTTCCATCAGCTCGCGCACTTGGGGCGCCGTCATGAAAGAGGTCTCCACGTCTATCTGGGTGAATTCCGGCTGGCGATCGGCACGCAGGTCTTCGTCACGGAAGCACTTGACGATCTGGTAGTAGCGATCGAAGCCGGACATCATCAGCAACTGCTTGAACAGCTGCGGGGACTGCGGCAGGGCGTAGAACTTGCCCTTGTGCACCCGGCTCGGCACCAGATAGTCACGGGCACCTTCCGGGGTGGCCTTGGTCAGCATAGGGGTTTCGATGTCGAGGAAGCCATGCTCGTCCATGAAACGGCGTACGAAGGCACTGGCCTTGGCACGGGTCTTCAGGTACTTGGCCATTTCGGGGCGACGCAAGTCCAGATAACGGAACTTGAGGCGCTGCTCTTCACTATTGATCTGATTGAAGTCCAGCGGCAACGGCTCGGCGCGGTTGATGATGGTGAGCTCATGGGCGAACACTTCGATGGCACCTGTGGCCATGTCGCTGTTGCGCTGGGAGTCAGGACGGGTACGTACCACACCTGAAACCTGAATGCAGAACTCGCCGCGCAGTTCGGAGGCAAGGGCGAAGGCGTCCGGCTTGTCCGGATCGAAGAACACCTGCACGATCCCTTCCCGGTCACGCATGTCGATAAAGATCAAACCGCCGAGGTCGCGACGACGATGGACCCAACCGCACAATGTAATGGTCTGCCCGGCATGGGCCTCATTGACCTGTCCGCAATAGATAGAGCGCATGGACTTCTTCCTTCGAAATTGTAGAGAGACGGTTAACCTGAGCCGCCGGGCACGACTGGCAGCACAGTCCGTCTCACAGCTGGCCAGAGTCTTGTTCTTGCCCGGTTTGAAATCTGTCTCGTACCGTCCGACCCCCTGGATCGGACACCTGCCACCGATATCGGCTCGACCAGAGGCGGCTGGCAAGCGGCCGGGCAGTCGGTCAGAGGGCATCGGAAAGCATTGTTGTTTGGCCAATTCATGGCCGCTACCGTCGCCACAATATGCGCACAGCGGGGCGAGTCACAACAAATTGGCAAACAAAAGGGCTGGCATTATAGAGGAAAACCCCCATTTGGGTAAAATGGCCAGCAGCCTCCTTTGCCCTGTTTTTTGCGTCTCAAGGCAAAAAATGGGCATAAACCGAGATAAACACGCAGACAGGATCCGCCATGAGCCTCTTTTTGGGCCTGCCACAATGGTCGCACCCGGCCTGGCCCGGTCAATTATTGGGCGTGGGCGCCAAACCCGCCGAACATCTCGCTCACTACGCCCGGGTGTTCAACACAGTGGAAGGCAACACCACCTTTTACGCCTCGCCCACCCCTGACACAGTGCAGCGCTGGGCCGATGCGGTGCCTGCCCACTTTCGTTTCAGCTTCAAGTTTCCGAAAGAGATCAGCCACCAGAGCGATCTGGTGAGCGTAGACAAGCAGGTGACCGAGTTCATTCGCCTGCTCACCCCACTGCACGACAAGCTGGGACTGCTCAAGCTACAGCTGCCCGCGCGCTTCGGCCCGAGCGGCCTTCCCCGCCTCGCCGAATTCTTCAATCGGCTGCCGGCAACGTTTCGCTATGCCCTTGAGGTACGTCATCCCGATTTCTTCGCCAAAGGGGAAGCAGAGCGTAGCCTCAACCGCATGCTGATGGAAAAAGGCATCAACCGCATCATGCTCGACAGCCGGCCACTGTTTTCTGTGCCAGCCACCACGGCAGCCATGATAGATGCCCAGGGCAAGAAGCCCAGACTGCCGGTGCATCTGCTGGCTACCGCCAGCGCCCCCGTGGTGCGGCTCATCGGTCTGCCGGAACCGGCCGCCAATCACCCCTTTCTGCCGGGCTGGCTGCCCCACTGGCGTCAATGGCTGGTAGAGGGAAAGGATCTCTACCTCTTTATACATACCGCCGACAATGCCCAGTCACCCGAACTGGCCCGCCAGATAACGCACCTGTTGGGGCATGAGATGGCACCCTGGCCGGGGGAAAACGATCGCGCACGCCAGGGCGTGCTGCGCTTTTAGGCAGCCATTTCAACGGCCCTTCATCAGCCACAAAAAAAGCCACTTTTTTGTGGCTGGACAGGGCTCGGCGTCAAGACAAACGCCCATCAATCCTCTACACTAGCGCCCCAAGCAAGGGTCCGGAACATGGCCCATACGAACTGGGACGGCCCCAAGGAGCTCAAGGCCCCTCACCCCGTTCGTAAACAGGTGATAACTCTGCTCTGATGGGTATCACCCAACGACTCAATTGAACAATACAGCCGGATTACACACCGGCTGTCAGGTTGCGTAAGCATGCATACCAAAGACCAAATTTTTGCTGCCCCTATCGCCCGATTGGGGGACTTCTGCTTTGACGAACAGGTCGTCGACGTCTTCCCCGACATGATCCAGCGGTCTGTACCGGGCTACAGCAACATCATCTCCGCCATCGGCATGATGGCTGCCCGTTATGCCCAGCCAGAGAGTCGTCTGTACGATCTTGGCTGCTCCCTCGGCGCCGCCACCCAGGCCATGCGTCGCCACCTGACTCAACCGGGTTGCCACATCACGGCGGTGGATCTCTCTCACCCCATGATAGAACGCGCCCGTGCCCACCTTTCGGGTTTCAAATCCGAGGTGCCGGTGGAGCTGGTCGAGGCGGACATCTGCGACATAGCGATCGAAAACGCCTCTGTGGTGGTGCTCAACTTCACCCTGCAGTTCGTGGACCCCGAAAAACGGATGGCCCTTATCCAGCGCATCTTTGATGGTCTGCGTCCGGGCGGCATCCTGATCCTGAGCGAGAAGTTCCGCTTCGAGGATGAACCGGTCAACGATCTGCTCATCGAGCTGCACCTAGACTTCAAACGCGCCAATGGCTACAGCGAGCTGGAGATCAGCCAGAAACGCAACGCCCTCGAGAACGTGATGCGTACCGACAGCCTGGAGACCCACAGATCCCGCCTGCAAAGCGCCGGCTTTGTTCATCAGGATCTCTGGTTCCAGTGCTTCAACTTCGGTTCCATGATTGCCATCAAATCCAGCGACGCCAACTAAGCCATGATCGACTTTGCCAATTTTTATCAACTGATCGCCAAGAACCGGCTGAGCCACTGGTTGCATACCCTGCCCGCTCAGCTGCATGCCTGGCAGCACGACAACCTGCATGGGGACCTGCCGCGCTGGAATCGCGCCCTCAACAAGCTGCCCACCACAGCGCCCGGCCATATCGAGCTGCAACGGGGCGTCGAGATAGGCAATAGCCAGAGCTTGAGTGAAGGGGAGCGCAAAAAAGTCGAGAGTCTGCTGCGCCAATTCATGCCCTGGCGCAAGGGGCCCTTCATGGTCCACGGTATCCACATCGATACCGAGTGGCGCTCCGACTGGAAGTGGGCACGGGTATTGCCCCACATCAGCCCGCTGGCTGGCCGCTATGTGCTGGATGTGGGCTGCGGCAGCGGCTATCACCTCTGGCGCATGGTCGGCGAAGGAGCCAAACTGGCCGTCGGCATAGACCCGAGCCCGCTGTTCTTGTGCCAGTTCGAGGCCATTCGTCACTTCACCGGTGGCGATCAGCGCGCTCATCTGTTGCCACTGGGCATTCAGGAGTTGCCTGACCTGCGTGCCTTTGACACCGTCTTCTCCATGGGGGTGCTCTATCACCGCAAGTCCCCCATAGAGCACATAGAACAGTTGCGCAACCAGCTGAAAGACGACGGCGAGCTGGTGCTGGAGACGCTAGTGATAGATGGTGGCGTCAATGAGGTGCTGGTGCCCACCGACCGTTACGGCAAGATGCGCAACGTCTGGTTCATCCCCTCAAGCGCAGCGCTCAAACTCTGGGTGGAGCGCTGCGGATTTACCGATGTGCGGATCGTAGACGAGAATATGACCAGCACCGACGAACAGCGTCGTACCGACTGGATGATCAATGAATCCCTGAGCGACTATCTGGATCCTGCGGATCCCGCGCTCACGGTAGAAGGACACCCGGCGCCGAAACGTGCCGTACTGATTGCCAGAAAGGCCAAAGACTAGCCGATGGCGCCAGCGGAAGTTACACTGACCCAATTCCAGGAAGCACAGTTAAATGAATGACATGAAAAGCAAATTAAAAGGAATGACCCTGCTCTCCCTGCTCAGTCTCGGCGGGTGTGTCAGTGTGGATAAAGCGCCTCCGGTACCAACCTTGACGCTGGCAGAGCTTCGCGGCGAGATAAGCTTGAGCGAGCAACGCCTGCAAACATCCATGGAGCAGCAACAGAAGCAGTATGTGCAGCAACAGCACCTGCTGGTTCAGCTCAACACCGATGTCAACAACATGAAAGAGTCCGTGAAAAAAGTCGACAGCAAGCTCGAAAACCTGGCTCCCGAGCCACCCAAACCCATGGCGATCCCGACCGAGAAGTGTCAGGCCCCGAGCCAGGGCCACACCGTCGACGGCAAACTGCTGGTGGGTGAAGCCGAGTGGATCTGGGTTGATGCCGCCAATGACGCCTTCCAGGCGCGGGTCGATACCGGCGCGACCACCTCTTCCATCAGCGCCCAGGACATCACCATCTTCGAGCGCAACGGCAAGAACTGGGTGCGCTTCTTCCTGAGCCACCAGGAGATGGACGACAAGATCCAGATCGAAGCGCCGCTGGTACGCCACGTTCGTGTGCGCCAGGCGTCTGCCGACGATCTCGACCGTCGTCCCGTGGTGCGTCTGGCGGTGCGGATCGGTGACATGACCGAAAAGGCTGAATTTACCCTGAAAGATCGCAGCGACATGACCTTCCCCGTGCTGCTGGGTCGTGAATTTTTGAAAGACATCGCTGTGGTTGATGTGGCCCGCGAATATATCCAACCAAAACCCACGCTCAAGGATGTGAAATAATCCATGGTTTCCCGTAAGCCGTTCTATTTGCTGGTCGCCCTGCTGTTCATTGTCGGCCTGGGGATGACGTTTTATCACCACATAGCGTTGGATGTACCGCTGACGCCGGGTGAAAAACGCCAGATCTGGTCCATCGAGGCCAAGCTCGAATTTGAAGCCACCGGTGAGCCGGTGATCGCCTCCTTGGCCATTCCGGGCACCCAGCCCGGTTTCACCCTGATGAACGAGAACGCCGCGAGCCCGGGCTACGGCCTGTCATTTGTCGAGAAGGACGGGGATGCCCGCGCCGAGTGGTCGATCCGTTCCGCCTCCGGCCGCCAGGAGCTCTACTACCGCGTCGACATGATGGCTGACGACCATGCCAAACCGGCTGCCCTGGCAAAGCCTCCCGTCATCGAGAAGCAGATAGAGAGCGAGCCTTACGCCACTGCCATGAAGCAGATCTCCGAACGGGCCCAGGAACGCTCCGCCGACGGTTACACCCTGACCCGCGAGATCATCAAGGAAATAGAGAAACAGGAGCAGAACGCCGAGCTGCTGAAATCTCACAAGAGCCGGGCCAGCCTGATTGCAGAGCTGCTGAGCAACGCTGACGTCCCGGCGCGGGTGGTCCATGCCCTGAGTCTGGAAGACGGCCGTCGTCGCCAGGAGCTGGTGGATTACCTGCAGGTGTTCAACAGCCCAACCGACTACAAGCTGTTCAACCCGCAAACCGGTGAGCAGGGTCGCCCTGCCAACCTGCTGCTGTGGGAATATAACTCAGGCGCCCTGCTGGATGTCACCGGCGGCCACAACTCCCGGGTCACCTTCTCGATGATCGAGCAGGAACAACCGGTCAACGTGGCGCTGGCGCAGAAGTTCGAAAAGTCCGAGATGCAGAACTTCTCCATCCACAGTCTGCCGCTGGAAGAGCAGGCGCTGTTCAAAGGCTTGCTGCTGATCCCCATCGGCGTGCTGATGGTGGTGTTCCTGCGGGTTATCGTCGGTATCAAGACCTCGGGCACCTTCATGCCTGTGCTGATCGCGGTCGCCTTCATCCAGACCTCGCTGGTTACCGGCCTGGTCGGCTTCCTGCTGATCGTCGGCACGGGTCTGGTCATCCGCTCCTATCTGTCGCGGCTCAACCTGCTGCTGGTCGCCCGAATATCGGCGATCATCATAATGGTGATCTCGATGATCGGTATCTTCTCCGCCTTCGCTTTCAAGCTGGGACTGACCGACGGCATGAAGATCACCTTCTTCCCGATGATCATCCTCTCCTGGACCATAGAGCGGATGTCCATTCTGTGGGAAGAAGAAGGTCCGAAAGAGGTGGTGCGTCAGGGCGGTGGTTCCCTGCTGGTGGCGGTTATCGCCTACCTGGCCATGGATAACGAGCTGATCCGTCATCTGACCTTCAACTTCCTCGGCCTGCAGCTGGTGCTGATGGCGACCGTGCTGCTGCTGGGCAACTACACCGGCTACAAGCTGAGCGAGCTCAAGCGCTTCAAGCCGCTGGTGAACGAGATCAAGTCTGGCGCCACCCCGGGTAAGGACAAGTAACAGATGTGGTTCTGGGAAAAATACACCAGCCCGTGGAGCCTGTCTCAGGCAGGCATCCTCGGCATGAACAAGCGCAACCACTCCTACATCAGCCGCTACAACCCGCGTCGACTCTACCCGTTGGTGGATGACAAACTGCAGACCAAGCGCATAGCGCTGGATGCAGGTGTGACAGTGCCCGAGCTTATCGGCACCATCCGCGAGCAGCATGACGTTGGCCGCATTACCGAACTGGTAAAAGATTGGCCGGGCTTTTGTATCAAGCCGGCCCGTGGCTCCGGCGGCAAGGGGATCCTGGTGATCCTCCGCCAGGAAGAGGGTCTCTTCTTCAAACCGAATGGCAGCGCGTCTACCGGTCAGGATCTGGAGCGCCATGTCTCCAACATTCTGGCGGGGCTCTATTCCCTCGGCGGCAAGCCTGACGTGGCACTGGTAGAAGGCCTCATCAACTTTGATGATGTGTTCGACGGTTACTCGTTCGAAGGGGTGCCCGATGCACGGGTGATCATCTTCAAGGGCTTCCCTGTGATGGCCATGATGCGTCTCTCCACCGCCGCCTCCGACGGCAAGGCAAACCTGCACCAGGGCGCCGTGGGTGTGGGCCTGTGCCTGCGCACCGGCCGGGCGTTGCGGGCGGTACAGTTTGGCAATCCGCTGCGTCATCATCCGGATACCGGCCTCGATCTGTACGATCTCAAGGTGCCTCACTGGGATACCTTGCTGACGCTGGCAGCCTCCTGCTACGAGATGTCGGGTCTGGGTTACATAGGTACCGACATGGTGCTGGACAAGTTCCGCGGCCCCATGCTGCTGGAGCTCAACGCCCGTCCCGGCCTTGCCATCCAGATCGCCAACGGTCGCGGCCTGGTGCCCAATCTCAAGACCATCGAGAAGCTGGGTCAGGTCAAGATGAACGTGGAGCAGCGGGTCAGCTTCGCCAAGGATCACTTCGGTATCTTTGACGAGTAGCCCCTACCACCCTGATAGCAAAAGCGCGCCCCGAGGCGCGCTTTTTTATGGCTGGCATTCGGCCTTTTACATGATTTGGCTGGCGGCAGGCAGAAAAAAACCGATGCCTTGGCATCGGTTTTTCGGTATCCGGTACGCAGACCCGATTACAGGGAGGCAGCGTTCTCGGACAGGTACTTGGCAACGCCATCAGCAGACGCGGTCATGCCTTTTTTACCCTTCTCCCACTGGGCCGGGCACACTTCGCCATGCTCTTCGTGGAATTGCAGGGCATCGACCATGCGCAGCATCTCGTCGATGTTGCGGCCAAGGGGCAGATCGTTGACCACCTGATGACGCACCATGCCGTGGCTGTCGATCAGGAAGGAGCCACGGAAGGCCACACCGGCTTCCGGGTGCTCAACGTCATAGGCTTTGCAGATTTCGTGCTTCACGTCGGCGATCAGCGGGTATTTCACCTGACCGATACCGCCATCTTCCACCTTGGTGTTACGCCAGGCGTTGTGGGAGAACTGGGAATCGATGGAAACACCGATCACTTCCACACCGCGCTTCTGGAACTCTTCATAGCGGTGATCGAAGGCAATCAGCTCGGACGGACAGACGAAGGTGAAATCGAGGGGATAGAAGAACAGGACGGCTGCTTTGCCTTTGATGTGGGACGCCAGGTTGAAGGAGTCAACAATCTGGCCATTGCCCAGAACGGCAGCAGCGGTGAAATCAGGTGCGGGACGGCCTACCAATACCATATTCAATTCCTCATTATGTGAAGTGAACAATCCTGTCAGGATTGGGCTACCTAGAGCCAAGTCCGTCTAATTCAAGCGACAAACCCTATACCCAGTGGTAGATTAGTTAAATCAAATTAAATAGATAGCATTCATCGGGTTTTCCTATGCAACGTTGGCCCAGCCTGAAACAGCTGCAATATCTGGTCGCTCTCGACGAGCACAAGAACTTCAATCGCGCCGCCAAGGCCTGTCATGTCAGCCAGTCCACCCTGAGTACCGGGATCCAGACGCTGGAAGACATGATGAACCTGCAACTGGTGGAGCGGGACCACAAGAGCTTCATTATGACCCCGGTCGGCATGGAAATCGTCGAGCGAGCTCGCAATTTACTCTCGGACGCGCGAGATCTGATGGAGCTGGGGCAACATCAGGGCGGCGTCATGCACGGTACAGTCCGGCTCGGCTGCATCCCCACCATAGCCCCCTTCCTGCTCAGCAAGCTGCTGCAGGAGTGCGGCAAGGCTTATCCTGAACTGGAATTGTTGCTGCGTGAAGACACCACCACCAACCTGCTCAAGCAGCTGGAGCAGGGTCAGCTCGACTTGCTGATCCTGGCGTTGCCGGTGGAGATCGGCGGCTTCCACTGCAAGATGGTCGGCCAGGATCCCTTCCACATGGTGATGCCCGCCAGCATGGCGGCCGGTCTGCATACGCCGTTCGACTACAAGGAGCTGCCCAATCAGAGCATCTTCCTGCTGGAACGGGAGCACTGCCTCACCGAACATGCGGTCAGCGCCTGTCGGCTGCGGGACAAGAGCAAGATAAACCCCTTTGCCGCCACCAGCCTGCACACCCTGGTGCAGATGGTCGGTGCCGGGCTTGGCACCACCTTCCTGCCCCAGATGGCAATAGATTCCGGCATTCTCGACAACACCGACCTGGTGGCCATTCCCCTGCCGGGTGAAAAACCGTATCGCGAGATAGGCCTGGTGTGGCGCCCCAGCACCACACGGGTACAGACCTTCTACAAGCTGGCCGAGCTGCTCACTCCGCTCATCGAGCCCAAGACCTGAGTCACGTTCTGACCTACAAAAACGCCGGCAGCTTGCCGGCGTTTTCATTGGTTCAGACACATCGGCAGATCAGTTGCCGGCCGGAGGTCCGAAGATGCGGGTATAGGAGGTCAGGGTCCGTACGCTCACATCCGCCGGATTGCCATTCTCGTCATAGAGCGCCAGCTCACCGGTCTGCTTGTTGTGGCCGAGCAGCTGATGAGCACTCAGGTTGCTCAATGCATCGCTGTCCGCCTTCCACTCCCAGCGCTGGCCCAGACTCAGGCTGCAGCTCTGCAACTGGCCCAGGTTGTTGCCATCCAGGCAGCGACGGGTATCCAGCGCACTGACATAACGGCCGTACTGGTCATAGATAAAGGACTGGGCAGCCGAAGTCTCGTCACAGGTCACGGCGCTCAGGCCATGCTCGGCGCCGGCGCTCAGGCAACGGTTGTCAAAGCCCCCCAGCTGCAAGTTGACCGGGCGTCCGCCGGTGAATACCGGATGGTTCCAATCCACCTTGAAGCTGGTTGAGGCTGTCACCCGTCTGCGCTTGTCGACATCCTCGAACCCCTGGAAGGAGATATGCCCCCCCACCACGTAGTAGTGCTTGTAGATACCAGTGTAGATGGGGCGGATGTTGACCGAAGAGTCGATCTTGAACTCGGTACTGCCCGTCTCGTCGGGCGCCGCCTTGTAGATGACATCCAGATTCGGCACGAAGCCCTTGTAACTCAGCGGCTGGATGCGGTTGTGATCCACATCGTACCCCATGCCCCAGACGGTGGCGGTCTTGGAGGAGAGCAGTGACTCCGCCGTCGCGTATTGATCCCGCACCCAGCTGAAACTCACCTTCTGGGCACTCGGCGCCGAGCGTTCGACCCGATAATCCTGGGTGTTGTAGGCTAGCTGACGCTGCTGGCTGAACTTGGCTGACGCCTCCAGCTTGGCCTTGGGCCCATCCTTGTTCACTTCAACCCCGCCGGTCACCCCTACCTCGAAACCCGAGATCTCGCGATGCTCATACTTGCTGTTGAGGTTCGTCGGCAGACTCTTGAGCACAGCCGCCTTGGTGTTGGAAGCGTCGATGGTGAAGCGATAATCCTGGGCGATGGCATCGGTGGCATAGTCCCGCGCCCAGCCATCGAGCAGCAGATAATCTGCGATGTTCTCGCTCCAGGTGAGGTCCTCATTGAGCTGAATACCGGCACCTGCCGACTCGTCATCCAGCGAGATCCGCACTATCTTGGCATCCGGCGTAGCTGACCCCGTGTTGCCAAATTGCAGGGAGCGCTCCAGATTCACCCGATAGACCAGCGAGATGTTTGGCGAGTCACAAAAGAGGCGATCCCCCCGATCCCAGGTGCGTGAGCGCGGGAAGGTACACTCGCCATCGCTGATCTTGCGATTGACGTTGAGATAAAAAGCCACGTGAGGCAGGCCCGCTTCCGCCGTCGCGGTTTTCGTCAGGGAGCGCTTGTGGCGTTTTCCCTGCCCTGCCAGGGTGTCGATTCGCTCCATCACCTGATAGAAAGCAGGATCATCCGCGCCCCCCAGCGGGGTAAACAGCAGCTCCCCCTTGTAGGCGGAGACCAGCACCCAATTGGCATCAAACGAGATGCCTGCCAGCTGCTCCATGGCTTTTCTGGCCTGTTGCCGCTCGACCTTGTCAGTGATGCCGCTGAAATCGATGAAGATACGCTCCCCCTGCCCCAGCACACGCTCGCGCAACTGGTCACGGGTCAACGCCTTGGCGGCCTGTTGTTCATCCAGCCAGCTGCTGGCGTTGAGGTAGACGAGTCCCTGCTCCGATTGCAGGCTGGCCAGCATGGCGGTGCCCTGATCGGTGCGTTCACCTATGTCTTCGGCATGAACGCTGCCAGCCAGCAAGGCCAGCGCGAGCAGACTGAGGGCGGGAATATGAGTGACTAATTTGCGTGGTTTATTGTTTTTCATTGTTATCTCCTGATCGAATCCCGCCAGACTATTTCCCCATGCAGTGAAATAGCATAACCCTGTTATCAATGGTTATATGGAGGCGTTATTCTCTTTGCCAGCCAAGCTGTATCTTCCATTTTTTTCGCTGTGAATTAACAACGGATTGATGGGTGATATTTCATATGGCAGAGCAAGGACCGCAATGCAGTCCAGGGTGGACGACTCGGCGTTCGCCGATGCTATTACACGGTTGTCGCGCTCTGGTGTGCGCCCCATTTATGATGCGGGTGACATCGGTCATGAATCTCGCCATCACAGGTATGACATACTGGCCTGACTCATATGTCTATCGTGTCTGCCTTGCCTGTAACCCGGATTGCACGGGCGACAGGGTGCGAGGAAACACTGACTGCTATGGGCTGGCGATCATGATGCTGCCCTCCTCTTTGCTGGTGGAATTATTCCTCTGGCGCCATAATTAATCAATGCAAGCCAGGGGTTAATATTATTTACAGCCTGTTACAAAATAATCCCCTATATATCCAGCTTGATACTGTCATTTCCTCATTCAGGTAATCAGCATGACTATATATATTACGCAGGAGCATCATAACGAATTAACCTGAAATCAGAACGTGACACAGATCACGCAGTGACGTCAACAAGGATAATAATAAACTTATTTAAATCGGATTAGAATAAACGCGTTAATATTGAAATACTCATTCAAGTAAGCCGGATGACATTATTCAATTAGTGGTACTTGATGGTATAAATGAAATCCATACGACCCCCTTTATACTCGACATGCCTTGTTAAAATGGGTTTTATCACGGCCAAGGCTATGTTCGAGCCCCAAACCCCGTTTATGATGAGCAGGTTGTCGCATCGAGGGAGCCCCTATGGATTGCAAGTTACTGCTGCCCCTGCTGGCCCTGTTGCTGGCCGCCTGTTCCAGCACGCCCGAACCGCCGCCACCTCGTCAGAGCAGTGCCTTCGACAGCTTTTATCAGCAGTGGCGTGGTGTGCCCTATCGCATGGGCGGATCCAGCCGGACGGGCCTCGACTGCTCCGCCTTCACCCAGCTTGCCTACAGCCAGGTACTGGGTTTCAACCTGCCCAGAACCACAGAATCCCAGGCCAGTCTCGGCACGCCAGTCGATCGCTACCGGCTGCAACACGGGGATCTGGTCTTCTTCAAGACCGGCTGGCAGCAGTACCATGTCGGTGTCTATACCGGTGCCGGTGAGTTTATCCACGCCTCCACCAGCAAGGGCGTGATCCGCTCGCGCCTCGACAATGTCTACTGGAACAGCCGCTACTGGCAGGCTCGCCGCCTGACGCAGTGAGCCCCGCTCACCATGAGAAATGAGAAAGGCCCGTCACGGGCCTTTCTCATTGTCTGTGTGCCGACTCAGTGCTTGCGATGCCAGCGCGGCGAGGTGGCTTTCTCACCCCAGGGGGTCACGCATGGCAAGAGTGCCCCCTCGATCACCACATCGCTGCTGGCCAGCGCCTCGGCAATCTTCTGGTGCAGCACCCGCAACAGACGCCCCTCCTGCTCGGCCAGGGAGTGGCCCGCGGCAAAGAACTCGCGCTGATGTTGCAGTGCCAGCTTCTGGGCAAACTCATAGGTATTGAAGCAATCCGGCATCCGCTCGACCACATCATCAAGCCGGGCCAACAAGCTGTTCAGTTCCCTGGTCATATCGCTCACTCCTTGTAGGTTGATAACCAAAAACTACCCCTTATTGGATAAACCACCAACCCTCAAACCCTGAAAGTGTGGTGGGTCGCACAGTTAACAGGTGAGTCATCCGCGACCCTGTACCAAGCCAGATGAGATAACTTTACAGCCGGTTAACAAGCCGCTAGATTTAGACCGACCAATCAGTCGGTCAATTAACAAGCGGGGTAGGCCATGGACCTGGTTCAGTTGCAAGAGAGCACCACAGACAAGTTGTCGCTACCAAACAAGCTGGCCAGGCTCAGACAAGCCTGTCAGGCCAATCCCATGCCTGGCCTGAGTGAACGCAGAGCCCATCTGAATCAGCTCAAGCGCGCCCTGCTCGACCACAAGCAGCAACTGTGCGACGCCCTGGCCCGGGATTATGGCCAGCGCAGCGACTACGACAGCCTGATCGCCGATATCCTGCCCTGTGTCATGCAGATCAACTACACCCAGAAGCGGATCAAACGCTGGATGCGCCCTCATCGCCGCCATACCGGTCTGCTGCTGGCACCGGCCAGAGTCGAGGTGTTCTACCAGCCCCTTGGCGTAGTCGGCATCATAGTGCCTTGGAACTTCCCCGTGATGCTGAGCCTGGGACCTCTCATCAGCGCCATCGCCGCCGGCAACCGGGCCATGCTCAAGCTCTCCGAATTCACCCCTCACACCAATGCCGTGCTGCGCGAGCTGCTGGACGGCGTGTTCGACGAAGAGGAGGTGACGGTCGTCGAGGGGGATGCGCAAGTGGCCGCCGCGTTCAGCGCCCTCCCCTTCGATCACTTGCTGTTCACCGGCTCAACCGCAGTGGGCAAGCTGGTGATGGCCGCGGCCGCCCCCCAGCTCACCCCGCTCACCCTGGAGCTTGGCGGCAAGAGTCCCTGCCTTGTCGCTCCCGACATGCCCATCGCACTCGCGGTGGAACGGATGATCTTCGGCAAGAGCCTCAACGCCGGCCAGATCTGCGTGGCCCCCGACTATGTGTTGCTGCCACGGGGCCAGGAGCAGGCCTTCATCGAGGCCTATCGCAACCACTTTGCTCGCATTTATCCCAAGGGACTGGCCAGCCCGGATTACGGCTCCATCATCAATGGGCGCCAATATGAACGGATCACCGGCTGGCTGGCCGAGGCCGAACAGGCGGGTGCCCAGGTGCACCCCTGCGGCAACCCGGCCCGGGACGACATAGCCCACCGGCTGGTGCCCCATCTATTGACCGAGGTACCCAACCACTGTCAGGTGATGCAACAGGAGATCTTCGGCCCCCTGCTGCCGCTGGTGCCCTATGACAGCATCGACGAGGCACTCGCCTACATAGGTGCCCGCCCCCGCCCCCTCGCCTTCTATTTGATGAGCCTGGATCCGGCCCTGCAAGCCAGAGTAACCCGGGAGACCCACTCCGGCGGCATGGCCATCAACGAGAGCCTGTTCCAGGTGGCGGCCGATGATGTGCCCTTTGGCGGCATAGGTGCCTCCGGCATGGGCCACTACCACGGCCATGAAGGCTTTCTCACCTTCTCCAAGGCCAAAACCGTGCTCAGCCGTGGCAAATTCAGTACCGGCTCCCTGGTTCATCCCCCTTATCGGCGCTGGCACCAGCGGCTGATGATGGCACTGTTTTTACGCTAACCGCCCGTGACGAGGCCTGCATGAGCAAACCCATGACCGACAAACGCCGCCAGATCCTGGATGCCGCCCTTGCCCTGTGTGCCGAGGATGGGCTGCAAGGCGCCGCCACCGCCCGTATCGCCAAGACGGCAGGGGTGGCCAATGGCACCCTGTTTCACCACTTCCCCAGCAAGGAGGTGCTGATCCAGTGCCTCTATCAGGACATCAAACTGCGCCTCGGCGCCGCCATCACGGAGGCGGACGCCGCCCTGCCCCTGTGCGAGCAGGCCCGTCATTACTGGCAGCAAGCCATGCAGTGGATGCAGGCCCATCCCAACGAGCTCAAGTTCGTGCTGGGCTTCTTCCACTCTCCCCTGCTGGCGCGCTCCCTGCGCAGCCAGATCCTGAGCGAGACCTTGCGTTTTCTGCCGCAACTGCTGACCCAGGGCCAGGCCAGCGGGGTGCTGATGCAAGCCCCGCCGGCCCTGATGCTGGAGGTATGCCAGAGCCAGTTTCTGGCGTGCGCCTCCCTGTTTGTCGATCAACCTGAACTGGGGCAGGACGCCCACTGGCAAGCCAGTGCCTTCGCCCTCTTCTGGTCTGCCATCTCGGGAGTGAATCCTCATGCAAAACCGGACGCTTGAATCCCTGGCAGCCCTTGGCCGCCGTCTCTGGATCGCCACCCTGCTCTGGGTCATAGGGCGCACCCTGTGCCGCGCCGCCCGGGTCGATGAGGCGGTGCGGCGTGAACTCGCCCCTCTGCCCGACGGCCTCACCATACGGCTGGAGGTAGCGGGCCTCACCCAGGCGCTGATCATCCATAAAGCAGCTGGTCGCTGGCAATGCGGCGTACCAGCTCACGCCAGCGGCGATCTGCACCCGCTGCGGGTGCGCTTCAAACATCCGGGTATCGCCTTTCGTGCCCTCAGCTTTCGGCTCGGTGTCAATCAGGCGTTCAGTGAAAACCGCCTGCTGGTGGAAGGGGATCTCACCGTCGCCATGCACCTGGTACGGGCACTGGAGCAATTGCAGGCCCTGATCCTGCCCGCCTTCATAGCGCGGCCGCTGCTGCGCCACTATCCGAGCCCGCGCAACAAGCTGGCGCGTGCCTGCCACATCTACCTGGGTCTGCTGACCGGCTGAATAAAAGGATGAACAACATGAGTCGCTATTACGATTTCTTCTGTCCGGTCAAACTGATGGCGGGCGAGCAGGCGCTGGAACAGCTGGCTGGCGAATTGGCGGGTCTGGGGGCACGCCGTCCGCTGCTGCTCACTGACAAGGGGGTCAGCGGCACAGGGCTCGCCACCCTGCTGGCCAATGTGCTGGCCGAGGGGGAGCTGCCGGTCGCCGACATCTGGGACGAGATCCCGGCCGACTCCTCCACCGCCGTGGTGGAGAGGATCGCGGCCCGCTATCGGGAGCTCGAATGCGACAGCCTGGTGGCGCTGGGCGGCGGCTCCGTCATCGACACCGCCAAGGCGGTCAACATCCTCGCCTCCATGGGCGGGGATCGGCTGCTGGATTACGCCGGTGCAGGCTGTCTGACCAGGCCCCTGCAGCCACTGGCGGTGGTGCCCACCACGGCAGGTACGGGATCCGAGGTGACGCTGGTGGCAGTGATCAAGGATGAGGCGAGCGGGCGCAAAGTGCCCTTCACCTCCCCCTTCCTGCTGCCCCAGCTGGCGGTGCTGGATCCGCGCCTCACCCAGGGCTTGCCCCTCAACATCACGGCCGCCACCGCCATGGATGCCATGACCCACGCCATCGAGGCCTTCATCGGCAATGCCAAGAATCCGGTCAGCGACGCCCTGGCCCTGATGGCGATAGAGAAAATCGCCAACGCCTTGCCCAAGGTGCTGCAAAGCCCGCAGGACAAGCAGCTGCGGCTGCAACTGGCGGAAGGATCCACCCTGGCGGGGATGGCCTTTTCCAACTCCATGGTGGGGTTGGTGCATGCCCTCGGCCACAGCCTGGGGGCCCGCTGTCACCTGCCCCATGGTCTGTGCATGAACCTCTTCCTGCCGACCGTGCTCGACTACAACCGCCCAGGCATAGACCCTGAGCTGGCCCGCCTGCTGCTGCCCCTGGTCGGTGCCGAGCGCTTTGCGGCAACCCCGGCCACAGAACGGGCCCAGGCGGCCATCCAGGCGCTGTGCGCCCTGCGCGATAGCCTGTGGCAGGCGGTGAAGCTGCCGCGCACCTTGCGTGAGGCAGGCGTCACCGACAAGGGGTTGCTGCCCGAGATCCGGGATCTCGCCATCAATGACGGCGCCCTGCTCTATAACCGCAAGGATGCCGACCGGGCTCAACTGCTCGACCTGCTGGAACGGGCGTGGGAGTAATCAGGCTGAGGGCCACGCATCGCAGGGCCCTCAGTTACCAGCGGATGGTGGCACCGGCGCCGTAGTTGCCGCTCTCTTCAGGCGTTTTTTCGCGCCAGATGGACTCCTTGTTGCGGCGGATGGCCTCTTCCCGCTCCTGGTTGCGCTCCCAGACGGGTTTCATCTCATCCTGCGGCCGCTCATGTTTCTCCCCCTTGTGATCGATGACGGAGCAGTGCTTTTCGCCGCACTGGTAGGCGTAGGGTTCGACGGCGCAGCCTGTCAGGGCCAGGCTCAAACCAATAAGGGAAATGCTCAGAGAGGAAGGCAAGATCATGTGACGCTCCTGTTTGCATCGGTGACGAGAGGGCGCCGAGTGTCAAACAGGAGAGAGAGGGATTCAAACTTGCGAACAGGATGGATTGTTACAAGTTGTACATGAAGAAAATTATCAGCAAGGTACTGATTAATAACATCTTGGTGTCAGGAAGCACCGAGCGCCACGCTAGGTGGCCACCTGCTCTGGCGGCGTGAAGACCCCAGTGGAGAGGTAGCGGTCCCCCCGATCACAGATGATGGCCACCACCACCCCCTGCTTGATCTCTGACGCCACCCGCAGGGCACCGGCCACGGCACCACCTGAGCTGACTCCGCAGCAGATCCCCTCCTCCCGCGCCAGTCGGCGCATCATGACCAGCGCCTCCTCTTGCGTCACATCCAGCACCCGATCGACCCTTTGTGGCTCGAAGATGGCGGGCAGATAGGCTGCAGGCCAACGGCGAATGCCCGGGATCTGGCTCCCCTCTGCCGGTTGCAGGCCTATCACCTGCACCGCCGGGTTCTGCTCCTTCAGATAACGGGAGACCCCCATTATGGTGCCAGTGGTGCCCATGGCGGAGACGAAGTGAGTGACCGCCCCCTCGCTCTGGCGCCAAATTTCGGGGCCGGTCGACTGGTAGTGGGCATCCGAGTTGGCCGGGTTGTTGAACTGATCGAGCACCAGCCCCTCGCCGCGGGCCTCCATGGCCAGCGCCAGATCCCGCGCCTCTTCCATGCCGTTCTCCACCAGCACCAGCTCGGCGCCATAGGCCTGCATGGCATCTCGCCGCTCCTGGCTCATGGTACGCGGCATAATGAGCCGCATCCGGTAACCTCGCGCCGCCGCCACCATGGCAAGGGCGATGCCTGTGTTGCCGGAGGTGGCCTCGATGAGCCGGGCTCCCGGCAGCAAGCGACCGCTCGCTTCGGCGCTCTTGATGAGGTTCAGCGCCGGCCTGTCCTTGACCGAACCGGCAGGATTGTTGCCCTCCAGCTTTACCAGCAGGGTGACGTCGGGCCAGGGATTGATGCGGCTCAGCGCCAGCAGGGGGGTATTGCCAATCAGATCTTCCAGCGTGGCGAAGGCCATAATGGGATCCATCCTCTGTTAACTGTTCTATACCTTGGCTAGCGGGTATGCACCCGATGGGGTTCGCAGTGTAAGCGAGCCCGCACAGTTGGCAAAGGGTTGCCAACATGGTCAGATAGCCCCATCCCCCGTATCGAGGAGCAAGCATGAGCGAGATCATTCATCAGGCCAACCAGCAACAATTCATCTGTGTGGTGGATGGCAAGGAGTCCAGGCTGCGTTACCGCCGGCTCGATGCCAAGACCATAGATGCCTACAGCACCTTTGTCCCGCCAGAACTCAGGATACAGGGCATCGCCGATCAGCTGGCGCGCACCTTCTACGACTGGACCCAGGCCGAGGGGCTCACCATAGTGCCCAGCTGCAGCTACATAGACGTCTGGCTGCGCCGCAATGCAGGTTGAGGCGCTGGCCCCGTTGGCACTAGACGACGCTGACTTGAAAGCGCAGACAGAACGCCTGCTGCGGGCCGATCGCCAGCGGATGGCATGTTTGCAGGCCGCCGCCGAGCTGGCCCTGCCCGACTGGGCGCTGGGGGCCGGTTTTATCCGCAACCTCATCTGGGATCACCTGCACGGCAAAGCCGTACCTACCCCACTCAACGATATCGATCTCATCTACCTCGACCCCCTTGACCCGCAAGGGTTGGCAGAGTCTGAACATGAGCAGTGGCTGACGGCCCGCCTGCCCGGCCAGCGCTGGGAAGTGCGCAATCAGGCCCGGATGCACCAGCGCCAGCGGGTTTCCCCCTTTGTCAGCAGTCTGGAAGCCCTCAGCCACTGGGTGGAGGTACCTACCTGCATCGGGGTCAGGCTGCTGCCAGACGAGGAGTTCGAGTGGCTGGCCCCCTACGGTTTTGCCCACAACTGGTCCCTGCAGGTGAGTGCCAATCCGCGCTGTCGTCAGGAGAGCCTGGTGTTTGTGCAGCGCATCCAGGAAAAACGTTGGCTGAGCATCTGGCCTGACCTTGTAGTGAACTGGCCATAACCGCATTGCAATGTTTCGGCAACCTTGGGCACACTAGGGAAAAGCTGTTTGTAACTCAATGGGTTAAATAATGCGCGACTTCTTCTCTCTCGAACGCTGGCTACCGGGCCTCGCCGCCCTGCTGCAATACCAGCGGGCCTGGCTGATGCCGGATGTGCGCGCTGGACTGTCGGTGGCGGCCGTGGCGCTGCCCGTGGCCATCGCCTATGCCGAACTCGCCGGCGTGGGGCCCCTGGTTGGCCTCTACTCCTGCATACTGCCCATGCTGGTCTATGCCCTGTTTGGCACCTCCCGCCAGCTCATTGTCGGCCCGGATGCCGCTACCTGCGCCGTCATCGCCGCCGTGGTGACCCCGCTCGCCGCCGGTGATGCTACCCGCCACTGGCAACTGGTGATGACAATGACCGCCATGACAGGCTTCTGGTGCCTCATCGCCAGCCGCTTCAAGCTGGGGGTGCTGGCGGACTTTCTCTCCCGTCCCATACTGATGGGGCTGCTCAACGGGGTGGCCATCACCATCATGGTGGGGCAGCTCTCCAAGATCTTCGGATTTACCTTCGATGAGCGTTACCTCATAGAGCGGATCGCCAGCGGGGCCTACTACATCACTCAAACCCATCTGCCGACCCTGGCCATGAGCCTGACCGCCTTGCTCACCCTGCTGCTGGCCAAACGTTACAAGCCTGCCTGGCCCTCCTCCATGGTGGCCATGGTGGTGACAGCGGGACTGGTGTGGGCGCTCGATCTCGGCCAGTTCGGCATCGCCACCCTGGGCGCCATCGGCTCGGGCCTGCCCGCCTTCCAGATGCCGGAGTTTCCCCCCGGTCTGATGCGGGAACTGGTGCTGCCGGCGCTCAACCTGGCCATGGTGAGCTTCGTCTCCATGATGCTGACCGCCCGCAGCTTTGCCGCCAAGAACGGCTACGAGATCGATGCGGACAAGGAGTTTCGGGCCCTCGGCATGGCCAACCTGGCGGCGGCGGCCTCTCAGGGCTTTGCCATCAGCGGTGCGGATTCGCGCACCGCGGTCAACGACGCCAACGGCGGCAAGAGCCAGCTGGTCTCCATCATAGCCGCCGCCGTCATCGCCCTGGTCACCTTCTACCTGACGGCGCCGCTGCAATACATCCCCACCGCCGCCCTCGGCGTGGTGCTGGTGATGGCGTCTTTGTCCCTCACCGACTTTCGCGGCCTGTGGGCCCTGCGCCACTCAGACAGCGCCGCCTTCTGGCTGGCGCTCATCACCTTCATCAGCGTGCTGGCCATGGGGGTCATTCCGGGCATCACCCTCGCGGTGCTGCTGGGGCTGTTCCAGTTCCTGCGCAACGTGATGCGCCCCACCGACCAACTGCTCGGCATGGATGACGAAGGGGTAGTGCGCACCCTGGGGGACAACGAACAGGCCAAGGCCATTCCCGGCATCCTGGTCTATCGCTTCAACTCGCCGCTCACCTACTTCAACGCCCCCTACTTCAAACGGCGGGTATTGGCGCTGCTGGTGCAGGATCCCCACAATCCCAAATGCCTGGTGGTGGATGCGGTGGCCTGTTTCACCCATCAGGACATCAGCGTGATGAGCATGGTGGGGGAGCTGCACAGGGATCTGAAACGGCGCGGCATTCACATGGTGATGGCCGGTCGCCACGGCCAGATGAGCCAGTGGCTCAAGCAGGCGGGGATCCGGGTGGGCGACGAGGGTGTCATCCTCTGCCCCGACATGTATCAGGCGCTGCGCATGACCCGCTGCTACCGCGAGCCCGTGTTCAAGGATGACACCGTGGTGGAGAGCACCACGGACGCCATCCTCTCCCACTGGCCCCAGGATGATGCCCTGCCCGATTCGGCGCGCCTCACCTTGCCAAGCGAACAAGAAGCGGGCGCCACCCCGGCCTGATCCCGAGCGGGCCCTGCCCATGGCGGCAGGGCCCGCGCTCTCTTCCCCTGCTTGGTCACCGCCACGATTGCGCCTCGCCCCCGCTTGGTGTTAAATGCCCGTCCAGATGGCGCTGACGAGGGCCATCCCCAGTATTTGGACATCCCATGCAAACTCAAACCCACGCGGGCCCGGGCACACTTTTCTCCCTGACCTGGCCGCTGTTTATCGATCTCGCCCTGCACTTTCTGACCGGGGCCCTCAACACCTTCATGGTGGGCCACGTCTCCTATCAGGGCGTCGCCGCACTGGCGGTCGGCAACCAGGTGTTCGATCTCGCCATCACCCTGTTCAGCTTCGTCAGCATAGGCACCAGCGTGGTGATCACCCAGTATCTGGGGGCTGGCGATCGGGAAAAAGCCCGCATCGTCATCCACACCGCCATCGGCTTCAACCTGCTGGTGGGGCTGGTGGCCGCGGTCGGCGTGCTCGCCGGTGCCAGCACCATGCTCTCCCTGATGAACCTGCCCGCCCACCTGATGGGCGATGCCACCCTTTACTTGCAGATCATAGGTCTGTGCCTGCTGCCGGAGGCGGCGGCGCTCTGTCTGGCCGCCACCCTGCGCGCCCACGGTCATACCCGTCAGGCCATGTACGTGACCCTGACCGTCAACCTCATCACCTTCGTCGGCAACCTGCTGCTGCTCTACGGCTGGTTCGGCCTGCCCCAGCTTGGGGTGGCCGGGGTTGCCATCAGCACTGTGGCGGGTCGCATCGTTGGCGTAGTGCTGCTGGTGTGGCTGGTGACGCGCAAGACAGGCATCCGCTTGCGTCTGCCCGAGATTGTCCGTCCCAGCAAGGTCATGCTGGACAAGGTGCTGCACATAGGCCTGCCGGCGGCGGGGGAGAACCTCTCCTGGATGCTGCAGTTCATGGTGGTCACCGCCTTCGTCGGCCTGCTCGGTGACAAGGCGCTGGCGACCCAGTCCTACTTCTTCCAGATCTGCCTGTTCATTCTGCTGTTCGGCCTCTCCATCGGCCTTGGCAACGAGATCATCATCGGCCATCTGGCGGGAGCGCGCCGCTTCGAACAGGCCTATAACCAGCTGATGAAGAGCCTCAAGTTGGGCCTCATCGTCACTACCCTGATCGCCATCGCCGCCGCCCTGAACGGCCGCGCCATCATCAGCCTGTTCACCGACGATCCGGACATCATCACCCAGGTGGCACAGCTGTTTCTCATCAGCCTCATCCTCGAACCCGGCCGCACCTTCAATCTGGTGGTGATCAACGCCCTGCGTGCCACCGGGGATGCCCGTTTCCCGCTCTACATGGCGCTCGTCTCCATGTGGGGGATTGCCGTTCCGCTCGCCTATTTCCTTGGTATCATGCAGGGTTATGGACTGGTCGGCATCTGGTTGGCGCTCGCCTGCGATGAGTGGGTGCGCGGACTGGCCATGTTCTGGCGTTGGCGCAGTCGTCGCTGGCAAAACAAAATTCTTGTTGAAACATAAGCGGAATCACAATGAAGAAAATCGGACTCTTGTTGGCTGCCATCCTGCTCAGCCCGCTGGCCATGGCGCAAACCGCGCCCGCGGCTCCCAAGGCGCAGGCCTCCAAAATCTGGTATGTGGCGCCCATCGCCATCGACGAGACGAGCGAAGCCCAGAAAGCATTGACCAAAGATTTTATGGCCCAGATGATCAAGACCATCAAGATCAACGAATACCAGACCGGCAAAGCGCTCGGCAAAATCAAGGATCCCAAGTGGCTTATCCGCACCAAGTTGATGCCTGCCAGCACGGAGCCGCTGGTCGGCAAGAAGCACCCGCAGGGTCTCACCTACGGCAAGGGCGTCCCCACCCAGGAAATCGTCGGCGAGCTCATCATGAACGGCATGCTCGTCGCTCATGTGGGGCAGGGCTGGCGTGAGCCCATAGTGCCGGGCACCCCGGTAGCCGAGAAGATCACCATAGCCAACTACCAGTACGCCATCGGCAACGAAGCCAAGGCGCCGGATCTGGAAGAGCTGGCGGCGCAGATAGGCTTCGAAGTGGGCAAGGTCATCGCCCGCGATGGCAAGCCGCTGCCCGAGAAGAAAAAGAAAAAAGAGTAAACGCCATACCCGTTACGAAAAGGGGCCTTGCGCCCCTTTTTGCTGCCCCCTTGCCAGCCCGCCGCCGTCATCAAACCGTCACAACTGTGATCGAGATTCCAGTTTGAAGCTCAAATTCTTACTTACGAATGACTTATCAGCTTGTGATTCAATGAGTTAAAAATGATCTTCCCCATGCAGCAAATCATTGGTTCCGAATTCGATCGGGATCACATTTATCTCTGGGGGGAAGGGGTACTTTGGTTTTGAAGGCACAATCAAACGAAACCAAGGAGGCTTCATTACATGTTCCCAGAGTACAGAGATCTCATCTCGAAACTGAAGAGCAGTGATGTCCATTTCCAGAAGAAGTTTGACTTGCACAACGACCTGGATGCGGAGATTAGAAAGTTGGAAAAGCATCACGCCAGCGACTACAGCTCCGAGGTGAAGGATCTGAAAAAACAGAAACTCAAACTGAAAGAGGAGATATACGACATCCTCAAACAACATCCACATTAGACGCCTCGACGAATACCCGGATAAGCAACTTATCCCTCCAGCCCGGCTCAAGCCGGGCTTTTTATTGCCCGCTCACGACGGAGCGGCGCAGGCCATATCAGGCCGACACCGCCTGCGGATCATTGTCGGTCTTGCTGGGCGGTACGCAGATAACCAGCGATTCGCAGGGGATGGGCCACGGCTCCTTTTTATCAGCGACGGGCATCTCGGCAGAGCCCATGTTGGCAGAGATGGTCAGCGGATGGGCGTTGATCCCCTCCCCCTGCAAACGGGCCGCCTTCTCGGCGCTATTGACCGTCACCGCCACCGACTTGCCTGCCGCCAGCAGGGCCCGCGCCAGCGGCAGCCCCAGCCATCCCGCCCCCAGAATGCCGATCGTCCCGGCGATATGTTGCTCTGTCATCGTCCCTTCTCCTGCTTGACGCTATTTGCCCCGCAGCTTACCTGCCGTTACATAAAAAGAAAAACACAATAGGTACGAAATACTGACGGAATATATGGCACCTCTGAGAATGAAACTGCAATGTAAAAACACATAACGTAAAATAAAATAGAACCGACAAAAAATACATTTACAGGTCTATCATTCCATCAAAGTCACTTAACAATAAAAACTGCTAAGTTATCTAAGGGCAATTGTGATGTTTCGTTATAATGACTTAAGCTTTTTCCTAACCACCTTTAATTCATTGTTTGCAATTTCCAACCAAGACGGTGAAGATATTGCCGAATTTTGATAGATATAGTTTAAGTATTTTAAAACCTGCTCCGGCCCATTTAAAGCACTAATCTTGTATAGTTTTACGGCATAACTAACCCTATCTAACTCCATATTATTTATGGACAAGCTAGATTGCATATGCATTACAATATTTCTCTCATCTACAATATCGGCAACAGCATTTCTTAAAGTGCTATGAGTTTTAAGAGGCTGGACATTGAAGATCTGTGGAGCGAGTTGGAAAATTTTTGGCCTAATAGGTATTGATAGATCAGATGCAATTTTGTCAGCTGCAATAATTCTATCCGGCTTGCCAGGTCGCTCTAGTTTCAGTTGTGAAACCTTGCCATTTTCTGTTCCGTATAAAATAAATGACTTGTTAACCCATGACTCTATAGCTCCGATTGAAAATGTGATAGCAGCCATTGCTTGCTGACACATTGCGAAAAATAATTTCATATTTTCTCCCGAAGAGTCCACTTCAGGAATTTTGTCAAAATTTGATTTTTGTACTTTAATACCTTTCTTTAATATTTCTGCTTTTACAGCCGCATCAAGAGAATTGAAAAACATAAGAGCTTCAAACTCTGGAGGTGGAACTCGCATATTGTAGCCATTAAAGCAACCTTGAGAGGATAGAATCGTAATCTTACTTCCCCCTTCAGCCAACTGCCCATTGGGTAATATCACGTCATGTGCCAACGATATATTCTTATCTTCTAATAAATGTTCCATTTTTACCTTGCGTGATAATGTTAAGCTTTCCGGTTTTAAGTTAAAGAATTAATGTAATGGCCTGTTTTTTCTGAATATATCCTGCCCAGCTTCCTCTAACATATCAACACATCATTTTTGATTTCACCAACACAACGCCTGTTGTTGCTATCAGATAGTGAGGAGTGACATCCAATTGTCGCCCGGTATAAAAAGCGGGCCAATGGCCCGCTTGGTTATATTTCACTCACACCTATCCTCACACCGGCGGATGGAAATGGCTGGCCTCACGGGTGGCCATCTCCTCGTAGGTGGCCCACTTCTGCCACGCCACTTTTTGCGCTACCTGCATCAGCCGCTCTGCCTCCTCCGGATGGCTCTGGGCCAGCACCCGATAACGGGTCTCCTCCTGCCGATATTCAGCAAGGGGAATGGAGGGACGCAGGCTGTCGAGACTGAAGGGGTTCTGCCCCGCACTGCGCAATACCGGGTTGTAGCGCATCAGCGGCCAGTGACCGGAGGCCACGGCCCGTTTTTGCTGGGTCAGGCCAAACTCCATGTCAATGCCGTGGGCGATGCAGTGGCTGTAGGCGATGATAAGCGACGGGCCCGGATAGGCCTCGGCTTCACGCAACGCTTGCAGCGCCTGTTGCGGGTTGGCACCAAAGGCGATGCGGGCAACATAGACGTTGCCGTAGGAGATGGCTTGCAGCGCCACATCCTTCTTGGCCAGCGTCTTGCCCCCCGCCGCGAACTTGGCGACGGCGCCGAGCGGGGTCGATTTCGACATCTGGCCGCCGGTGTTGGAGTAGACCTCGGTATCCATCACCAGCACGTTCACATCGCGCCCGGAGGCGAGCACATGATCGAGCCCCGCCGAGCCGATGTCATAGGCCCAGCCATCGCCGCCGATGATCCAGACCGAACGGCGCACCAGCTGATCGATGAGTGACAGCAGCTCGCGGGCCTTGCCGGATTTCACCTCCTCCAGCCGCTCGCGCACTTGCGCCACTCGGGTGCGCTGGGCGCGGATCTCCGACTCCAGCCGCTGCGGGGCGTTGATAAGCGACTCGACCAATGCCTCACCCAACTCCCCCTTCATCGCTTCGAGGGCCGCCACCGCCTGACCGTGATGCTGATCGGCGGTGAGACGAAAACCAAAGCCAAACTCGGCGTTGTCCTCAAACAGGGAGTTGGACCAGGCCGGCCCCTTCCCTTCGCCGTTCTTGGCCCAGGGGGTGGTCGGCAGGTTGCCGCCATAAATGGAGGAGCAGCCGGTGGCGTTGGCAACCAGCATACGATCGCCAAACAGCTGGGTCAGCAGCTTGAGGTACGGGGTCTCGCCACAGCCGGCGCAGGCACCGGAGAACTCGAACAGGGGTTCGAGGAACTGGGCACCGCGCACCGTGGAGAAATCCACCCGCTCGCGGGCAGGCCAGGGTAGGCTCTCGAACCAGCGCAGCGCCTGCTTCTGGCCAGCCAGATGCGGCGCCTTGTCCATCATGGTGATGGCGCGCTCGCCCTCGTGTTCCTCATCTGCTCCTGCCCGCACCGGACAGGCCTGCACGCACTGGCCGCAGCCGGTGCAATCCTCCGGATAGAGCTGCAAGGTATAGCGGCTGTCGGGGAAGCCCTTGGCAGTGACGGGCACCGACTGCGCTGCCTCGGGGGCGGTCGCCAGCCAGTCCTGATGGTAGAACTTGGCCCGCAGCGCCGCGTGGGGGCAAACAAAGACACAGTTGCCGCACTGGATGCAGATATCGGAGTGCCAGATCGGGATCTCGCGGGCGATATCCCGCTTCTCGAAGCGGCTGGTGGCCGTGGGGTAAGTGCCATCCACCGGTAGCATGGAGACAGGGATCAGATCGCCGCGCCCCGCCAACATCTCGCCTGTGACCCGCTGGACAAACTCGCTGCCGCCCGGCGCCAGTGGCAGCGGATAGTCGCTGATCTGCTCGTCACCGGCCGGGATCGCCACCTTGCTCAAGTGAGCAAGGGTATCGTCCACCGCGGCGAAGTTGCGCGCCACCACCTCGGGCCCCTTGCGGGCATAGCTCTTCTCGATGCTCTCCTTGATCAGCGCAATCGCCTCATCCCGCGGCAAGACTCCGGCCAGCGCGAAGAAGCAGGTCTGCATGATGGTGTTGATGCGATTGCCCATGCCGTTTTGCTCGGCCACCCGATCCCCGTCGATGCAGTAGAGCTGGATATTGAGGGCGCGAATACGGGCGCGCAACCGCTCGGGCAGCTGGCCCCACACCTTGTCCGCCTCATAGGGGGCATTGAGCAGCAGGGTCGCCCCTTCGGCGGCGTGTTCCAGCAGATCCACCGACTCGACAAAGCCCCACTGGTGGCAGCCGATAAAGCTCGCCTGCTCGATAAGCCAGGGGGCATCGATGGGCTCGGGGCCAAAGCGCAGGTGGGAGACGGTGCGCGAGCCCGACTTCTTGGAGTCGTAGACGAAGTAGCCCTGGGCGTGGAAGCCCTCCAGCTCACCGATGATCTTGATGCTGTTCTTGTTGGCGCCCACAGTGCCGTCGGCACCGAGGCCGAAGAAGAGCGCCCGCACCCGGCTGGCGGGCTCCAGATCGCCGATGGGGTGCCAGGCCAGACTGAGGCCCGACACGTCATCGACAATCCCCACGGTAAAGCGCGGGCGCGGCGCATCGGATGCCAGCTCCTCGAACACGGCCGCGCACATGGCGGGGGTGAACTCTTTGGAAGAGAGGCCGTAACGGCCGCCACTGAGCCAGGGCAGCCGCTTGATAAGGCCGCGTTGCAAGCCGTCGATAAGGGCACTCTGCACATCCAGCAGCAGCGGCTCGCCGCCCGCCCCCGGCTCCTTGGTGCGATCCAGCACGGCGATGCGCCGCACGCTCGCGGGCAACGCATCGAGCAGCGCCTGTACCGGGAAGGGGCGATAGAGGCGCACCACCAGCACCCCTGTCTTGCGATCCTGCCGGTTGAGCCAGTCGACCGTGGTGCGGACGGTGGCCGCTCCCGACCCCATCAGCAAGATGACGTCAGTGGCATCCGGGGCACCGTGGTACTCCACCAGCCGGTAGTGGCGACCGGTAAGGGATCCCAACTTGTCCATGCACTGCTGCACCCGGGCAGGCACAGCCTCGTAGAAGGGGTTGACGCTCTCGCGGGACTGGAAATAGGTATCGGGGTTCTGGGCCGTGCCGCGCATCACGGGGTGATCCGGGTTGAGCGCCCGGGCGCGGTGGGCCCGCACCCAGTCGTTGTCGATGAGGGCACGGATCTCGTCCCTATGCAGGGCCGTGATCTTGTTCACCTCGTGAGAGGTGCGAAAGCCGTCGAAGAAGTGGATGAAGGGCACCCGGCACTGCAGGGTGACGCTGTGGGCAACCAAGGCCAAGTCCTGCGCCTCCTGCACAGAGCCGGAGGCGAGCATGGCAAAGCCGGTGCTGCGCGCCGCCATCACGTCCTGATGGTCGCCAAAAATCGAGAGCCCCTGGGCCGCCAGCGATCGGGCCGCCACATGGAACACGGCAGCGGTCAATTCCCCGGCGATCTTGTACATGTTGGGCAGCATCAGCATCAGCCCCTGACTGGCGGTGAAGGTGGTGGCGAGCGCCCCCGCCTGCAGGGCGCCGTGCACAGTCCCGGCCGCCCCTCCTTCGCTCTGCATCTCCACGACTGTGGGGATGTTGCCCCAGAGGTTGGTCTGCCCTTCATCCGCCCAGGCGTCAGCCAGCTCCGCCATGGTCGAGGAGGGGGTGATGGGATAGATGGCGCACACTTCGCTCAGCTGGTACGCCACCCGGGCCGCGGCTTCGTTGCCGTCGACCATGATCAATTCATGTTTCATTGGGACTCCTCCGGTTGGCGCAACTCGATGGCGTGGCAGGGGCATTGATCGTGGCAGGCACCGCAGCCGGTGCAACGATCCGCATCCAGCCGATAGCCGTGGCCCAGCCCCAGCTTCTCGATGGCCTGCTCGGGGCAGCTGCCATAACAGCCGTCGCACTCGAAGCAGTTGCCGCAGGAGTAGCAGCGCGCCGCCTCGTAGCGGGCCGCCGTCTCGTCCAGCCCACCTATGATCTCGCCAAAGTCGTCCCGCGCCCACGCCGGTTTGACCGGCTGACTGCTGGCGGGCGCATGGGTCTGGAACCAGAGCTGCAGCTGCTCAGGCCCCACCAGCGGGTAGGAGAGCGGTTTATGGTAGTGGCGACCGCGCAGCCAGGCATCCATGTGGCGCGCCGCCTTCTTGCCGTGGCCGGTGGCTATGGTGACTGTGCGCTCCGAGGGCACCATGTCGCCGCCGGCAAACAGCCTGGGCACGTCTGTCATGAGATTGTCCGCCACCTGCACCACCCCCTCCTGGCTGACCCGCACGCCGGGAATGCTCTCCAGCACGCTCAAGTCCACCTCCTGACCGAGCGCCAGAATGAGGGAGTCTGCTTCGAGTGTTTCGAACTGGCCGGTGGGCACAGGCTTGCCCTGCTCATCCAGCGCCATCACCTCCACCTCGATGCTGGTGTTGTCGAGCTGGCGAATGCTGCGCAGCCAGTTGATCTTGATCCCCTCCTCCTCGGCCTCAAGGGCCTCGAAGGCGTGGGCCGGCATATGATCCCGGTCGCGGCGGTAGATGATCATCGCCTCCTCGACCCCGAGGCGGCGAGCGGTGCGGGCCGCGTCCATGGCGGTGTTGCCGCCGCCATAGATGGCCACCCGTCGTCCCAGTTTGGGTGGCGGCAAGCCCTGCTCCTCGGCCAGGCTCGCCTGCTCGAGGAAGCTCACCGCATCGAGGATCTTGCCCGCTTCGCGGGCCGGAATGTCGACCCGCTTGGCCAGATGGGCACCGATGGCCATGAAGACGGCGTCAAAGCCCCCTTCGTCACGCGCCTTGAGCACGTCTTCCACCTTGTGGTTGAGGGTAAGGGTGACACCGGCAGCGACGATGCGGGCCACCTCCCGATCCAGCATGTCGCGGGGCAGGCGGTAGGCGGGAATGCCGAAGCGCAGCATGCCGCCGGCGAGCGGGCCCGCCTCGCGGATCTCTACCTGATGGCCGAGCCGGTTGAGGTGCCAGGCACAAGAAAGGCCGGAGGGGCCGGCACCGATCACCAGCACCTTCTTGCCGCTGGCGGGCGCGGGCGGCGCAGGCTGCCAGCCACGGGCCAGCGCCTCGTCGCCGAGGAAGCGTTCGATGGCGTGAATGGAGACGGCATCATCCACCTGGGCACGGTTGCAGGCCGTTTCGCAGGGGTGATAACAGACCCGCCCGTGGACTGCAGGCAGGGGATTTTCTTCGATCAGTCGTTGCCAGGCCGCCTCAAAGCGGCCCGCTTCGGCCAGGGCAAGCCAGGCCTGGATGTTCTCGCCAGCCGGGCAGGCATGGTTGCAAGGTGGCAGGGCCGGCCGCCAAACGGGTAGCCGAGTACGGACCGGGCCTGTTCCCGTTTTCTGGGAGAGATCCGGCTGTGGGGTCATATCCAGTTGTTTGCTCATACATTGCTTTCTTCTTTTTGTGTGACAGGCCCCATCCGATGGCGCTTGATACCGTTTTGCCTGGGCAGACGGTGGCCGGAGGGGGAAGAAGCGAAAGCGTTAGAAACTGGAAGCTGACTCGATAATGGACTGATTTGTGTACTGAATGGCGGATCAGGATCAAAAAATGTTGCACTTTATGGGGTCTGGAGCCCGGAACGTGACCCCTGTAACATCTTGCCCAATTGCACACAGGATGGCGTTGACCGGCTTATCCAACCGAGGCGGTCAGCGCCGGATTGCCATATGAGGGCGGCACAGGGCGGCAACCATGCAAGGATTGCTGCACGGGGTGGGAACCGTTATCTTGCCTCCTCTTCATCTGCACAGGCCACTGCACAAGGACTCGGACATGCCAACACTCGACAGCATTCATCTCTACCCCATCAAATCGACGGCAGGCATGCCACTGGCCCGTGCCCGGGTGACCGAAGAGGGCCTGCTGGGGGATCGCCGCTACATGGTGGTCAAACCGGACGGCAGCTTCATCACGGCCCGCACCCATCCCCAGTTGCAACAGGTAGTGGCCACCCCCATGGCCGGCGGCCTGCAGTTGCGCTATCCGGGTCTTGAGCCACTCACACTGCGAGAGCAGGATTTTTCCCGCACGCCCAAGACCACAGGGGTCTGGGGCGACAGCTTCACCGCCCTGCAGACCCTGCCCCGGGCCGATCACTGGCTGAGCCAGGTGACGAGGGAGCCGGTGCAGCTGCTCTGGCTTGGCGAAACATCAGACCGCTTTCGGGAGAAGACAGGCACCCGGGTCAGCTTTGCCGACGGTTATCCGCTGCTGCTCATCAGTCAGGCCTCGCTTGAGGATCTCAACCTGCGCTCCGATGCCCTGCACCAGATGAGCCAGTTTCGCACCAACCTGGTGGCGAGCGGCACCCGTCCGTTCGAGGAGGACGGCTGGGTGTGCATCCGCATCGGCGAGGTGGAGTTCAGGGTCGACAAGCCCTGCAGCCGCTGCATCATGACCACGGTGGAAGCGGGCACGGATCGCTTCAATGCCCTCAAGGAGCCGCTCGCCACCCTCACCCGCTATCGCCGCGGCGAGGATGGGGATGTCTATTTCGGCCAGAATCTGGTGGCCCTCAACGAGGGCTGGATTGAGGCGGGCAGCGAGATAGAGGTGCTGGAGACGACCCGTCCCCGGGTCTACCCCAATGCGGCGCCCAGGAAGCGGGCGCTGGTGTGCGTGGCCCGCGAGCCGCTGGCACGGGATCTGGAAACCTTCTGGTTCGAAGCGACCGATGGCGAGCCGCTGCCCGACTACCTGCCGGGCCAGCACCTGCCCATCAGCCTCGACCTCAAGGGTGAGCGGCTGCAGCGGCGCTATACCCTGAGCTCAAGCCCGGATCTGCCGGATCGCTACAGCATCAGCGTCAAGCGCCTCGGTGAGGGGCGCATCTCTCCCTGGTTGCACCAGCAACTGCGGGTGGGTGATACCCTGCTGGCATCCGCCCCGGCGGGCGAGTTTCACCTCGGCACCGAGCGCAGCCTGCTACTGCTCTCGGCCGGCTCGGGCGTGACTCCCATGCTCTCCATCGCCCGTACCCTGGCCCTGCGCGGCGAGCTGGAACAGGTGCACTTTATGCACCTGTGCCGCAGCGAAGCGGACATTCCCGCCGCCAGCGAACTGCACGCCATGGCGCAGCAAGGCATGACTCTTACCCTGATCCTGAGCCAGCCGGACAGCCACTGGCAGGGACTGAAAGGGCGACTCAAGGATGAACATCTCAAACTGGTCAAAGGGCTGGCCGGGAAAGAGGTCTTTATCTGCGGCCCCCACGGTTTTATGGCCGATGTGGCGGCCAGATTGTGCGCACTCGGCGTGGCTGCGGATCGCATCAGGCAGGAGAGCTTTGGCGGCGCCATTCTCTCGGTGACTCGCCCCCATCAGGCGGTGCAACTGCGTATCGGTGAAGAGGCCTTTGCCGGCAACAATCAGGGCACCATACTGGATCAAGCCCACAAGCAGGGAGTGGAGCTGCCCTGGAGCTGCCGCGCCGGCATCTGCGGCAGTTGCAAGCAGACCCTCGTCTCGGGAGAAGTGGATCACCCGGATGCCCCGGCCATCACGGCAGCCGAGCGGGCCGAAGGCAAGATCCTCACCTGCTGCGCCGTGCCCTTGACCGATCTGGTGATCGGGCCGCGATAAGAGTGCGGGCCGGGAGCATCATGGGTTAAGCGCCCCCGGCCCTTATTTTCCCCACTGTTTTTACCCCCGTCCCTTTTCTCGGCATACCCGAGCCATGCTGCCTCTCCGGCCCCCTATACTCACTGCAGAACAATAAAAACCCTCAGAAGTACCGGCCTTCGCCGTGTGACAAAGGGGGTTATTCTGGTGAGAATAAGGACGCTCAAACCATGGAACAGAACAGACCTGCCTTTCAACTCAATCTCTTGCTCTCCGTTGTCACCCTGATCCTGCTATCGCTGGTATTTTTTGCCTACACCTGGTCAGGGACAAAACTCGAGCAGAGTTATCAACAACGCTACCAATCCTATCTGCTGGCCGATGAGCTAAGGCAATCCTCCGACGATCTGACCCGGCTCGGTCGCACCTATGTGATCACCAAGGATCCCGCCTATGAGCAGCAGTACATGCGGATCCTGGCCATACGCAACGGCGAACAGAACAGACCGGAAGGCTATAACCGCATCTATTGGGATTTCGTGGCGGCCAGTGGTCAAAACCCCAGACCCGACACTTCGCTGCGGCGTGGCCTCATCGATCTGATGAAGGATGCCGGCTTTACCGATGGTGAGCTGGCCAAGCTCAACGAGGCCAAGAACAACTCGGATGCCCTGGTCAGTACCGAAGTCGCCGCCTTCAAGCTGGTACAACAGCAGGAGGGGGATCTCGCGGCCAACCAGCAAAAAGCCATCGCCATGATGCATGACAAGGCCTATCACCAGAACAAGGGGCGCATCATGGCCCCCATCGATGACTTCTACGTCATGATGGAGACCCGCACCCAGCAGGCGGTGGACGATGCCACCAGCCAGTCTGCCATGTTGCGCTATCTGTTTATCGCCCTGGGCCTGATATTGATGTTCTTCCTGTGGCGCACCTATCGTGCCCTGCTCGACTTGACCGGCACCTCGGTCAGCCAGCTCAGAAGCGATCTCAACAGTCTGGCGCAAGGGGATTTCTCCCGTCAGATCCAGGTACCCGTTGGCGCACAAGAGAGCCTGATCGGCCTGCTGGCCACCATGCAGTCAACCCTCAAGGGGATCATCGCCCAGGTCTCCCACTCCAGCGAGGAGCTGTCAGGATCGGCCGACAGCATAGCCCAGATAGCGGAGCAGACAGCCCAGTTTGCCACCTCCCAACAGACCAGTACCCAGACAATGGCGGCAGCCATCGAAGAGCTGGTAGTGAGCATCAGCCACCTCTCCGACAACGCCACCCATGCCGACGAATTGAGCAAGGTGTCGGCCAACACCCTGGAAGAGGGTTCCGGCGTCATCAAGCAGACCCTGGACAGCATAGAGAACATCTCCAGCACGGTGGGGGATGCGGCCAGCAGCCTCTCCGAGCTCAACAGCCACACCCAGCAGATTTCGGACATCATAGAGGTGATCCGCGGCATCGCCGATCAGACCAACCTGCTGGCCCTCAACGCCGCCATAGAGGCAGCGCGGGCGGGAGAACAGGGGCGGGGCTTTGCGGTGGTGGCCGACGAGGTGCGCAATCTCGCCAGCCGCTCGGCGGCCTCGACCCAGCAGATCACCGGCATGATCAGCAAGATCCAGAGCGGGGCGGATGCCTCCATCCGCAGCATGGAAAATACGGTCAACAACGTCTCTCGCGGCGTGAGTCTGGCCAACCAGACCGGCGAGGCCATCACCAGCATCAAGAGTCATGCAGCCAACCTGACCGGATTGATGGGGGAGATAAGCCACACACTGCGCGAGCAATCCACCGCCGCCAACGAGGTGGTTTCCACCGTCGGCCACATTACCTCCCTCTCCGAACAGTCGGGGGATGCGGCCCGTCATGTATCGCAGGAGGCCGCCAAGCTCAAGCAGCTGTCACAGCTGCTGCGCCAGGAGATGGGTCGCTTCAAGCTTTAAAGAACGCTGAAAAGCAAAACGGCTGCCCAAGGGCAGCCGTTTTTTTAGCAAGGTCTTTTTCAAGACCGGATAGCATCAACCACGCAGGGCGGCGATGCGCTGTTCGATGGGCGGGTGGCTCATGAACAGCTCGCTCATGGAGCGCTTGCCGTTGATGCCAAACGCCATCATGGAGCCTTCCATCTGTGGCTCGGCACCGCGAGAGAGGCGCTCGAGCGCTGCAATCATCTTGTCACGACCCGCCAGCTTGGCGGCACCTGCGTCGGCGCGGAACTCACGCTGACGGCTGAACCACATGACGATCATGGAGGCCAGCACACCGAATGCCATCTCCAGCACGAACACGGTGATCATGTAGGCAAAGCCGCCGGAACTGCTGCTCTCTTCGTCGCTGTTGGAGCTGAAGAAGTTGCTGATGACACCGGCCACGATACGGGCGAAGAACATCACGAAGGTGTTTACCACCCCCTGGATCAGGGTCAGAGTCACCATGTCGCCGTTGGCCACGTGGCTCACCTCGTGAGCCAGCACGGCTTCCGCCTCGTCGCGGCTCATGCTGTAGAGCAGGCCGGACGAAACCGCGACCAGGGAATCGTCACGACGGGCACCGGTCGCAAAAGCGTTCATCTCCGGCGAGTCGTAGATCCCCACTTCCGGCATCTTGATACCCGCTTCACGGGCCTGACGGGCAACGGTGCTGACCAGCCAGTGCTCTGTCTCGTTACGGGGTTGCTCGATGACCTGGACGCCATAGCTGCGCTTGGCCATCCATTTGGACATCAGCAAGGAGATAAAGGAACCCCCAAAACCGAACACGGCACAGAACATCAACAGACCGGAAATGCTGGACTTGTTGATTCCCAGAACCGAGAACAGGATATTGAGTACCACCCCCAGCACCAGCATGACGGCCAGGTTGGTCACCAGGAATAGCATAATTCGCTTCATATAGACTCCTTGTGAGATATGGATAGGTGCCTCCCGTTCCGGTTCACAGCCGGTCGGTATCACACCTGTTCCGCATAATAGATAGATTCGATGAATGTTCGCTGAATGTCGGGTTCAGAGCAGAGGGGATATATCGAGACGCCCGCGCAAATCAGCCTCAAGTGGATTGTTTACAAAGGGTATTTCACCCAAAAACGGCGCGGGGAGCAAGCCCCGCAGGGTGTCCAGGTTTTCCTGGTAATGACTCATGGATCCGTACAGCCGATTCATGACCCAGCCTGCCACCGGCAGATTGTCGTTTCGAATGGCGGCGAAGGTGAGCAGCGCATGGTTGAGACAACCCAGCTTGGCCCCCACCACCATGATCACCGGTATGTTCTCCTGTTTGACCCAATCCGACAGCAGATGCTTGCGATCCAGCGGCAGAAACCAGCCGCCCGCCCCCTCTACCACGACAAGCTCGGCCCCCGCCTGCTCTATCTGGCGCAGACCGTCGGACAGTCCCTTCAGGGTAATGGCATCACGGGCCTCGCTGGCAGCGATATGGGGCGCAATAGGCGGTTCAAAGGCATACGGATTGACCATATCGTAAGGCAGCGACAGGCTGGCCGCCTCTTGCAGCAAGACGGCATCCAGGTTGCGCAACCCATCCGGGGTGCGAGCGCAGCCAGCGGAGATCGGCTTGTAACCGGCGCACTGAATGCCATGGGCGGCAAATTCCAGCAGCAGGGTGCGGGCGACCAGCGTCTTGCCCACATCGGTATCTGTGCCGGTGATAAAGAAGGATTTAACCATGATGACTCCTCAACACAAATCAGGCGACAGCCCGCCGTTTATAGGGGCAGATCACCTGCATATCAAGTATCCGGGACAGAAGATGAGTTCAGCCCGACTTGTTCGCACATTGCGTCCCCCGGACAGACCCGGCAAAGGGCGACTCAGGCCAGCTATCGGCGGATCAGGCGCCCCAGGCACACCTGATAGCTGGCGGCCAGCAGGCCATCCGGCTGACGGTAGGCTTCATAAGCCTCCGTCAGGCGCTGCAAGCGCAGCCGACTGCTCAGACCTGATTGACGCGCATCGTTAAGCTGGCTGGCGCCTATGCCCTTGAGGTCGCGCAGCAGACCGCTCAACTCGTGATAGGAGAGCGACCAGGCCAGACTCTCGAGGCAAGGTGCTGTGAAGCCACCTGCGGCAACGGCATCTTGCAATTGTGGCAGGCTGAGGAAGCGATTGACATGGGGATGGTCGTCAACCGTGCGCCAGGCCTCACGCAACTGCCAGAGCGAATCGACAAGCAGGGTCGAGAACAGCAGTTGTCCACCGGGTTTGAGTACCCTGTGGAGTTCGGCAAACGCCTGCGCCGGTCGTTCACACCACTGCAGGGCGAGGCTGGAGAAGACCCAGTCCAGGCTCCCGTCGGCAAACGGCAGACGCTCGGCATCGCCGCACACAAGTTGCGCACCGCTGCCACGCAGAGCCGCCTGCTGCAACATGCCGGGGGCAAGATCCAGTCCATGCAACTGGTGGCAACGACTGGCGAGGTGGGGCAGGAAAAATCCGGTACCACAGCCCAGATCCAGCCCGGATATGGGAGAGGTTGACAGGGAAGCGGGAGTCACTGGCTCCCCGGGCATACGATCCAATAGCGCCAGACCGACTTCCTGCTGAAAACGGGCATGGGCATCGTAGTGACGAGCCGCCGCCCCGAAACGACGGGCGAGCTGGGCCTTGTCGACCTGCTGAAAGCGCTCATCCATGGCGAACACCTCTCGGCTCTGCGGCAAACTCGCTCCTGCTGGCCGTCAGGGTGCAAGGGCCGAGGGCCTCGAGCAGGCGGTCCACATCCTGCTCGCAGTGGGCCGCGCTTAACGTGATGCGCAGCCGCGCCGTGCCCGCCGGCACAGTGGGCGGGCGGATGGCGCTCACCCAGACGCCGCGATCCCGCAGCCGCGCAGCCAGTTGCAAGGCAGCACAGCTCTCCCCCACCAGCAGCGGCTGTATGGGGGTGTCGCTTGCCCCAAGCTGCCAGCCCTGCGCCTGTGCCCCTTGCCGGAAACGGGCGATCAGCTGGCCAAGATGAGCGCGGGCATCGTCGGCGACCCGCACCAGTTCGATACTCTTGCTGACCGCGCACGCCTGGGCGGCGGGCATATGGGTGCTGTAGACATAGTGACGGGCAAAGTTGACCAGATAATCCACCAGCTCGCGGCTGCCGCCGACAAAGGCGCCGGCGACGCCAAGCGCCTTGCCAAAGGTCCCCATCTGGATGTGTACGGATGCCGGAGCCACCCCTTGCGCCGCCAAGGTGCCGCGCCCCTCGGGCCCCAGCACGCCAAGGCCGTGGGCATCGTCGATCATCAGCCAGTTGCCGCTCTGGGCGGCCAGGCGGGCAAGCTCAAGCCAGGGGCCCTGATCCCCATCCATGCTGAACACCCCCTCCGAGACGATCAAGCCCCGGTTTGGTTCGAGTTGGCGCGCGAGAGCAGTCATATCGTTGTGACCAAAGCGCTGCATCTTGCAGGGGAGCTGGCTGCCCATCTCCTGCAGGGAGGCGTGGTTGAGCCTGTCCTGCCACAGCAGATGCTCCTTGCCGAGCAGGGCTTTGAGCACAGCCTGATTGGCAGAAAAACCGCAGTTGAACAGCAGCACCGCCTCCACCCCCAACCAGTCAGCGAGCGTCTCTTCCAGCTGCTGGTGAGCACGGCTGTAGCCGGTCACCAGGGGCGAGGCGCCAGATCCCGTGCCATAGCAGTCAATCCCCTCTTTGAAAGCGGCTTTGATGGCGCTGTGATCCGCCAGCCCCAGATAGTCGTTGGCACAGAAGTTGAGGTAGTCGCGGCCATCGACCTGCAGCCTCCCCCCCACGCTGCCATCGGTGGCAGTGCGGCGGCGAAGCAGCGCTGCCAGCTCTCGCCCGGCCAGAGCCGCGCCCAACGCAAAGGGGCCCGTTACCACGGGGCTCTTCATGGACGTACGACGCCTGCACGGGGACGGGTGGCATCGTAAAATATCTCATCCGGCGCGTTCTGGCGGCTCACCTCGGCCAGGATCTCTTCTTCCTGAATCTGATCCGGCTTTTGGGCTCGCTGGGCGGGGCGAATGCCGAGCCGTTTGAACAGCTGCATGTCGCTGTTCTCATCCGGGTTTGGCGTGGTCAGCAGCTTGCAGCCATAAAAAATCGAATTTGCACCTGCCATAAAGCACATGGCCTGCATCTGTTCGTTCATCTTCTCCCGCCCGGCGGAGAGGCGCACATGGGAGGCAGGCATCATGATCCGTGCCACGGCTATGGTGCGGATGAATTCGAACGAATCGAGATTCGCTTCGTTTTCAAGCGGCGTCCCTTTCACCTTCACCAGCATGTTGATGGGCACGCTCTCCGGGTGGCGCGGCAGGTTGGCCAGTGCCATCAAGAGGCCCGCCCGATCTTTTGCCTGCTCACCCATACCGACGATGCCGCCGGAGCAGACCTTCATGCCGGCGCCGCGCACATGCTCCAGGGTATCGAGCCTGTCCTGATAGGTGCGGGTGGAGATGATCTCGCCATAGAACTCCGGCGAGGTGTCGAGATTGTGGTTGTAGTAGTCAAGACCTGCGGCACCGAGGCGGGCGGCCTGATCCGCGGTGAGCATCCCCAAGGTCATGCAGGTCTCCATGCCCAGCCCGCGCACCTCCTCAATCATCCGGATGACGTAGGGCATGTCTTTTTCTTTGGGGTTGCGCCAGGCTGCCCCCATGCAGAAACGGGACGAGCCGTTGGCCTTGGCTTCACGGGCCCGTTCCAGCACCTTCTCCACCTCCATCAGCCGCTCTGTCTCGAGCCCGGTGTGATAGCGGGCGCTCTGGGGACAGTATTTGCAATCCTCCGGGCAGGCACCCGTCTTGATGGAGAGCAGGGTGCTCACTTGCACCTCGTTGGGATCGAAATGGGCGCGGTGTATCGTCTGAGCCTGGAACAGCAGATCGTTGAATGGCAGGGCAAACAGGGCCTGAACCTCGGCGAGGGTCCAGTCGTGACGAAGGGCGTGGCCGCCCGCTGTGTAAGCATTCATACATGGCTTCCGGTTGTTATAAGTGGGATCCTGCGCCCGCCATCCTAGATGGCCGAGCCCCGGACCCGCCACTTTGCTCCCGCGCCATCCAGCGAGTGAGGAGCCAAGTGGCTGAAATTGTTGGCTAGTGTAGAGAGCGCGCGTAGACTGTCAACACCGACCAGATCAAACCCATTGACAACAGAACACAAAATGACCAACCAAGAATTCGACCTGAACCACATCTGGCACCCCTATACCTCTCTCACCCATCCCCTGCCCTGCTATGAAGTGGCCAGCGCCAAAGGAGTCACCATCACTCTCGCCGATGGTCGCGAACTGGTGGATGGCATGAGCTCCTGGTGGGCTTGTATCCACGGCTATCAGGTGCCTGAACTCGACGCGGCCGCCACCGCCCAACTCGGCAAGATGTCCCATGTCATGTTTGGCGGCCTGACCCATGCCCCGGCGGTCGAGCTGTGTCGCAAGCTGGTGGAGATCACACCGGCAGGGCTGGATCGGGTGTTTCTGGCCGACTCGGGATCAGTGGCGGTGGAAGTGGCGCTCAAGATGGCCCAGCAGTACTGGCACGCCAAAGGCACCCCCAGAGCCAAGTTCGTCACACTGCGCGGCGGCTATCACGGCGACACCTTCGGTGCCATGAGCGTTTGTGACCCGGATGGCGGCATGCACGAGCTCTACCAGGGCTTCCTGCCCGAGCACTACTTTGCCCCGGCCCCCAGCTGCCGTTTCCACGCCCAGTGGGACGAAGAGTGTGTGGTGGATCTCGCCACGCTCGTCGCTGACCATCATGAAGAGATCGCAGCCATCATCCTCGAACCCATAGTGCAGGGAGCGGGCGGCATGCGCTTCTACCACCCCCGCTATCTGCAATGGGTACGCGCTTTGTGCGACGAGTTCGGCCTGCTGCTGATTGCCGACGAGATTGCCACCGGGTTTGGTCGCACAGGCCAGCTGTTTGCCTGTGACTGGGCTGGCATCAGCCCCGACATCATGTGCCTTGGCAAGGCGCTCACCGGCGGTTACATGACCCTCTCTGCCACCCTCACCACTGAGCATGTCGCCCGCACGATTTGCGACGGGAAAGCGGGTGTCTTTATGCACGGACCCACCTTTATGGGCAATCCGCTGGCCTGCGCCGTGGCCTGTGCCTCCATCGATCTGCTGCTGGCCTCGCCGTGGCAGGAGCGGGTGCAGGCCATCGAGCATCAGCTCAAAACCGAGCTGGTGCGGCTGACCCTGAACCCTTTGGTTGCCGATGTGAGAGTGCTTGGCGCCATCGGCGTGGTGGAGATGAAGGAGCGGGTAGATGTGGCCCGTATCCAGCGCAAGTTTGTGGAGTTGGGTGCCTGGATCCGGCCATTTGGCAAACTCATCTACCTGATGCCCCCCTTCGTCATCACACCGGCACAATTGAGTGTGCTAACCCAGGCCATCCATGAAGCCATCGCCAGCGGCGAGTTCTAAGCCGGCATGAAAAGGCCCTGCATGAGAATGCAGGGCCTTTTGGCTCTTTTTTATCAGAATGTGAGCAAGACACCAGACCCGGGCGACCATGACGAGTAGACTGCGCGGGTTTTACCCAACAGATGTACTGCTCCCATGCGCCTCTCCATTGCTGCCAAAATCAACTTCTTCCTGCTGTTCATCTTCTCCATGGTGCTGGTCTTTTCCGCGGCCTATCAGGCGGTGCGTGAGCGCGACCTCATCCTGACGCTTATCAAGGAGCAGAGCCGCGAGCAGACCGAAGCCTATTTCGATGGCCTCAACATGCTGATGCTGACCGGCAAGATGGACGCTCGCGACACACTGCGAAACAAGTTTCTCGATCACGCCCACGTGGAAGATGCCCGCATCGTCCGCGGTGATGCAATCAGCAAGCAATACGGGCCGGGCCGCGAGACAGAGCAGGGCAAGGATGAGTACGATCGACTGGCGCTGGCGGGCAAGGGCAGCCTGGAGGTGGTGCACGACGGCATGCACAGCAAGCTGGTGGTAACCCGACCCCTGTTGGCCAAGAAAGATTTTCGCGGCACAGACTGCACCAGTTGCCATCTGGTACCGGAGAACACTGTGCTGGGGGCGGTGCGCTTTGACTACTCCCTCGACACCCTCTTTACCCGGGTCGAGCAGAACATTCTCACGTCGGCACTTATTCTCACCGGTATCTTCGGGCTGGGGCTGCTGTTGACCCTCTGGGTCATTCGCACCTGGATAGTTCGCCCCCTCAACCAGCTGACCCGTTCCATGGAAGAAGCCACCGACCTGCATGACTTCGGTCACCGATTGGAAGGGGATGAAGGGGACGAGATTGGCCGGGTGGCACTGGCTTACAACCAGATGCTCGACAGTGTGGAACGCCAGCTCGGCAAGCGCCCTGCCACGCAGGCGAAGCCGGACAAAAAGCAGGATTAGCCCGCATAGTAGAACAGCAAACTGGCGATGAAGATCAGCAGCAGTATGGTCAGATTGACGTGCAGTGAGTCCTCCCGTCGTCGGCTGCGTTTACGCTCCAGCAAAAACACCGCCAGGGTCAACAGGCAACAACCCCAGAGCCAATACACCAGCCAGGGAGTCAGTACGGGATCCCAATAATCGCGAACTGCTATCCCCCCGTAGACCAGAAAACCGTACGCCACTTCCGGGCGCGCATAGTGATAGAGGGAGAGCAGCACGATAAAGCCCGCCCAGCAGAGGATCACCAAGCCCTGCAGCCCTCTGGTCAACCAGTCCGGTCCCTGTCGCCGCTCTTTCACGTCCATCCCCTGCCCCACTGGCCCGGCCATGAGGTGATCCGGGCATAAATCCCCTCCAGAGTCCGACATTTTTGCTTGTTTATCAAACCCGCGCGGGTAAGATTGTCGGCTTAGTCTGCCATGATGGGCCAGTGAATGCCCGGGCCAGACCCCTAGTGTTGCAAATAGCGCTGCAAGAACAAGCTGGAGACAATATTTCGATGACGCACGCATCCGTAGTAGATGTGCTGACCGGTAAATATGCGGTTGGCACCACCCAGACAGTAAAAGGGTGGATCCGGACTCGCCGTGATTCCAAGGCGGGGATCTCATTTTTGGCCGTATCCGACGGCTCCTGTTTCCATCCGGTACAGGCAGTTGTCCCCAATACCCTGGCCAATTATGAGAATGAAGTGCTGCGTCTGACCACAGCTTGCTCCGTGGAAGTGACCGGTGTGGTTGCCGCCTCCCAGGGCAGCGGTCAGGCTTTCGAACTGCAAGCCACCGACGTCAAGGTCGTAGGCTGGGTCGAAGATCCGGACACCTACCCCATGGCCGCCAAGCGCCACAGCATAGAGTACCTGCGTGAACAGGCCCACCTGCGTCCGCGCACCAACATAGTCGGCGCCGTGACCCGGGTGCGCAACTGCCTGGCCCAGGCCATCCACCGCTTCTTCCATGAAGAGGGTTATCTGTGGATTGCGGCTCCGCTCATCACCGCCTCTGACACCGAAGGTGCCGGCGAGATGTTCCGCGTCTCCACCCTGGATCTGGAAAACCTGCCGCGCACCGACGCTGGCAAGGTCGATTACGACAAGGACTTCTTCGGCAAAGAGACCTTCCTGACCGTTTCCGGTCAGCTCAACGTCGAAACCTACGCCTGTGCCCTCTCCAAGGTCTACACCTTCGGGCCCACCTTCCGCGCCGAGAATTCCAACACCAGCCGCCATTTGGCCGAGTTCTGGATGGTTGAGCCGGAAATTGCCTTCGCCAACCTGGACGATAACGCCGCCCTGGCCGAAGCCATGCTCAAATACGTCTTCAACGCCGTACTGGCAGAGCGCCGCGACGATCTGGAGTTCTTTGCCCAGCACGTCGACAAGGATGCCATCGGTCGTCTGGAACGCTTCGTCTCCTCCGACTTTGCCCAGATCGACTACACAGATGCCATCGAAGTGCTGAAAAACTGTGGCAAGAAGTTCGAGTTCCCTGTCTCCTGGGGCATCGATCTCTCCTCCGAGCACGAGCGCTATCTGGCCGAGGAGCACTTCAAGTCTCCTGTGGTGGTGAAGAACTACCCGAAAGACATCAAAGCCTTCTACATGCGTCTCAACGATGACGGCAAGACAGTTGCCGCCATGGACGTACTGGCCCCCGGGATCGGCGAGATCATCGGCGGCGCCCAGCGTGAAGAGCGCCTCGAGGTACTCGATCAGCGCATGGCCGAAATGGGTCTGAACAAGGAAGATTACTGGTGGTATCGCGATCTGCGCCGCTTCGGCACAGTCCCTCACGCCGGTTTCGGCCTCGGTTTCGAGCGTCTGGTGGTCTACGTGACCGGTATGGGCAACGTCCGTGACGTTATCCCCTTCCCCCGTACACCCCGTACCGCCGAATTCTGATAACGGCCCTCTGCCGACAAAGCCGACCTCAGGGTCGGCTTTTTGTTGCCCGCACCACGGCATTCGCCACTCGCAGCCACCACAATTAATCACACTTCCCCTTCTGGCTGCAGCCTTGCTGCACTGCACCTCAAGATACCAGCCCCGTATGATACCAACCAGAACCCCTTCAAATAACAATCATGTTAATACGTGGTTTTTATGCAGTTAAATCAAAAACCGATGAGTTATTGAAGTACCTCAATTTTTTGCCCCTTTGACAAGGGCACAATACCCACTAACCCTTTAGGGCTAAATAAAAACAGACAATCCCGGTCCATGAGCTCAACACAGCACAGATATGGATTAAATCACGCGAGGTAATGGAATGATCTTGATGGAATTTATGGTGGTACTCGGCTGCTTGTTGCTGGGTACCCGATTTGGGGGCATGGGACTGGGTCTCATCAGTGGCATAGGCCTGTTCCTGCTGACCTTCGTGTTCGGCCTGGCACCGGGCGAACCGCCGGTGCAAGTCATGCTGACCATACTCGCGGTGATCGGCTGCGCCGCCACCCTGCAGACCGCCGGCGGCCTCAACCTGATGATGCAGGTGGCCGAGCGTCTGCTGCGCCGTCACCCGCAATACATCACCATACTGGCCCCGCTCACCACCTGGACCCTCACCTTCCTGTGCGGTACCGGCCACGTGGTTTACACCATGTTCCCCATCATCTCCGACATAGCGCTGCAAAAGAACATCCGCCCGGAACGGCCGATGGCGGTCGCCTCCGTCGCCTCCCAGATGGCGATTTGCGCCTCGCCAGTCTCGGTCGCCGTGGTCTCCATGGTCTCCATACTGGCAGCTGGGCACGGTATAGGTGAGGCTTACGGCCTGCTGGATATCCTGATGATTGCCATCCCCTCCTCATTGACCGGCGTGATGATGGCGGCCCTGTGGAGCCTGCGTCGCGGCAAGGATCTGGACAAGGATGAAGAGTTTCAGGCCCGGATCAAGGATCCGGAGCAGCACGCCTTCATCTATGGCGGCGGTGAAACCCTGCTCAACACCAAGTTCCCGAAAGAGGCCTACTGGTCTACCTGGATCTTCTTCGCCGCCATCGCTGCCGTAGTATTGCTTGGCGCCAACGAAGGGCTGCGCCCCGTCTTCACCATCAAGGACAAGACAGGCCCTCTCTCCATGAACCTGGTGATCCAGATGATGATGCTGATCGCCGGTGCCATCATTCTGATGCGCTGCAAGGTCAAACCGGGCGAGATCGCCAACGGGGCTGTCTTCAAGGCCGGCATGGTCGCCATCTTCTCCGTGTTCGGGGTTGCATGGATGAGCGAAACCTTCTTCCAGGCCCACATGCCGCTGCTCAAAGAAACCCTGTCCCACGTGGTACAGGCCCAGCCCTGGACCTACGCCCTGGTGCTGTTCCTCATCTCCAAGCTGGTCAACAGCCAGGCTGCCGCCCTGACCGCCATCGCCCCCATGGGTCTGGCGCTGGGGGTGGAGCCCAAGCTGCTGATCGCCTTCCTGCCGGCCAGCTACGGTTACTTCGTGCTGCCGACCTACCCGAGCGATCTGGCCTGTATCGGTTTCGACCGTTCCGGCACCACCCGCATCGGCAAGTTCATCATCAACCACAGCTTCATCATTCCGGGGCTGATCGGGGTGAGCAGCTCCTGCGCCCTGGGTTACGTACTGACCAGCATACTGCTCTAATCGCAGCGGCGTTTATCACGCCATTGCCACACAGGCCCCCAACGTCGGGGGCCTGCTCTTTTCTCCCCCTGTCTATTCCCGTTACGATTTCACACCACGGCTTTACCTGCGACCCCGCCACTGGGTAGCATGCTCCCTCTTTCACCATCGGAATCGACTCCATGTCTCGCGTCATCCTGCTCTGGAGCGGCGGCAAAGATGCCATGCAGGCCCTCTGTCATGCCCGTGAGCAGGGGCATCAGGTGGTGGCACTGGTCACCTTTGCCCCCCCTGCGCCCCGTTTTCTGGCTCATCCCTTGCCGCTGGTGCTCCGTCAGGCCGAGGCGCTGGGCCTGCCCCATCAGCTGGTCACCATCGAGGCGCCATTCGATCAGAGCTACGAAAGGGCACTGGCCGACTTGCGGCAGGAGTGGAAACTCGATGGGGTGGTGACCGGCGATATCGACAGCGTGGGGGGCGCCAGCAACTGGATCCGCGAACGCTGCCGCCCGCTGGGGCTTGAGGTACACACACCGCTCTGGCAGCAATCTCGCGAAGCGCTGCTGAGCGACATGCTCGGGCGCGGCATCGTCGCCCGCCTCTCCTGCGTCGATACCCGCACGCTGGCACCCGGCTGGGTCGGACGAGTGCTGGACGCATCCGCCATCACTGAATTGAAGGCGCTGGCGAACCGGCAGGGGTTCGATCTGTGTGGGGAACAAGGGGAATACCACACCATGGTGACCGACGGCCCGGGCTTTGCCGCCCCTCTTGGGCTCGATGGCTGGCATCTGGCAGCGCAGGCACACCTGGCCTACCTAGCAAAAGAGGAGGAGTAGCCGGGCGGCGGTGAAGGCAGGCTCTTCTGCTAGCGGCAAACAAGCGGGTTCAATCGTTGGTCCGGTCGCTGTTTGGTCAAGGGCCATATGAGCCAGCAACAGGAGGATACAGACATAGACGGCACCGTTTTTCCTTGCTCCTGGTCGCCAACCATGACGGAGCCTCACTTCGCCAGAACAAAACTCCAAAAAAACAATAAAAAATGGAAATTTAAACTAATAGCAAAGCTTTAGAATCCCTTTGCCAAGCATTCTGGCGAGGAACCTCAGGCTTTTTTGCTCTGGATCAACGTCAGGGGCCAGTGAACTGGCCAAGATGCCCATCGACATACAGCGACCATTTCGCGCCGGAGAGAGTTATGACAAACCAAGCCACTGCAGGCACCACAACCTGCGACTACAAGCTATGGGACATCCTCGTCGAGTCAGCAAAGGAACGCACTACCATTCGTTACTCCAAACTGGCCAGGCAGGCCGGGCTGGAGAATAGCCAGGATGAGCTGCGCACCCTGCTGCAACGCATCCGCATGTACTGCACCGAACACCAGTTGCCGATCCTCTCCACCATAGTGGTGGACGATGTGGGCAAATACACCGGCCTCTCCTCCGGCCTGCCGGACGCTCCCTGGGAGCGTGCCAGGGTGTTTGACTACCAATGGCCTGTTGCCCCCTGATCCAGACATTCATCACCATAACGCGCCCGCTGGCGCGTTTTGTACTTCTTCGGGCCCGCTTTCCTGAACCGCAGGCAAAAAAAACCCGCCTCAAAGGCGGGTACTAAGCAAGCAACGCTCTGGATGACCAGAGTAAAGAGTTCAGGCTGTCGAATCTTGCCACCCCCGGCACCACGCGAAAGAGGTAACAGGACAACATGGGTTTGTATAAATCGCTGATTTATCCAAGCTTCATGCTGACCATCGACGGGGAGTGAGACTAAAGTGAAGGCCCTGCTTAAGGAAATGATTTATTAGTATTCCATTATGCACAGAATGAATTTACGAGGCGTCGACCTCAACCTGCTGGTGGTGCTCAAGGCCCTGCTGGAGGAACGCAACACCACCAAGGCCGCCGAGCGACTCGCCATGAGCCAGCCAGCCGTCAGTCGGGCTCTGGCCCGCCTGCGACTGCTCTATGACGATCCCCTGCTGATCCGCACCCCCCTGGGAATGGAGCCTACCGCAAGGGCACAGGCACTCTTGCTGCCACTGCGGGAAATACTGCACGACATAGAGCAGACCTTCAGCCAGCCCGAACAGCACGACCCGAGCCAGTTCGAGGGAGTGCTGCGCATCGGCGCCCACACCTATGTGGAATATGTGATGATGCCAAGCCTGCTGGGGCGCCTGCAGCAGCAAGCGCCCAACCTGCGCATCCACATGGTGCCCCTCAATGCCGATTACGAGGACCAGCTCGACGAAGGGGTTGTCAGCATGGTGATCAGCAAGCAGGACGAGGTACCCGGTCGCTTTCGCCGCATCCCGCTGTTTGAAGACAAGCTGATCTGCGCCGCCCACAGCAGCCATCCCTTTCAGGGTCAGGTGCTCTGCATAGAGTCTTTCGCCAAGGCCCAGCATCTGTTGGTCGCCCCCCGTGGCAGCGAAGGGGGCATAGTCGATGACCTGCTTGCAGCGCACGGCATGACCCGCCATACCCCCTTGATAGTGCAGAGTTTTCTGGCTGCGCCCTTCATACTGCCCTATGCCCCCCTGCTGCTGACCTCGCCAGCCAGGGTGCTGCGTCCACTGATGCCGCTGCTGGATCTGGTGGAGTACGAGACCCGCTTTACCCTGCCGACCTTCGAGGTCAGCCTCATCCGCCATCGCCGCGACGACAACCACGCCATGCTCAACTGGTTCGAGTCAGAATTGCATCTCTGGTGCCAATCCCTCTGCGAGCTATGATCCCCTCCGGCGCCCCGTGCGCCGGGCTCTTTTCCCCTCGCCACTGCATTTGACTCTTCCCCTTTGGCTGGCGACTCCCCTGGTAAAATCCCCCGAGTCGCAGCGCCAGCGTTGCCTTGAGATCGCCACAATGCCAGAATCGGGCCTTTCCTTGATTTCATGTTCAGATCTCAAGTTTCAGCTTTCAGGGCCCACGCCCGCAGACAAGGACTCCCCATGGCCACCACCCTCTATGGCATCAAAAACTGCGACACCATCAAGAAAGCCCGCAAGTGGCTGGACGAGGCTGGCATCGACTACCGCTTTCACGACCACAGGGCCGATGGCCTGGATCCCGCCGTGCTGGATAGCTGGCTGGCAAAGCTTGGCTGGGAAGCTCTGCTCAACAGCCGTGGCACCACCTTCCGCGCCCTGCCGGATGAAACAAAACAGGGGCTGGATACCGCAAAAGCGCGCGCACTGCTGCTGGAACATCCTGCCATGATCAAGCGCCCACTGCTGGATCGGGACGGCGAGCTGACCCTGGGTTTCAAGGCTGATCACTATCAATCCCTCTTCTCTCGTTAAACTTTTTTAAGGAACGCTGATGTCGGACGTCATCGCACTGGCCAAGGATCTGATCCGCCGCCCCTCCGTTACCCCGCAGGATGAAGGGTGTCAGACCCTGATGAGCGAACGCCTGGCGCGTCTTGGCTTCGTCATCGAACCCATGGTGTTTGAAGACACCACCAACCTCTGGGCGCGCCGTGGCAGCGAAGGCCCCCTGTTCTGCTTCGCCGGCCACACCGACGTGGTACCGGCCGGGCCGCTGGAGAAGTGGCACACACCGCCCTTCGAACCGACCATCCAGGATGGCGTGCTCTACGGTCGCGGCGCCGCCGACATGAAGGGATCCCTCGCCGCCATGGTGGTGGCCGTCGAACGCTTCGTGGCAGAGCATCCGGATCACAAGGGGTCCATCGCCTTTCTCATCACCTCGGATGAAGAGGGCCCCTTCATCAATGGCACAGTGCGTGTCATCGACACCCTTGAAGCGCGCAACGAGAAGATCCGCTGGTGCATCGTCGGCGAGCCCTCCTCCACCCATGTGGTGGGAGACGTGGTAAAGAACGGTCGACGTGGCTCCATCACAGGGGATCTGCTGGTGCGTGGCGTGCAGGGGCATGTGGCCTATCCCCACCTGGCGGCCAACCCCATCCACAAGGCGGCGCCGGCATTGACTGAGCTCGCCGCGACTGTATGGGATGAAGGCAACGCCTACTTCCCCCCCACCAGCTTCCAGATTGCCAATATCCAGGCCGGCACCGGCGCCTCCAACGTCATTCCGGGGGAGTTGCAGGTTCAATTCAACTTCCGCTTCAGTACACAACTGACCGACATGGATATTCGTGAACGCGTCAAGGCCCTGCTCGACAAGCACGGTCTGGACTACGAGCTGACATGGACCCTCTCAGGCCAGCCCTTCCTGACCGATACCGGCGCCCTGCTGGAGGCCACAGTGGCGGCGGTAGCGGCGGTCAACGGCCAGCAACCGGCCCTGCTCACCACGGGCGGTACCTCGGATGGGCGCTTTATTGCCCCCACAGGGGCCGAAGTCATTGAACTCGGCCCCGTCAATGCCACCATCCACAAGGTGAACGAGTGCGTGAAGGCCGAGGATCTGGATCTGCTGGCAGAGATGTACCAAGGGGTACTCGAGAGATTGCTGGCATGACCCAGGAACAACTGCTGGGGCTCGACGAGAGTCACCTTGTTCTGGTGGGACGCGGGCCTCATCGCCTGACCGCTGCCACTGCAGCGGCCTTCAACGACATGCAGGTGGCCGCCGCCCATGAAGGGCACAACCTGCAGGCGGCCTCCAGCTGGCGCAGCTTCGAGCGTCAGCTCGCCATCTGGAATGGCAAGTGGCGCGGTGAGCGCCCCCTGCTGGATGCCAACAACCAGCCTATGGATACGCTGCAACTGAGCGAGTGCGAACGGCTGCACGCCATATTACGCTGGAGCGCCCTGCCCGGTACCAGCCGCCATCACTGGGGCACGGATCTGGACATCTATGATCCCGACTGCCTGCCTGCCGGTACCAAGCTGGCGCTGGAGCCCTGGGAGTATGAAGCCGGGGGCTGGTTTAGCGACCTCGGCGACTGGCTGACCGACCACATGAATGACTTCGGCTTCTTCCTGCCTTATGCCAGACCCGTGGGTAGCGGCAGCGGTGTCGCCTACGAACCCTGGCATATCAGCTTCGCGCTGGAATCCAGAGAGCAGCGGCTGGATCCGGATGCGCTGGCGCTTTGCCTGCAACAGGCGGATATTGAAGGCAAGTCGACCATATTGGCCCATCTTGACGAGATTTTGGCCCGTTATGTCACCACCTGTCCTGACGAAAGGAAAACCCCATGAACCTCTGGCTGTGGATTGGTCTGCCACTGCTCTTCCTGCTTGGCATGTTTCTCAATGCCATCAAGGACATGAAGCGGCTGGAGAAACAGCTGCCCAAATACAAGGACAAGATACGGGAAGTCAAGGATGACGAGGACAACTGATCGCCCTCTCAGCCCGCCAGGGGCGCCACTATGGCGCCCCTGCTGCTTTTCACGAGGGCGGAATTCCCCCTCCCCATACTGATGCAGGCTCAGTGATCCCGTTCACATAGAACAGGACTTCCTTCTCCCTTCCTTCCCGCCATCTTCAAGGTAAAAACCCAGTTCCTGGCAGCACTGAAAATGTAAAAAACTGCAAATAAATGCACAATTAAGCCACACTGCGCCCAACAAACTGCATATAATGTGCCTGTTTTGCATTTTGACAGAAGGAGTTCGCCATTGGATGCCGTCGCCATCAACAGTTTCTTTTTAGTCGCGGCCTTGTTGGTGGGAGCCAGTGTCCTGTTGAGCGCGCTCTCCTCTCGTCTGGGCATCCCCATCCTGGTGATATTTCTCGCGGTCGGCATGCTGGCTGGGGAAGATGGTCCTGGCGGCATTCACTTCGCTGACTACTCGGTCGCCTATCTGGTAGGCAACCTGGCGCTCGCCATCATATTGCTCGACGGCGGCATGCGTACCCGGGTTTCTTCTTTTCGGGTCGCACTTTGGCCCGCGCTCTCGCTGGCAACCGTCGGCGTAGCCATCACCACAGGGCTGACCGGTCTGGCCGCCGCCTGGTTGTTCGACCTCAACCTGATGCAGGGCATGCTGATCGGCGCCATCGTCGGTTCTACCGATGCGGCGGCTGTCTTCTCCCTGCTCGGCGGGCGCAGCCTCAACGAGCGGGTCAGTGCCACCCTGGAGATAGAGTCCGGCAGCAACGATCCCATGGCAGTGTTTCTCACCGTCACCCTGATCGAAATTCTTGCCACCAACCAACAGGGGCTGGACTGGTTCTTCCTGCTGCTGCAGCTGGGCAAGCAGTTTGGCCTCGGTGCCGGCATAGGTCTGGGCGGCGGCTGGCTGTTGTGGAAACTCATCAACAGCGCCAGGCTGGCTCCGGGCCTCTATCCCCTGCTGACCGTCAGTGGTGGCCTGCTCATCTTCGCCCTCACCACGGCCATCGGAGGCAGCGGCATCCTCGCCATCTATCTCACCGGCCTGCTGCTCGGCAACCTCTCCCTGCGCAGTCGCAGTACCACGCTGTCGGTACTCGATGGCCTGACCTGGCTCAGCCAGATCGGCATGTTCCTGGTGCTGGGGCTGCTGGCCTCCCCCCACAAGCTGCTGCCCATCGCCCTGCCGGCGCTGGCACTCGCCGCCTGGATGATACTGTTCGCCCGTCCCGTCTCTGTCTGGATTGGCCTCTTGCCGTTCAAGAACTTCGCCCCCCGCGAGCGCTGGTTCATCTCCTGGGTGGGGCTGCGCGGCGCCGTGCCCATCATACTGGCGGTCTTCCCCATGATGGCCGGGCTGCCCAACGCCCAGCTCTACTTCAATGTCGCCTTCTTCGTGGTACTGGTCTCTCTCATACTGCAAGGCAGCTCGCTGCCGCTGGCATCAAAGCTGGCCAGGGTTGAGGTACCGGCACCGCCGTCACCCATCAACCGATCCGGGCTTGAGATAGATCTGGACAGCCAGTGGGAGACCTTCGTCTACCGCCTCAGCGCCGAGAAGTGGTGCATCGGCTCGCCCCTGCGGGATCTGCGCATGCCCAAGGGTACCCGCATCTGCGCCCTGTTCCGGGATCAGGAGTTGCTGCACCCCTCGGGCAGTACCTGCCTGCAATCCAATGACATCCTCTGCGTCATAGGACACGAGCGAGATCTGCCGGCTCTCGGCCAGCTGTTCAGTCAGGCTCCTGAGCAGGATCTGGGTCCGCGCTTCTTCGGTGACTTCCTGCTGGAGGCGGCCGCCAATATGGTGGACCTGGCACCGCTCTACGGGCTGGATGTGAGCGAGGTGGCGGATCAGACACTTGGCGATTTTCTTGCCGACCAGTTGGGCGATAATCTGGTCGTCGGCGACCAAGTCGAATGGCAGGGCCTGATCTGGACAGTGGCCGAAATGGAAGAGGGCAAGCCCCGCAAGATAGGGGTGCGCTTTCAGGAAGAAGACCCGGTCTGACGCACATCGTCTGACCCGCCTTTGCGAGCAGGGAGTTCATTATGCCTTACCAAACCGAGTTGTCTGGCCTGCACCCCCCGTTTCCCAACCTGGGATTGATAGAGGGATTCTTTGGCAAGGGCTGGAGCTGGGAAGCCCGCGCCCACTACGCTCAATGGCTGCCACGCCACGGCTACGGCTTCTACATCTATGCCCCGAAAGAAGATGGCTATCTGCGCAAGCACTGGGCCCTGCCCTGGCCTGAAGCCGAGCTCGAGGCTCTGCGCCAGCTGGCCCGCCAGTGCCGCGACAACGGCCTCGCCTTCGGGGTGGGCTTGAGCCCCATGGGTGCCCACCACGACTATGAACGCAAGCGCCCGGCCCTGTTGGAGAAGGTGCGCCTCATCGACGAAGCGCTGCAGCCTGACATACTGGCTGTGCTGTTCGACGACATGAAGGGGGATACCCCGGATCTGGCCCACCACCAGCTCACCATAGCCCACGACATTGCGGCCCACAGCAAGGCCGGCCGTCTCATCTTCTGCCCCAGCTACTACTCCACGGATCCCGTGCTGGAAAAGGTATTCGGCGCCATGCCCCCCCGCTATCTGGAGGATATAGGCCAGCAACTCGACCGCCGTTTCGAGATCTTCTGGACAGGCCCCAGGGTCTGCTCCAGCGAATACCCGGCCCCCCACCTCAAACAGGTGACCGAGCTGCTCGGGCGCAAACCCTTTTTGTGGGACAACTACCCGGTCAACGATGGCAGCAAGGCCAGCAGCTTCTTGCACCTGCGCGCCTTCGAGAATCGTCCGGCAGAACTTGTGGATCTGGTCGCGGGCCACGCAGTCAACCCCATGAAGCAGGCGGCGCTCTCTGTGCTCCCGCTCGCCACCCTGCCCATGAGCTACCGGCTCGGCAAGCAGTATGATGCTGACAAGGCGCTGCACGCCTCCCTCAATGCCACCTGCGGGCCGCAGATTTCGGCGATGATAGAGGCAGACCTGCCGCTGTTTCAGGACATAGGGCTGGCCCTGCTCACCCAGGAGCAGATCGCCCATCTCAAGCGCCGTTACCTGCCATTTCAGGATCAGGTGTGTGTAAACGAAATCTTGCGCTGGCTGGCCGGTGAATATGTGTTTGATCCTGACTGCCTGACCGACTGAGACAAGCCACGCCAGATGCCACAGGAGGCTGCATGGACGCATCCCTGATCTACCAGAACCTGGCGGTGTTTGCCGCCTTCTTGCTGATCTACAGTCTGATCGCAGGTCGCTTCGAATCCCGACTGATCAATGGCCCCTTGCTGTTCCTGCTGATGGGCTGGCTGCTGGGACCTGGCGGGCTCGGTCTGCTGTCACTCTCGGTCAATAGCGAGGGGATCAAGCTGCTGGCAGAGCTCACCCTGGTCATAGTGCTGTTCAATGACGCCGCCAACACCAACTGGCAGGTATTGGCGGCCAACCGCGCCCTCCCCATACGATTGCTGCTCATCGGCCTGCCACTCACACTGCTGGGGGGCACCCTGTTCGGCCTCTGGCTCTACCCGGATCTGCCGCTGCTGGAGCTGGCCATCCTCTCCACCATTCTCGCCCCCACAGATGCGGCGCTCGGCAAGGCCGTGGTCAGCAATCCGGCCGTGCCCGCCCCCATCAGGGAGGGGCTCAATCAGGAGAGCGGCCTCAACGACGGCATCTGCGTGCCTGTACTCTTGCTCCTGCTCGCCCTCATCGCCCCCACCGAACAGCACACAGGCACGGGCATGCTGGCCATGACCTTGCTGCTGGAAGAGATAGGCATAGGCCTGCTGGTGGCCCTGGTGCTCACCAGCCTCACCATACGGCTGCTGAAAACCTCCTACCTCAACGGCTGGCAACTGCCGCTCTGGCGCCAGCTCACCATGCCGGGGCTGGCCCTGCTCTGCTTTGCGCTTGCCCAGACCCTGGGGGGCAGCGGTTTTATCGCCGCCTTCGTCGGGGGGCTCTTGATGGGCCGCAGACTGGGGGAGCACAAACACGCTTACATGGATAGCTGCGAAGGGTATGGGGACCTGCTCTCCGTGGTGATCTGGATGGTGTTCGGCGCCACCCTGATGCCCATGCTGCCGATACTGCTGCACTGGCAATACTGGCTCTATGCCGCCGCCAGCCTGACCCTGCTGCGCATGCTGCCGGTCTGGCTGAGCCTGCTGGGCACGGGTCAATCCTTTGAGCTCAAGCTCTTTATCGGCTGGTTCGGACCAAGGGGGCTCGCCAGCATTGTCTTTGCCGTCATGGTGTTGCAACACGAGCCCGCGCTGCTGGGACAAGAACCCATCATAGCCACTGTGCTCTGCACCATCATACTGAGCGTCATCTTGCACGGTATCAGTGCCAACCCCTGGGTCAGGCGCTTCAAGACGGCGTAAATACCCGACAGTGGCCAAAGGTATGGCAGAGGGGATAAACAACCTCATCGCCATTGCGGTATAAAACAATACCCCCAGTCAGGACCGGGGGTATTGTGGATAGACCAAGACATGTATGAGCGGCGTATTTCAAGGTGCCATGGCAATCAAGGCTGACTTGGTCCCCTTGTAGCCGCCCCCATCATGACCGGATATTGCCCTCTGTTGCGCGGTAAACCAGAATGCCTGGCTTGTTTTTCACATAGTCAATAAAAGGCGAATCCACTACCTTCATATTCGTCGAAACAGAAGAAGCATTGCGAAGTACGGGGCCATTTTCACCCCGAATGAAAATACCGGTATGGGTCACATCCAGACCGGCAATATTGGTATAGATACCGATATAATCGCCATCTTCCAGCAAGCTCAGCATGTCTTCGTCCACGCGATCACCAGGAATATAAGTGATGTCGCGGTTCTTCACCGCCAGCCCCGGAATATAGTGACTGCCATCCTCTTTTTGATTCAATACTTTGGCGGCGGTCACCACATAGTTGCCGACCAGATGGGTCACATCCTTCACCTGATTGCCACCATGGACCCAATCAGAGAAAAAATGCTTTCTGGTCAGGTAGTTGACTTCACCATTTACATAACGAGTGTACATGACATTCTCGATGAAATTATGCACACTCGTTGAGTGTCGCAGTGACTCAACGTAATCCAGATAGGTGAAGCAATCCAGCTCACCAAAATCCACCACCAGTTTTTCCTGCCGGTCGCTCGATCCCACCAGCCGATTGGCAACATAAGGATTCTCGAGAAACAGTTGCGAGAAATCCTTTATTGACTGACCCGGTGCCACATTCTGATGTTGAGCAAACATCCTGGTGAGTTGCTGCTCCTTTATATTGTAAAAATCCAGGTTTTTCCCGTTGCCGGCCGCAACCCCACCAGAAAAAGCGAGCAAAGCGGCGCCTATTACCTTCACCATTGAGTACCATCCTTGACCATAAAAACGAGCAGCAGGGGGTACCCCTGTCGCGAACAGCGTCGACAATATGCATCTAATGCCATTCGAGACTGATGAATTAAGGGCCAATTGAAAACAAAAAAAATGTAAGTAAATGTACCCGGCTTGCCAGATATTGGCCTGATACAAACTCACGCTGGTATGAATACCCGCTGGTGGAAAATAACCTCGATGGCGACCAAACAGAGAAGCCCCGACACGGCCGGGGCTTCTCTGTTGGCTTTCGTTTTGGGTTTTCGTTGCTCGTCATGGCCTTGCTGTCACTGTCTGACGAGACACGTTACCCGCCCCATCACGGGACTGCGTTCACTGGGCAACAAGCACTCAGCCGAGCGCCAGCCAGACACCGACACCGAACATCAGGGAACCGGCGATCCGGTTCATCAGGGTCACGTTGCCGCTCTTGGCGAGGAAGTGGCGCAGGGTACGGCCACCGCCCGCGTAGAGCAGCAGACAGGAGAACTCGATCACCAGGATCAGGGCAACCAAGGCACTGATCTGGGGCGTCATCGGCTTGGCTGCATTGATGAAAGGAGGCAGCAGGGAGACCATGAAGGCCCACCCCTTGGGATTGGCGATGGCAGTGACAAAACCCTGCATGGCCAGACCAAGGGGGCGTGTCTCCTGTCCGGCCGACAGATCCGCCGGTATGGCCATCTTGCCTTTGGCCTGCCACATCTGGATGCCGAGCCAGATGAGATAGGCGCCACCCACGTATTTGAAGGCAGAGAAGAGCGCCGGATAGTTGAGCATGACGGCCGCCACCCCGATCACCGACAGCACAGAGACCAGCGCGACCCCGACCAGTTCACCCCACATCATGTGGAGGGTACGGCGCACCCCCAGACTCATGCCGAGGGTCATCGCCAGCGTCATGCACATGCCGGGGGTAACAGAGACAAAAAAGAACGTAGGCACAAACAGCGCCAGAATCGCGGGATCAATCCAGTCGGACACACTACACCTCCATGGTAACAAGCTTGAGATCTTGCCTATCACACTCTTTTAACACAAGAAAAAACCTTTTCGGCCAGCATGATTTCAGCAATAAAACCTTGTGACAATAGTTGTCGCGCCTGTGTAATATGCCGCCTCACTCCTCTTTTGGGTTAGGACCTGCCATGTCGTTGAGTAACCTGTCCATCCGTCTTCAAGTGCTTGTTCCGCTTCTGCTCGCCAGCCTCTTGATGGTCCTGATGGCCGGGATCAGCAAGCAGGAGATAGACAGCGCCATTGCGGACATGAACCAGACCACCACCAGCGTGACGCGCCACAAGGACGACATCGCTGCCCTGATCCACGCCACCTACCGGATGCGCACCAACGCCATCTATGGCCTGTACGATCCGGCGCGCTTCGCCCAATTGCCAAACGATCTCAATGCGGCGGAACAGGAAATTGGGACCATCTTGTCCCGACTGGTGATCACGGGTGCCGAGCAGGACAACAGCCAGGTGGCCGCCGGCCTGCAGGCTTATCTCGGCCACACCCGCAACAACATGCTGCCGCTGCTGGCCCAGAAACATCAGGGAGGTGGCGATGCCGCCACCTACGAACAGTCACGGTTGCGTTTTCGTGAGCTGGGGGAGCAGTTGATCAAGCAGATCGACACCATGTCAGCGCGCATCAACCAGCTGATCCAGACCGAAATCGCCGAGGAAGAGGCGCACTACAACGCCACCCTGTTGCGAACCCTGCTGATGATGAGTGCCACCCTGATAGCGGCGCTGCTCGGTGGCTGGTGGTTGTCCGGCCAGATAGTACGCCCCATAGGCCAGTTGCAGGAGGTGATGCGCGCCGTCGCCCAGGGGCGCTTCAACGTGCGGGCCAACGCCGATGGCAGCAATGAACTGAGCCAGCTGGCCAAAGACATCAACCAGACACTGACCCAGCTTGGCAGCACAATCCATACCCTGACCGGTATCAGCGGCAACGTGGCCTCTGCCGCCACCGAGCTCGCCGCCGTCATGACCCAGTCCGAGACCAATGCCCAGCAGCAGCGCAGCGAGACAGAACAGGTGGCCTCCGCCGTGACCGAGCTGGCCAGCACGGCCGACAACGTCAACCACAACGCCGCCCTGGCAGATGGGCTGGCGCGGGATGCCAATAGCCGGGTCGAACAGGGGCTGGCTCTGTTTGCGGAGAGTATCGCTGCCAACAGCCGCATGGCGGGCAGCCTGGAGAGCGCCGCTGCCGTGGTGGCGTGCCTCAAGTCCCAGTCCGAGCAGATCGGCAAGGTGATCGAAGTGATCCAGAGCATCTCGGAGCAGACCAACCTGCTGGCCCTGAATGCCGCCATCGAGGCTGCTCGCGCCGGTGAAACCGGTCGCGGCTTCGCGGTCGTGGCCGACGAGGTACGCCTGCTGGCGGCCCGCACGCAGGACTCCACCAAGGAGATCCAGACCATCATAGAGCAGTTGCAGAGCCAGTCCCAATCCGCCAACAACGGCATGCAGGAGACCCTCACCATCCTTGAGCACAACCAGCAGCTCTCCGGCGAGGTGCAGGCGCTGCTCGGTGGCATCACGGAGGCGGTCAACCAGATCAATGGGGCCAATGCCCAGGTGGCCACCGCCGCCGAAGAGCAGTCGTGCGTCACCGCCGACATCAACCGCAACATCACCAATATTTACGAAATAGTGAACCAGAGTGTGGCCGGCATCAGCCAGAGTGCCGCCGCCAGTCACGAACTGTCACAGCTCGCCGAGCAGCAGCGTAAACAGCTGGCCCAGTTCCAGTTGTGACATCCGCTTGCGCGATCGACACAAAGGCCCCACAAGCGGGGCCTTTGTGTTAATGAATGGACACATTTGTTATTGTTTTAAACGGCTTTTTTATAATGTGGCTTCATTGGGGGCTGGGCTGTCGCACCAAATGTGAGTATGGTAGAGGCACGTCACTTCCCCTCACATGAGATCACCATGAAGCTGCATTTCAAGAAACCGGCCTTCATCGGCCTGGGCCTCATCGCCCTCGTCTCCGCCATCTGGCTCGACTACTACCTGCCGGAGCACACCATAGCCACCATCACAGGGGTGGAAGTGAAGCGCACCGACAAGGATGGCCCCATCAGCCAGAAAAACCCGGCAGACGGTCCCACCACGGATGTCTACTACATCTATACCGAACGCCCGGGCGAACAGATCCGGGTATTTCGCAATGAAGATACCGGCTGGGGCTGGCCTTTCTACTTCAAGTTCAACGCGGCCGATGTGCAGGCAAAAGCCAAGTCCATGGAGTTCGAGAAGCGTCTGGCCATCATTACCTCCTACGGCTGGCGCGTGAACATGTTCACCATGTTCCCCAACGTCACCAAGATAGAGAGTACGGGTCCTGAGGCCTCCACCTGGAGTTTCTTCCGCTGGTTCTGGTTCGGTATCTGGGCACTGGTGATGGGTAAAGCCGCCATCGCGACCTGGCGCTACTTCGACCGGCTCGAGGACGAGATATGACAGAGCCGAGCAAGACTCGCACCAGTTTCTACCGACGGCTTTACGTTGCCTGGCTGATAAGCAGCGGCACGGACACAATCCCGGCCATCATGGCGGCCACCGGCATGCCGCGGCGCACCGCCCAGGATACGCTGGCGGCACTGGCTGATCTCGATATCAGCTGCGGCTTCGAGCAGACGGAAGGGGCGCGCCACCTGCAGGGGCACTATCGCATCAGCGACTGGGGTCCCATCAATCCGGCCTGGATCAAGGCCCGGTTGCCCGTAATCAAGCAAACACTGGGTTATCCATAGCACTATCGCACTGCTGACTGGGGGGTCTATCCAATCCAGCCTGGATCAAGGCCCAGCTGCCTGCCATCAAGCAAACACTGGGTTATCCATAACGACTGACGGGGCACTATCGCACCGGTGACGATCAACAGAGGCCAGCCGCAAGGCTGGCCTCTTTTTATATTGCCCGGGCAGACACAGGTTTCGGCACGCGGAAACGACTTACTCCGGGAAGGGCTCTTCCGGCAGCGGTTCCTGGGTCTCAGCCTGGGTGCAGTCGATGATGGAACGCTTGGGGTTGTTGGGGTCGCGCAGCAGCAAGGGGGCCAATCCCTCATTGTGCTTCTGCTCGTCGGCAAACTCGCTGCCATAGGCATTGTGGGTCAGCCTGCGTGCATTGGCGATGGGGGTATCCACAAACAGGGCGTGCACTTCGAAAGTGGACGAGGGGATGAGAAAGCCACTGATGGGCAGACCATGCAACTCTTCATGGGTCTTGTACCAGGCAAACCCGTCCGTCACCTTGTAGGGGGTGAAGTGCTTGAGCTGAGGGTGGGCCGGCTCGCCGGTCTCGCTGTCGAGGTAGAGATGGTCGAGATCGCAGGTCGCCAACCCCTGCCACATGGATTCGAACGGCGTGGAGCAGGCCGTCAATTGCAACCCGGCCAGCAGTGCCAGCGACGCTTTGTACATTTCCCGTCCCTTCTCTCAATAGTGCAATGGCCGTCAGCCAAAAAACCGCAGTCGCTCGACCAGCAAGTCGATAAAACCCGGGCGATCCAGTCCCAGCAACACCAGCGCATTGGCCGGTTTTCCGGTGAGCTGATAGCGATCCACCACCGTCATCCCTGTGGTATGCAACCCCCGGGTCTCGATATCGACCCGGCACTCGACCCCGTGAAACAGACCGGGAGCCAGCAACCAGGCAATGGTACAGGGGTCGTGCAGCGGCGCACCAGCAAATCCCCACTTGGGATCCCTATGGTAGATCATGAAAAAGTCGAGCAGACCGGCCACGCAACGGGCCACCGGATTAGCAATGGCGCGCACCCGCGCTATGTCCTCGTCCATTACCTGCGCTTCGTGGGTCACATCGAGGCCACACATTGTGATGGGAATACCTGACTTGAAGACCATATCGGCTGCTTCAGGGTCCACATAAATGTTGAATTCCGCCGCCGGGGTCCAGTTGCCCGCCCCCGCGGCGCCGCCCATCTGTACGATACGGGCGATGTTGGGCTTGAGTTCGGGATTAGCCGCCAGCAGCAGGGCGATATTGGTGAGCGGGCCGGTCGGCACCAGGGTGACCGGCTCCGGACTCTCGCGCAAGCACTTGACCATCAGCTCAAGCGCCGTCATGGCCTGGGGCGCAAAGGCGGGATCCGGCAGCGTGGGGCCATCGAGGCCAGACTCGCCGTGGACGTTGTCGGCGATGATAAGCTCGCGGGCCAGTGGTTTGGGCGCCCCTGCCGCCACCGGAATGTCGTCACGCCCCAGCAGGGTGAGAATGCGCAGGGCATTGTTGAGGGTCTTCTCCTGTGTCTGATTGCCAGCACTGGTGGTGACCGCCAACACCTTGAGTTCGGGACTCGCCAGCGCCAGTATGAGGGCGATGGCATCATCGTGGCCGGGATCACAATCGAGAATAACGGGCAACGCCATGGACAGACTCCTTGCAACATGACAGGGAACCATACCTTAACAACCCGTGATGAGATTAACTCGGGAGGGAGTCACAAAACGGACTCAGCCCATCTTATCAAGCAGTTGCTGTCAAACTCGCCGTAATGGACGTCATCGGCTCACCCTCGATTCGCCCCGCGCAGCCGGTTCGAGTATGATCGCCCCCCGTTTCCAGCCCGTGCGCCCTATGTCCGTCATCGTCGATACCTTCATTGCCCCGCCCTGCGAGGCTGCCATCGAAATCCTGTTTGAAGATGAGCACCTGCTGCTCATCAACAAGCCGAGCGGCCTGCTCAGCCTGTCGGGCAAAAATCCGCAGAATCTCGACTCTGTCCATTACCGGCTGGTGCAGGATTATCCCGGCTGCACCCTGGTGCACCGGCTCGACTTTGGTACGTCCGGCATCATGGTGGTGGCCAGAAACAAGGCCATCAACGCCCTGCTCTGCCAGCAATTCAGCCAGCGGGCTGTGAGCAAGGCCTACAGTGCCCTGCTGTGCGATCATCTGACCGACGATGAGGGGGTGATCGATGCCCCCATCGCCAAGGATCCGGCGCTGTTTCCCCTGATGAAGATCTGCGCCGCCAGCGGCAAACCTGCTCGCTCCCGCTATGAGGTGGAAGATCGCCTCTGTCGTGAAAGTGAACAGGGGGAAACCCAGCGACTGACTCGGGTCAGACTGGTACCGGAGACCGGCCGTACTCATCAACTGCGGATCCACTGCCAGCTGCTGGGTCACCCCATCCTCGGCTGCGATCTCTACGGCGGTCTTGTACTGCCAGGTACTGAGCTGACGCCACGGCTGATGCTGCATGCCAGCGAGCTGGATTTGGTGCATCCGGTGAGCGGCAAGCCGATGCAGATCCGCTGTGCTGCGCCTTTTTAGGGGCAATGAGTAGAGGCCGTAAGCGTGAGTGTGGCGGGATCAGTGAAAGGCGTGACGGGAGAGGAAAGGTGCGAACGACAGATAAAAGATAGGGGCCGTGCTTTCGCAACGGCCCCCACCCCCCACTCGGTGTGGCTATCAGATCAGCTTGCGGGCAGCGCCCAGCACGATCTTGATGGCATCAGATTCGGTCTTCGCCATGGTCTCGGCGTTCGGGATTTCCTGCTGGGTACGGTTGACGATAACACCAGCCACCATACCGGCACGCAGGCCCTGGCTGGTGCACATGGTCAGCAGGGTGGCAGATTCCATCTCATAGTTCAGCACGCCCATGGCTTGCCACTCTTTCATGGAACCCTGGAAACGGCTCACTACGCGGCCGGATACGGTGTCGTAACGCTCCTGACCCGGGTAGAAGGTATCAGAAGAGGCAGTCACACCGATGTGCAGCTTGGAGCCCATCTCTTTGGCAGTGTTGACCAGTGCCGTGGTGCAATCGAAGTCGGCCACAGCCGGGAACTCCATAGGAGCAAAGTGCAGGCTGGCACCGTCAAGGCGCACGGAACCGGTGGTCACGATCACGTCACCCACGTTAAGGTGCGGCTGGATAGCGCCTGTGGTGCCGATACGCAGGAAGGTATTGATACCCAGCTGGGCCAGCTCTTCTACCGCGATGGAGGTGGACGGGCCACCGATACCGGTAGAGCAGATGATCACGGCCTTGCCGTCCATCTCGCCGCGCCAGGTAGTGAATTCACGATGGCTGGCCAGGTGCACCGGGTTATCCAACAGCTCTGCGATACGCTTCACGCGCTCGGGGTCACCGGGGACGATCGCCAGGGTGGCGCCTTGCAGATCAGCTTTCTTCAAACCCAAGTGAAAAACATCAGACATAGTGGACTCCTGGTTGCTCCCGGCCGACATGGTCAGGGCGCAAGTTAAGATGATTCTTGATGGTACTTTCAAACCCTCACTCCCCTCTCTGGGGAGGCGCCAACTATGGTCGAAAGCGCTTTCCAATTCCTTGAAGCACCTCACACTTCCACGCATTGAAAGTGACAAATCCAGCGCAAAACGTTTGCTAACTTGATGAATTTCTTGAAAAACGTTTTTCTGCCAAGAAAGGGGCAAGCGGCCTTGTCAATCCCTGTCTCGCCCCGGTTTATCGGTACGTGATCGAGTCCATAAAGTTGCAAACAGGATACCATTGACCCCTTCTCATCCCCACTGACGATGCTATTTTGACGTCCGCATACCACTTAATGGCTAATCATACGGAGTCCATCATGGCGACATTCAAGTTCTATATTCCCGCAATCAACCTGATGGGAGCGGGCTGTCTGCAAGAGGCAGCGGCCGATATCAAGGGTTATGGCTATCGCAAGGCGCTAATCGTCACCGATCGTGTTGTAGCCCGCCGCGAAAAATGAAAAATCTGTCTGCCTAAAACGAAAAACGTGCCCTTGGCACTTTTATCAAACTTGATGGCACAGGAATCGCCGAGTTTGATAAGCCCGTTAAACCGGTATTAAACCTCTATCTCATAGGTCGGTAAATCCGGCGCCTCTCCTGCCAGCTCCCCTCCCCTGTAAAAAGCCTTCTTGCCGATGGCTACCCCAACGCCGCGCACTGTAACGGTGCCCCCTGCCAGCGTATCCAGGGTGGTCGTGGTACTACTCATGGCTGTCACGGTACCGACCAGCAGCGGGTCGGCACCGGGTACCAGCTCCAGGAATCGCTTGAACAGGTTCATACAAATCGCTCCACGCTCAGTTGCTGGCGTACCGTCATGGCCTTGTTCTGCAAAGCAGCAGAGACCCTGACGCCCTGGTTGTACCCCTTCCAGCCATCCACTGCGAGCAGAGCCCCCGGCAGGATCAAGCCCGTATCGTCCGAGAGCGGCAGCTCGATAGTCTGGGTGCGCTTGGGCATGGTCTTGGCCAGCCCCACCACGCCCTGGGCGCGGGCCGCCACCACATCGCACACCAGCGGATGGGTGATGCTCTGGGCCAGTTGCTCGCCAGAGGTACCGTGCCGCATGACCCGCGCACTGATCCCCTGATGCCCACCGCTGACCCAGATACCGTTCGCCGCCAGCCCTGGCTGGAAGTCACTGCCCAGAGTGGTGATGATGGCGCGGGGGATCGCCACATCGGCCAGCGCCGTCTCAAGCTGCCAGGGCACAGTGGGATAGCGCGGCTTGATGACCAGATGTCGGTTGCGTTGGTGTGGCAGCACAAAGCCACCGGCCGCCTCGGCCAGGTACTTGACCACCTCGATTGGGGTCTGGTTGTCCAGGCTGAAGAAGCCGGCCGGTACCAGCCAATCCGCCGCCTGCCACTCCAATGTCCAGCCAAACGGCAGCACGGCCGCCGCCAACTGGGCCATGGTGGCCGCCGCACTCTCGCTCACCGCTTGCGCCAATATATGGGTCGGCGACAGGTAGGCAGTGCGAGAGCGGCCGGTCAGAGTGGCCGACTCGCGGGCAAAGCTCTGGCTCGACTGCCAACCATCACACACGCACTCCCATTGCTGGCCGTTGATGTGGATGCTCACCTCTTCCTCATCGGTCAGGGCCGCCGCCGCGATGCGCGGGATCTGGGCGCTGAACTGCCAGGCCCAGGAGTCGGTGTCGAGCTCGATATTCACGGCAGTGGCCGGGATGTCGAGGCCATCGCGCACGCGCACAATGCTTGCTGTGTTACTCACCAGATAAACCCTCCGGGTCGGGATAACGATGCGGGCGTCTTGCCCATGCCAGACAAACTCCAGTCTGGCATCGCCACGCTTGCGGCCGAACGCCAGTGTCTTGGTGCGCTTGTCCGGGCGCTCCGGGGTGATCGGCGGCTTGGGTGGCGGGCTTGTGCCCCACGGGGGCAGCATGGCCTCGTCCCAACCATCCAGCCAGTGCAGGTGCAGCGAGGCCCCCAACTGCCAGCGCTGGCCACCGATGACCTTGCCCAGCTTGGCCCCTTCCTGCCACTGGTCGGCCTGCCACACCTGATCAAAGCGCGGCGGGTTGCGATAGCCGCTTAACTGCCAGCGGCCGACCTGTTCCCCCTCCACCCACAGCGAACGGATAGCAGCATGGCCAGGGGGCAGGTTGTCAACCTGTTGACCATGGGCATGTCCCAGCGGCGCCCCTTCCTCAAACACCCCTCGGTTCAGCTCATAGCGGGGTGGCATCAGATCCCCGTGCTCGACAACGGCGGCCTCTAACGGCGCGGCTTCCTGCCAGTCAGCGGCACAGGTGGCGCGCTCAATGGCGGGACGTTGCCAATCACTGGCCACCCCACCGCTCACCAGATCCGCCCGCCCCCAATCACTGGCGCTGGCATGGCTCGGCCCCCGGAACACGTTCACGTCATAACCGGCATCAAAGTCGTGGATCACCGGCTCGGTGGTCACGGCCATGGCGCACTCGATGACGATGGTGCCCCGGAACTCGGCCACGGCAGCCGGGAGTTGGCTTGCCAGCGCCCCCTGGAAGATGAGCCCCACATCGACAGCCAGCGCGGGAGCGGCTATCTGGCCCGCCAGCACAGCGGGCAACACCAGCCCGGGCGAACAGGCCAGCACAGGCGGCAAGGAGGTGCTCTGCAGCACCGCCTCATAGCGCACCACCTCGGCCTGGTTCAGCTCCAGATTGCCGTTGTTCTGGCGCGCCTTGCGCAGTTCAAGCGCCGCATCCTTTCTGGCCATAGGTGGCTCCGGTGGTTAGGTCTTGGCTTACGGTTCGGTGACGGTGGCGGTGTTGATGCGCACCAGGGCTCCGGTAAACAGCTCGTTGGTGGGGATCTCCAGATCGGCGCCACTACCGGGTGGCCCCACGTCGAGATCCGCCACAAAGTCACCATCCCGATTGGCAAAGCGCCCCCAGGTGGGGGCACCGGATCCGGTAGCCATCTGCTCGGCCAGCGGCTTGAGGGTCAGCACCCCACCGGTCACCGACTGGGCACATGGCAGCTGGAACTGCAGCGTGACCAGCAACGGCTGGTCGGTGATGGCGGCACCGACTGCGGGGCGGCTGCCACCGTAGATCTTGAAGGTGGCCGGGGCGACACTGCCCTGGTCAATGGCGTCCGCCAATATCTGGGCGCGGGCGGTGCGCACCGAGTCGTGGAACGTGAGCATGGAAACCTCGCTAGACGATGTAAGGAGTGGGGGCTTGGTAATCAGCCGCCACGGCGTTGTAATCGGCCGGGCCAAAGGCGGGGTCGTCCTGGGCGACCAGCATGTAACGCCGGTTCAACCAGAGGTGATCGAACCGGTAGACCCCATCGACGGCACTGCTGTAGGTTTCCGCCACCAGATACCCATCCTGACTAAAGCAGAGTACCCGGCGCCTGACCCCCTCCCCGTTGATGGTAACCCGGTTGCTGATGTAGCCCTGGTCCACGTTCTGCACCCCATCACGGACCCAGAAATAGTCATGTCCCTTGCAGACAATGGACTGGCTCATCTGTTGCACGTTAACTGGCCCGGCATAGAGCGGCGGGGTGCCACTCCAGGCCACATCCTGCGGCTGAAAAACAGCTCTGGGCTCCTGGTTGGCGGGGGTGACGGTAAGGCTGGCCGGCTTGATGACCGGCTCGCCCAGAGCGTAGGTCTGGCGCTCGGCGATCTCACTGGCCGTCAGGATGCGGTCATAGATGGCCACATGTGATAACTGGCAACGGCCACTTGTGGCACCATTGTAGTAATAACCGCCAAGCACCAGGTAGGTGTTGGCCAGCTGCAAGAACACATCAAACGGCACCGTCATACCCACATCCAACACACCGTCTATATAAATCCGGGTGCTGTCGCTGGTCTGTTCGTACTGGATGACAACATGGTGAGCGCCATATGATAGATCTTCCCAAGTACGGGCAGATGGATAGGTGGTGGTGCCGCCGAGGGGATTCATATTTTGGTATGAACAGACTTGCACTGAGTCATGGTAAATCATGATGTAGCGGTTATTAAATCCAGTGATTGGCTGGTTGATGCCGAATACGGCATTCCATTCACCGATCTTATCCCCTGCCAACCTGAACCATCCTTCAATGGCCACTATCTTGGGCAAGGAGTTTTGTGCAATCCGTAGCACCGAGGTGTTGGATTGCATGGACGGCAGCAAGTCCGTATTCATCGGGCTTTGACCAAACATGACCGTACCCTGAACGGTCAAATGGCGAGCATTACCACTGTGATCCTGATTATCCATTAGTGGCCAGAATGCAATGGGATTGGTCGCTTTGATGGTGTCATAGAGCGTCGTCATGACTACCTCCAGGGGCCGGTCAAATCAAACCCCATCAGACCGCGCTGGCCTGCTGTTTGCTGCGACTCTGCATACCCCACCAGAATAAAGCGGATCACCTTGCCCGGCAGGGCTGGCAAATCCCGGAAGTTCTTTCTATCCCATACCGCCGGCGAACCATATGGCACGATCAAGCCAGGCTGATAACCCCGGAGATGGCTGCCCGACTCCAGCACCATGGGGGGGTCGTTGGAGACATAAAAGCCGTTGTCTGGGCCGTTGGGAATCGGTAGCCCCGCGCCAAACACACCAAACAAGCCTTTCTGCCACCAGGTCGTTGGGCCAAACAGCTGATGGTAGGGGCGAGCGATAAATTTGTGTGAGTTGTTATCGAACGCCGGATAGGGATTGCCGTAACTGGTTGTGCTGCCGGATCCAGTTGCCCAGTTCCTGGTCGCATCGCTGGCTGATGAGGTGGGATACCAGTTCAACACGGCGTGATAGCGATCCCCCGGCCGCACCGACTTGAGGTAGCCAAAGCTATACAAAAACTGGTAGTTGGCAGCGGCATAGGCTGGCAAGAAATAGAATATCTGGCTGTCACCGATGAGATCCCAGCGGCCGTTGGAGTAACGCTTGGTCGCTGGCCAACGGGCCTCCACGATGTTGGTATAGGTGTTGATGTCCGCCACATCCTCGACCATGGCCACCTTGGCCAGATAGGCGTTGCTGGTACCGGTCCAGCCGCTGAATGCAGTGTTGTCGATGCGAAAAGAGACATTGCCCGACTCGCTGACGTTGGTCGGCCGGATGATAAGCACCTTGCCGTCACCGCTCTCGTGGCTGATGGTCCAACCGAGCGGCGCCACCTTCATCGTCATGGCCGCGCCAGACCCCGACGCACCCGGGTCACCGGCATCCAGCTCGAACCACACCTGAGTGCTGCTGACCTGCATCACTCGATGCTCGCCGTTGTAGGCAGCCGGGCTCACGCCGGCAACCTCAACCACAGAGTCTTGCAGGTAGGCATGGCCACCGGAGAAGGTCGCCACCGCCCAGCCCTTGGCCGCATCCCAGGCCAGGGTGTTGATGGTGAGGGTGCCAAAGCCGGTCACCATGACCGCCTTGAGCAGCGCAGCCAGCGCCCCATCAGCGGTATCCCCCAGGCTCGGGGCGCCCTGCATTTCACTCGCGTACCATTTCACGGGATAAGCCATTGCGTCAGTCTCCATGGCGGGGCCGGCCTGTCAGGAACGGCCCCACGGCAAAAATAAGGGGTGGGGCGCGCTCTGCAAAAGAGTGCCCCACCTATTAGCGGTTAACGTTGCCGCGCAGTTGCAGCTCGAACTTGTCGCTTTCACTGGCCGCCACCGACTGCAAAATGGTGCGGATAACCCAAATCGGGAAGTTGGCCGATTTGGTGTTGAACCGCAGCACGTTGCCGGTGGCCCAACCTGTGCCCCAGCCCCGCTTGTCCAGCCGAAAATAGGGCTGGCCATTGTTGGGGTTGACCGGGGCAAAGTCGGTGTTCACGTCACCCAGCGCTATCTGGCCCACGTTCTCCCCGACCAGCACAAAGGAGGTGCTGGACTGGAAGATGATCGCCCAGCGCTCCTCTATGGTGGCCCGGTTGGTCACCACCAGAGGAAAGTCGGTGTCGTTGTACTGGGCCGTTGACTGGTCGCCGTCCACGTAGTCCTGCCATTTATTCGTCCATACCTTCTGGTCGAACAGACTGGTGTAACGGGACCACAGATCCCCCATGATGAGCGCGCTCGACACATGGGTGTCACTGGCGTCATAGGCATGGGACAAGGGCCGGGCCAGAGTGAGACGGCCGGAGATCTCCACATCGGTGACCAGGCTCATGTCCTCGATGCGATGCTCCACCGCCAACGGCTCCAGATAACCGGTCAGGTCTAATGGACTGCTAAGCGCGACGATCCCGCTGTCCAGGTTGACGCTGTAAAGCGCCTGCGCCAGTTGCTTGCCGTCCTTGTCCTCCACATGGGCATAAGCCAGCCGCTCACGGTTGGTATTGAGCTGCTGCCCCGCAGTGACCCCCATCGGAAAGGCACTGCGGCGGGTGGAATGCACCACAGCGATATTGCCCTTGCGGATAAACGGCACCCGGCCGTCAGACGGCAGCCGCACCGGATCCAGCCCTATGATGTCGGCATCGAGCGGCAGATAGCTGAACACCACGCAGTTGAACCGGATGGTGTCAGCCACCACGCTGATGGGCTTCCAGATCTTGCCATCTTCCCCCACGGCCTCGGCGTCATACCAGGGCTGGCTTTCGTTGCCGGCGGCCGTGACCTTACGGCCAAAGCGCACCTGCACGATGCCGGTCTGGTAGCTCACCCGGCCATCCATGTCGGTGGTGGTGAAATAGCCGTCCCCGTCTGCCGTGGCCTCGATACGGCGCCCGCTCGCGGTGTTGGCGCTGATGTAGAGGCTACCCGGGGCCAATGGGGCGCCCGGGGTGCGGAAGGTCACCGCATCCACCGACTGGGCGCTGAACGAGGTGGCCAGCGACAGCAGCGCAGGCTGGGCCGCCTGCCCTGCTGCCCAGTCAGCCAGCACCGCCAACCCGTTGGAATAGTCGATGGTGCCTGCCTGAATGCCAGAGCCGGTTTCAGGGTCGGGGTTGCGATAGAGCAGGCCTTGGCGGTCAACGTAGGTGCTTCCCCCTAAGGTAAAGCGCATCGAGCCCTCCAGGATCGCCTCGGCAAAGCCGGGGGTCACGTCGATACGCAGCGCCTGCGCGGTCAGGGTGGCATTCTGGGCCTGCGCACTGTTGTTGTTGCGGTAGGTCACATCCACCCAGCCCTGCTCACCATCGGGGAAGGTGTACGCCGTGGTGTGGTACTCGATCCCGGTCATGGTCCAGCGCTGCACCGCCAGCAGGTTGTTGCCATCCCAGCGGGTGCCCACCGTCACCCAGGCATAGGTCGGCTTGGGCAAGGGGGCGCTGCCGTCCGGCATGAAATGCAGGGTGCCGGCCGTGTAGTCGATGGCACCCAGCTCCACCCCGCTGGCATCGCGCAGCTTGCCCTGACCGTCATCGCGCAAGGTGATGATGGGGTCGCGGGTCTCAATCACCAGCTCCTGATCGTCCACGTCAAACTTGTGGTACAGGGCATTGAACTTGACGAACACCGAGCCCGGGGTGAGGTTGGTCGCCCCACCGCCCGAGCCGTCCAGGGTGATGGAGAGGTGCCCCACCTGCCCCGGTGTGCTCAACCGCCCCGGTTCGATATGGCGCTCGGTCACCGGCTCACCGTACTGATATTGGGCCGCATACTCCTGGCCAAGGGCTGGCAGGGTGATGTGCTCCAGATCGATGATGCCCTCGGCATAGTTGATGGTGCCGGTGATGTCGCCCCGGATCTTGCCATCCCCCACCGAATCGTTGGCGGTCAGGCCGGCGCCCCAGGTCAGGATCAGGCTCTTTGGGGTGATCCCGGTGTGGGGCAGTTGCCAGGCGCTCTTGCTGATGCTGATCGCCTGGCCGCTGCGGTTGGTGTAGTTCACCGGGGTGGCCCAGCTGAACATGATGGAGGTGTCCACATCCGGCAGCGCCCCCAGGGTCAGCATGACCGAGCCGGTGGCCAGATTGATGGTGCCCGAGCCATAGGAGAGATCCGCACCGCGCAGCTCCCCTCGCCCGTTATCCTTCAGGTCGTACCATTTCCCCTGCGCCATGAATGACACAGTGGTGGTGCCCGGTGCCGGGGTCGGCATCAGGGTGATGGTGTAGGCATAACCGCGGTTGTTCGCCTTGACCTCGATCCGCGCCGTGTCGGCAATCCGTGATGGACGGGCGGCTGGCCAGAAGCTCACCGTTTTGCTGGCCGCGCCGTAGTTCGGGCACTGGGCATTGAACTCACATTGACCACGGCCATAGTCGATGGCACCGATTATCGTGCCGGCCACCACCAGGTCGCCGCCCCGGTCGGTGATCACCGCCGCCCCGATAGTGATGGTCACTGTGCCGGGCTTGGCGCCGCTGCCAAGGAACAGGCCCCGGCTCGGGGCGATATTGGCGGCCGTGTTGAAGCTCACCAGCCCCTGGCCAGAATCCACCAGACTGGCCAGCTCACCGGCGGCGGTGAGATCCACGGCCGGGGTTTCGCTGCGGGCCGCCGGCACCAGCTGGGTAAAAATGGTCTTGGCCTTCACCTGCAGGGCGCCGAACGCCGCATCTTCCGCCATCTTGGTGCTGGTATAGTAGTTGGCCGCATCGGCCACCACGGTTTCGCGCAGGCTGGTCTTGACGTTGGTCACCACGTCATAGGGGGTCGGCTGTTCCCCCTCGAAGGTGAAGCGCAGGGGATCGGCCAGGGTGCAGGTGATGACGTTGCGGGTGAACTCTGGCACCCCCTGCACCTGGAACTTGGCCAGCTGCTGATTCACTTCAAGGACGCGCACATACTGCTCGAACTCGCCGGCCTTGTCCTCGTTGCCGACCAGCACCAGGGTCTCGCCAATCTCTGGCAGGCGCACCTCGACCCGCTGGAAGAAGCGGATCGCCCGCTGCCCTTCCAACTGGGTATCGTAGAGGAATCCCCGCCACTTGGGCCCACGCGCCAGATAGCGCTCCAGCACGTCGCGAGCGGTAGCCCGGGTGTCGTGGTGGTCTTTGGTGCTCATCAGGCACAGGCCCACGTTGGGATCGCTCGGGGGCAGCAGCACGGTGGCGTTAGCACCAAAGTAGGTATCCACGTTGTCGGTCTGGGTGGCTAGGAATACCTTGCGCAGGTTGACCACCCCATAGGCGCGGTCCAGATCTGACACGTCAGGGAAAATCGAATTGTGCTCGCCGCTGACTACCTCCTTGCCAGTGATACGGCCACCGCCATCCGGGGTGTCCGTCATCCGCTGGCTGGTCATCAGCTTGATATCTCCAGAAAGAATGGTCATGTGGTTACCTCGGTGAAATTCAGGGTCAGGGCATAGGGCTCACCCGCCTCGGGGTCAGCCATCTCGATCAAGGCCGTTACCACGACGCCGGGGCGGCGCCAGATGACGGTGCGGGCCACCCCGTCCAGCAGGGTCAGGGTCAGCAACTGACCTGGCATCGCTTCCAACGCCTTGAGGCGCTGCACGGTGGCGCGGGCGCAATGGCCCACTAGGGTAATGGGGCGCCCCTCTGGCCTTGGGGTCTCCTCCACCAGCAGCGCCCCGGAGAGGGTTGGCGTTACCACCTGTTCGACGGGAGACCAGTCAAACTCGTCGCGCCAGACCAGATCATCGGGCAGCCGCTCGCTGTTTAAGGTCACGTTCATGAGCGCAATCCCTGCTGTTTGAGAAGCTTGATAAAAGCATGGGCGTTGGCTTCATCGGCCTGCAGTTCGGCCGAGCCCCCCACCCCTTTGAGTTCTATGGTGATCCGCTCGGCCAAGGGGCGGCGTCCATCCCCAGGGGATGAGCTCGTTGGGGATGGGGGTTGAGCCGGTGGCAGGGTTTCCACCGGGGCCTTGCTGGCCACCTCCTTGGCCTGGGCCTTGCTGAGCTCCGCCTTGAGCTGGGCCCGCATGGCCTCCATCTCCTTTTGGAACTTCTCGCCGTAATACTTGCTCCACTCGCTATAGGCCGGAATGTCTTTGACCTTCTGGCTGTAGCGGGCCAGCTCCTCTTCCACGCCTGCAAGCGTGTTGGCCAGGCCATCGGCATTGCCGCGCAGGCTGTTGATATCCACGCTCTTGTAATAGAAAGATCCGGCATTGACGGTGCGGGTGTTGCCGTTGCCACCTCCACCGCCAGAGAGGCTGGTGTTGGTCTGCTCGGCCTCGTCCTGCACGCCCTTGAGCCCGGCCCGCATGGCATCGGTCGCCCCCTTGGCTCGCGCGGCGGCCTCATCAAAACCATCGCCAATCGCCGCCACTGCCTTTTTGGCCTCACCGCTGCCCCCTTTCACTTTGCTCATGGCATCGCTTGCGATGGCCATGGAGCGGGCCAGCGCATCGCCGGTGATCTTGCCTTGGGCGGCCAGCTGCTGCTGGCGCTCGATCACCGCATCGAGCTCGGCCTTGGTCTTGGCGCTGTTGTAGGCACTGGCCAGCGCCTCCTCGATGGCGGCTGCGCTGGTGCCGGTGTGCTGTACCAGCACATCCAACGCGCCCAAGGTCTTCTGAAAGCCCGCACCGATACGGCCATTGGCCCGCTCGAAGTCCAGCCCCAGCACCTCGAAGGCCTTGGCCAGCTTGGCCGGGCCATCCGCCGCCGTCTGCTTGGCCACGGCATTGATTTCGCCTAGGTAGTCGCGAGTAGCCTTGGCCTCATCCCCCAGGGCTTTGACGGCGGCGGCACCCTGTCGCCAGCTGCCGGTGGCCTCGTCGTAATGCACCTTGCCATCACGCACAGCGCGATCGAGGTCCGCCATGCTGGTGATGGCCACCCCCAGCTCAGCCGACAGTGCCGCAAACTGGCCGTTGAGACGGGCCTGAGTTTCCGAGCGCAGGGTCTGCGCCTCTCTGAGGGCAAGCTCGGCCTGCACCAGTTGGCGCAGGGCTGCGGCGAACTGGGTGATCTGGATGATGGCCTCCACCGTCACGGCGGCCAGTAACCCTTTGACCGCCGCCCCCAAGGCCCTGACGCCGATGGCCGCACCTGCCGCCACGGTACCGGCCGTGGTCATGCCACCTGCCGCCGTGGGTAGAGCGATAAACTGGGCATAGAGGCTGCGCAGATCCCCGATCCAGCCGACAATCTTGAGCCCCACCCACGCCTGAGCCAGCACGGTCAGCGCGGTGCGCCACTCAGAGAGGGTCTGGATCAGGGACTTGAGAGTTTCCCCCAGGGTGATAAAGCCATCGGAAAGACGCTGCGCCCAGGCTTGCAGGCGGCCATCCCTGGCCATCGCTTCAAACTCGGCATTGAGGGTGGCCAGCTGGCCCTTGAGCCAATCCAGCGCACCGGACTCGCTCACCAGGCGATAGAACTTGGCCAGGTTGTCCTGGGCGTTGGAGATAAGCCCGGAGAGCAGGCTCATGTTGTCACGGGCGGCCCCGGAGGATTGGGCCGCAATCTCGTTCATCAGGGCCGCAATGGTGTCGCGGCCGAGCTTGCCGGCTTCCGAGAGCTTCTGCAGCTCGGCGGTATTCTTGCCGGTGACCTGCTCCAGCAGTTGCCACACCGGCACTCCCCGTTCGATGAGTTGCAGGATCTCCTCCCCCTGCAGCTTCTGTTTGGCCCATGCCTGGCCTAGCGCCAGGGAAATGCCCTGCACCTCTTCAAAGCCACCACCGAGCTTGTAGGCTTGATCGACGATGCCCAGCATGGCCCCCGCCATGGGGTCGATGCCGAAGGCTTTCAGGCGGACAAACACCTGAGTCACTTCATCGAGCTGCAGCGGGGTATTCTTGGCGAAATCCTGGATCCAAGCGCTGGCCTCGGCCCCACCGGCAATAGAGCCCATCACCGCCTTGAGCTGCACGTCGAGACGCTCTGCCTGATCACCGGTCTTGAACATAGACACCAGCTGGGTGGTCAAGGTCTGCAGCCCGAACCAGGTACCCGCCAAGGCCAGCAAGCGGCCCGTCAGGCTACCGATCGCCCCCTGAAAGCCATTGGCCCGCTGGCTGCACTGGCTAAGTTCGCGCCCCAGCCGCTCGGTCTGGGCGACCGTCTGGACCAGTTCACGCTGCAGGCGCTGCTGCTCTTGGCCCAAGTTGCGGGTATCTAGCCCGGATTGGGTGAGGCCTGCGTGCAAGCGGGTATGGCTGGCGGCCTGAGCGACCAGCTGGCGCTCCAGCTGGCGCTCCAGCTGCTTGACCTCGGAGGCCAGCAGCCGTTCCTGGTCAGCCAGCGCCTTTGCGTCCCCCGTGCCCGCCTGTTGCTCGGCACGCAACTGCGCCAGCTTGTCACGGCTCAGCACTGTCGCCAGCTCAAGCTGGGTCAGAGCGGCTTTGGCATCATTGAACTGCTGGATCAGCGCCTGCTGCTGGCTTAAGTCTTCCAGGGTACTGGCAAGGCGGGCGGTCTCAGCGGCAGTCTCGTCAGAAATGGGGCCCAGTTCCCGCACCTCTCCCGCCAACGCAACCAGATCCTCGCGGCCGGTAACCTTGGCCGCCAGCTCAAGCGCGAGTTTCAGGGTAGAGGACGTGGGCATGAGGCATTCCTGAGAGATTCAGATATGCCTTATTGTGAAGAAGTTGGAAAATCTAGGGATTTATTGCCCATTACTAAAATCATCTTTACAACATAAAAACAACACCCTTCATGGGCTCGCTATAGAAAATCAATTGGATCCATTTTTTGATGAATTAATTTTCAATTGATGATATTATTGTCAAAAGCAATTTGATAGATAGGTCTTTGAAATGTATAGAATAGCTTCATTTTTTTTAATCTACATTATAACTGCCAACATTTCCTATGCTGTTGACATATCAAAGCCATTCATTTGCCCTGATATTAGTCCAAACACGATCCAATTAGACAGTGGAAAACTGAAGATTGGTGCATCAATTTATTATATGTCAAATGAAAATCTGTCATCTCTTGATTGGCTTACTAACTCTGAGTTCATTAGCCCTGATCGAAAAAACATCATTTATATTATGCAGGATCAGAGATCTGGGAATATCGACGTTTCATATATGAAACTATCAAATACTATCGACTCCATCATGCCAGGAATCGACATAGATAAATTCAAGGTGATAGAAAAAATAAGTTATGATATCGGCAGAGAAAAACCAAGTTATTTAAAAGGTAATAACTTGGGATGTATAAACATAAAATAAATGGTATCTACAATGAAACAAGCAATTATTTTACTCTTGCTCTTTCCCTTATCAATATTCGCTATGGAATCAGATTGGACTGTAGGGAAAGATAACTGCACTGCTTATAGCAGACCTACATATATTGATGACAATGCAATATATTTAGCAGCATCGATAACTGAATCCGGATCTTTGCGCGGTTTTTTCTTATATACAATGACTAATGGTGTTAACCCTATTGATGGGGCCCAGGCAGTTCGAATAAATGGTAACGATATGCGATTTGCAGTAACTACGCCCACAGCTAAAACAATTTTACTTGAGCCTCAAGAACCCAAAGACACTATGTATCTATTGCAGTCAGCTACAACGGGTTCACTCAAGTTCAACGACGCTGTCATTAAAACTGCAGGAGCAAAAAGTACAATTGATTATCTGTTTGAAAACTGTAGCAACTAACATGGTTTTAACTTTGTAGACATCAACATTTAAAATTAAGAATATTTCCTATAGTTCACACACGCCAACGACTCCCGACTGGTGACTTTGGCCACCGACTCAAAGGCAAGTGTCAGTGTGTTATAGATAGATTCTATTTGTACACAATTTTAATGAGGTATTCGTGCATATTTTAATTTCAACTTTCATAGCTGCTCTAATTGGAGCTATCTATTCACTAGCAGTGTACTGTTTAAAACCAGATAAATTCTGGGACTGGTTAAATGTACTTATAAGCTCTGGGCTATCATTTTTTCTTGCTGTGCTCTGTGGTATGTATCTATTCAAATTGCAGGGTACTGCCAGAGATCTCGCTGAACGTAAAGCACTACAAAACCTACTATCCGCTGAATTCTCTGATTTACTTAGAATTCTTGGTGATTCATCGAGAATGGAAATAACTCTCCCAAGTGGCAATAAAAGGAAAATTCTTATTGCTTTGGTTCATCCTCTAGCTATTGATAAATCCGCTCTTAGCAGTCTATTTTCGAAATTGGAAAGTGAGAACCTTCTCCATCTTGCTCGTAAATTAAAGATGCTTAATTTTAAATCCGAATATTTAATGAGTACTATTCAGGCTGGAGCGGATGAACAGTTTATTCTTCACGCAGCTGACAATCTTGATGAAACTCGTATTGCGATTATTAGCGACTTAGGCCATCTTGCATTACAGCTGAAACTATCCATAAACAACAACTATCCTGACTAGGATCAGTTGATCTTACAAGAACTGCTGGATTGATTAGCTCCACATATTTAAAGCTACTAACCAGATAAACGGCGGATTTCCCCGCCGTTTTTCATTTCACTATCGTCAAACAGTCTCCGGCCGGTCCACATAGAAGGGGGCGGTCTCGCCATCCAAGGCCAGCAGCTCCCCTTCCAGCTCGATCTCAATAGGTTTGTCACTGAGGAAATCCACCGCCTTCTTGGGGGCCAGACTGGCGCGGGGCACCGTCAGAATGATGGACTCCCCGCCGATCACGCTGCGCCCATCCAGAGTCAGCTTGGCCTTCACCTCAGGCTGCACGTTGCCGGCGATGCGCGAACCTGTGACGGCGTTATAGCTGCCGCTCAACGTCACCGGTCCGCCATCTGCCACGGCGCCCGCCTTGGTGGCCCGCAGCAACCCCAGGGCATAGTTGATCTCGAAGTCAGTGCCGAGCACCAAGGCAGTGGCCCCCTCCTTCACCACCAGGCCGGTGGCCGAGAGGTTGGTCTTGCCAAGCGACAACCATTTCGGATGGGCCGGCAGGGTCAGCGGCACATCAGCCAAGGTTCCCGCCCCCTGATTGATAGGGCTCTCCAGTCCCATAAAGGCAGCGGCCAGCAGGACCGGCGGGATCTCGCTGGTCTTGATAGTGACAGTGGCGGGCTTGGGCACGAAGTAGGTCTCCCGCGCCTGACCCAGCTTGCCCTTGCGCTTGCTCGGAATGCTGATCTTCTCGCTGTCCGGTTTGACCTCCAGGCTGTTGACGTCCACCGGGCCTATCACCCCGTTCGACACGTTGTTGGTGAAGGTCTCGATATAGAGATCCCCTTCCAGGTGCAATGTTTCGCTCATCAGCGTTCTCCCTTGAACTTCACTGTCGTCTTGAAGGCAAGGGGCAAATACGCCACCCCTCCCTTGTAGCTCGGCCGAACCGGTGCGGTTTCACGCCGAAAGGTACTGTCTCCGCAGGCCCGTCCGGCAACGGCCTGCAGCATCCGCCCCATCCACACACCCGCGCCGGCCTCCTTCGGGCTGGCGCGATGCACCAGCACCAACAGCCAGACCTGATCGAACGCGCTTTGCCGCCCGGATTGGGTGGTGTCGTTCTCCCGCTCGCCCTGGTAAATCACATGAATGGCAGGGGTATGCTGACCCAGGTTGGCCACCGCATCTAGGTCGGTGGCCACAAACACCTCCTTGATCCCTTTCGCCTTCAATGGCAGCAGCAGTTCGCGCAGCCGCTCACCAGCCGCCAGATAGTCGAGCTCAGGGGATGGAGTGCTGGCTTGAGTGCTCATAGAAAGCCCCCACTGCTTCGGCCAAAGACCCGGCCATCAGACTGCAACTGGGCCAGGTTCTGGCTCTCCACCTGCTCGCCATCGGCCGTCAGGCCAAGCGCCAGCTCCCCCTTGCCCACCAACTTGAGGAAGACCAGGGCGGCCTCATTGCGCTTGGCGATCTGCTCCGGCGCCTGTTCACCATAGAGGCGGTGACGAGCGATATCGGCGCAGATGGGGACCAGGGCACTCGGAATATGCGCCAGCGGCAAGGGGTAGCGCCCTGCCAGGTAGCCATCGATCAAGGCTCTGGCATCTTGCAGGGCGATGGTGATGGCGGACTGATCCAGCTCGCCGGCCGGCGTCATGGCGAGGCGCAGCAGCTCCGCCTCACCAAACCGGATCACCATGTCATTGACGCTGGCGTAGCTCATTTGCCCTTATCCTTACCACTGGCGGGCTTGGCGACAGACGCCTGGCTTTCGGGCTCTGTGCTCAGACCACCCACTGCTGCGTCCAGATCCCCGCTCGTCTGCGGTGGGTCAGCTGGCGAAAGCTCGGCGTCCTCAACCAACCGCACGACCACCAGACGCGGATCGGCCTCCAGGGTCTCGCACTGCAGAGGCGACACAGCCATCTCAGACTTGCCTGGATCAATCGGCAGGCCCGCTCGGAAATAGACCTGACGAAGCGTAGATGTAATGCCAACTCGAATAGCCTGTTCCATCTCGTGTTCCATCTCATGTTTCCCTCTTTCATATCTGGTCGAGGCCTGTTTAAACGGGGAGTTAAACGCCAATCCTGTGGCCGTTTAACCCCCGTTCAAGCAGGGAGTGACAGCCCTGGGTTACAAATAATCCGCCACTACCAGCTTCAACTTGCCCTTGAGCTCGTTGCTGCTGCTATCGGACAGCTCCCGCTCCAGCATCTTGGTCGCCAGCTTCTCCAGCGACGGCGGTACCACCAGCAGAGTCGGCTTCACACCGAGCTTGCGGCCGCCATCCGCCTGGAATTCCCGCATCCTGGAGAAGGCATCCCACAAGTTGTCTGGGGTGAGTGCCCGTTTGTTGGCGAACGCCAGCTGCCAGAAACCAAAGCCGGCGGCATCGCGGCAATCCACCCCGTAGCGGAACTCCTTGCGGGTGAACACGGCTTCATCGTCGATCTTGGTCATGGCGATGAGCTGCGGCGCCTTGCGTTCCTGGAAGATGATGGGTTTGAGGGCGCGGCTGGTATCGAGCAGGAACCAGGGCTCGCCGGCATATGCGCCATCCACCACCAGGTTAGCACTCAGTACCGGAGTCCCTGTGCCATCGGCCTTGGGATAGACAGGGTGATCGGTGTCGAAGAAATACTGGGAGTCATAGCAGGGCGTGGTGAAGCCAGCCCCGAGCAGGCCAAAGCAGAGCTCGTCGGGATGTACCCCTGCCGCCAGACCCATCTCCTGGAACAAGGGGGCATAGATACCCAGCTCATCGTCCTCGATATCGTTGCGATCGACCCCCACTGTGGCCTCGAAGTCTTCGTTGACGATCTGGTAACCGTGCGCCTTCATCGACTCGATCACCCGATCCCCGACCCACTTGCGCAGGCTGGGAAACTTGCCGAGCCAGCCATAGGTGTTGGATTTGGTGGTCGATTTGATCACAGTCGCGATCTCGGTGTACTGGGTCGGCGCCTCCCCCTTGGCGTCTTCAAAGTTCTTCTTGAAGCCGGTGAACAGGGCCTGCAGCAACGCGGGTGTAATGATGGCCATAGCTGTGTTCCTTCTCTGGATAAACGAGGTGGTGAGTCGCGCGCTTAAGCCTGCTTGGCCTTGGCGAACGCCTCATGGGTAATACCGAGCTGATCGGCGGCGTAACGGTCCTCGGCCGAGAGCACGGCGTCACCCTTCTTCTCGGGCAGGGTGACGGCGGTGGTCTGGCTGGCGGCCAACGCTGCTATGGCCGGACGCGGATCCAGCAGCGCCTTGAGGGCGGCCACCCCTTTCTGTGCGGCGTAGGCGGTCAGATACTCCTCTTCGGCGGCCACCACCTTGCCCTGGGTGCGGGCATCCTTGATCAGAGTCGCCGCATCTGTGGTATCCACCTGGGCAGTCAGGGCCGCTACCTGGGTGACCAGGGCGTTATAGGTCGCCACCGGCACGTATTGGGCCAGGTCAATCTGGCCATCCGCTTGGGTGCCCGAGGCGGTCGCCTTGAGGGCTGCCAGCGATGCCTTCTCTGCTGAGAGAGCAGCCTCCAGCTCCGGCGCCTTCTTGGCACTGGCCTGCAGGGTATCGAGGGCCGCCAGTGCGGCTGTGCCCTGCTCGGCGGTCAGCTGACCATCGGCTCCCGGCTGGATGCCGAGTTTGCCGAGCAGCGCGATCAAGTGCTCGTTCATGGATTTCTCCTTTTGTACAACATGGGATGGAGTGGCCAGCTGGCCGGGTTGGGTAGACATAAGGCTTGAAGCGGGTAGCGCACTCAGGGCCGCCAGTGCCTGCATCCCCACCACACCCGGGTCGTTGGTGATGGCAGTCATGCGCAGCTCCAGCGGGCGACCCAGGGCGTCATAGGGGAAAACGGCAGACAGGAAGCGGTACTCTTTGGCCGCCACCAGGGCGGCAGCGCGATCTGTCCAGCGCGGCTTGATAAAGAGGCCCGCCCCTTCGCGCCACTCGATTTCGTCGGCGTTGTACCAGCCAGCCGCAGGGGCAGGCTGGCCGTTCTGGTCGGTCTTGAGGGTCTGGTGGTCGTAGTCGATGAGGATGTCTTGCCCCAGCCCTTTGGCGCGGGCAATCAGGGCGGCGGCGATCTGCCCGTCCAGTTGCCAGTGGCCACTCGCCACATCGAACGGGCGACCGTCACGGGCCTTGAAGGGGCCGACCGGCAGCAGCTGGTACCAGCCATCGCCTTGGGGAGTGAGTTGCGCATCAAGCACCGCCAGCCGCTCCCCGCTGACGGGGTTGGCTTGGAGGATGGCCACGAAAGGCACCGAGTATGGGGTCTTGGATATGTTCATGCCGCCATAGTGCGGCGGCATGAAGGGGGATGGGGTTTATGGTGGGTTAGAGATATGACGACACAGGCATTCGCCGCACTTCTAGCTATCAGAAGTTATTCATATTGCCCAGAAACCGGTTAAGACAGTTACATCAACCTCAACGAAACAGCATTTTTTTCAAGGTGTTATCTTTGAAATAGTAGTGGTGAAGCAAGGCAGCAAAGGCATGTACACCCACTAGGGTAATAAACACATTACCTATCGTCTGGTGGAAATTGCCCAACTCATGCAGCAGGGGGCCCGGTTTTCCCATCAAGGGTAGATCGAACAGAATGGCGTCAAAGTAAGTAACTTTACCAGAGAGTTTCAGCCAACCAGTCACTGGTGTCAGTAGCATGAGAAGATAGAGCACGCCGTGACCTACCCTGGCGACCAGGGTCAGCCATGGGGTATGAGCCGTCACTTCCGGCACCGTCATAAGACGACGGACAAACAAACGACATAGCACCAAAACGAACAATAAACTGCCACTCAATACATGGACTTGGCCGACGAGGAAGTCCATGTAAGTAGCCCCCCGAGTCGGATCACCACTCGTAGCATAGGCAGTCAACACAAGAATCACTGTCATCCAATGGATGACGATCAGAGGGGACGGGTATTTGTCCATGATTATTCCTTAATAGCACTACTATAAATAGTAAAGTCCGTTCGAGTACCCAATGAATGTAGTCAGACTCAATTAAGCGAGACTTAAGCCGCATTGAATAATAAAGGGACCATTTGGTCCCTTTATTGATTAACCACATTTACCACAGATGCAGCAGGTTTCGCCCCGTCAGTGCACCCCATGCCACCAGGTTCATCATCAGCGTGATGAAGACGGCGGCAGAGCCGAGATCCTTGGCCCGGCCGGAGAGTTCATGATGCTCATGACCAATGCGATCCACAACTGCCTCAATGGCAGAGTTGAGGATCTCGAGTACAACAATGGACCAGGCCAGAACAAGCAAGAACAGTGTCTGTAGCAACTCGTTGCCCACCACAAAGGCCAGCGGTGTCAGCAAGAGGATCAGAAGTAACTCTTGGCGAAATGCAGCCTCATGCCGCCAGGCCGAGCTCAATCCTTTCATGCTGTAGCCCGTGGCGTGGATCACCCGGATCAATCCGGTGGCTCCTGGTTTAGCCATTCACGACCCCCTATCAACGTATTGGTTATTGTGTTGCCCTGCACGGTTGGAACATGTCCAACTGCGGGTTGTAAACTTGGCTATTCACCTCCCACAACCCCAGCACAGACGAGAAAAGGTTATCGTGGGAGTAACGCTTGCTCTCCGCGTTGGTACGCAGACAACCGATGTCCATGCCCTTCTCCTGTATGAAGCCGGGAGACATCCAGACCTGCATAGGAACCCGAGTCTGATCATCCGGGGCGAACTTGTAGGGGGTACCATGCAAATACAGCCCCATAGCACCCAGAGACTCTCCGTGATCCGACAGGTAGATAAGGGCCGTGTTGTAGTTCGACTCGTACTGCTTGAGGCGTTCGATCAACTGGGCGATCACATGGTCCGTATAACGGATGGTATTGTCATAGGTGTTTTCAAGCTCCTGATCTGTACAGTTCTCAATGTCACTTCGCGGGCAATCAGGCATGAAATGGCGGAAATTCTCAGGATAGCGCTTGTAGTAAGTGGGGCCATGGCTACCGATAAGGTGCAAGGCAACCAGCTTGTCACCCTGCATGCTGGCCACTTCTGCTTTTAGATTCTCCAGCATCACTTCGTCATGACAGCTTTGCTTGTCACACAAACTGGGGTAATCACTAGGGTTGATCTCAATAGTGGGCACCCGACTACAGACGCCCTTGCAACCTCCATCATTCTCCTTCCACAGCACACTTACCTGAGTGTGCTGAAGTACATCAAGCAGGTTATCGCTGTTACGCGCCTTGTTACCGTCGAACTCATTGCGTCCCATATTAGAGAACATGCAGGGTACCGATACGGCTGTGGCGGTCCCGCAGGAACGTATGTCGTGAAACGACACCAGCCCTTCTTCTTTGGCCGTGAAGGGATTGGTGTCCTTGTGGTAGCCGTTGAGGGAGAAGTTCTTGCCGCGTGCGGTTTCGCCCACCACTAAGAACATCAGAGTCGGCTTCCCCTTATTTGGTGCGCGTGTTGCATCGGCGCCAAGTTGCTCGAACGGGATCGGAGCTTGCAAATAGCGTTTGTACACGTATCTGGCGGTGGCATAGACGAAATTGGCCGGAACCACTTCTCTATTAAGCGTAGGATTGTTGCGTCCGACCGAGGCGTAATCCTGATAGTAGAAAGCCAACACCAGCCCGACAATGGCCAGAGAAGCCAACATCGAAGCGGCACGACCTAGCAGTCCCTTGTACCAACGTACCGGGTATTCGATCTTGATAAAAAAGATCAACACGGCGGGTAATATCCCAAGGAGAATCACCCAGAGAATGGAAGACGTATTCAGATAAGAACCTGCTTCGCCACTGTTGGTTTCAAGCACGTTCTGCACCATGTCACGATCAAAGATCACCCGATATTTCATCATGGCGTAACTCGCCATTGAGCCCACGATGAACAGGAACGCGAAGAAAGGTTTGACGAAATACCGAATCGAGAACGGCATCAATACGAAATTCAGTGCTGCTACCAGGACGATAGGGATGGAGATTGCGAAACCAATTTTGAAGTGATCAAGCCCGAGCAAAATATTGGCAAAATGTAGTAACACCGGCCAGTTATGCAATATGGAAAAACCAAATGCCACTAAAAAAACAAAGGGAACGATTCTTATTTTCATTTATAAAGGTGTCCATTTACCTGTTAATAAAACATGACGCTATAGATAGATGAATAATATTCTCAACCGGACATAACAAAACTGTCACTTTTACAGTTGTACTTGTCACCTTTCCGTTGTAGCCATGCTAGTGAGGAACTCTTAAGGAAAACTTAAGACTGATGTCTGAGGATGATTTTCAGTGATGTGAACTCAAGTAATGGATGACTCTTCTCCTGGCTGTCGTGATGCCGCTAGGAAGAAGGTTGCTTGGATCAGATTAGGAAGGGGGATACTGTTTAAAGGTGTTTAAACGCCTTTTTCTTGCATTTAACGGGGGCCAGGCATACCAGTGTGGCGCTCTGCCCCTCATAAACGCGCCCACAGGCTTAGGGCTAGTCCGCCGTCAGATAGCCTTCCAGCGTCTCCATCACACTTTGCTGGTCTGCTTCCGACAACCCCAGATAGGGGCGCTCGGGCAGGTTGATCTCGGGGCGGCCGAACTGGTGAGCAGCACCATATTCCAGCGGGGTACCGAAGTAGAGGGTCTGTGGCTCGGCCTGATAGTTGAGGGTATCGCGCAGGTCATCGTTGAGGCGCAGCACGTCATCGGCATGGCGCGGCTTGTGGGCGTGGTACTTCTCCGAGAGCGGGGCCCAGGGATCCCCTTCCGGGCTCTCTTGCGCATCCCAGCGATCCCGATGGGACAGCTGCAACCCTTCCCCGACATCGGCCAGTGGCTCGCTGAGATCGCCGGTGCGCTGGTAGAGGCGAGCCAACAATTCGTGGGCATCGGCCACGCCATGGTGGCTAATGGCGATAAAGCTACCCGCCATCAGATCTCATCCTCAAAGGTGGTCATGTAGTGCAAGGCTTCCTCATCCGCATTCGCCATGGCGGCCTCCCAGAGATCCCCCATCAGGTCGGCTTCCGCATCACGGGCTTGCTCGCATAGCGCATCCAACGCCTTGGCTTGCGCCAGGGTAAAGGGGCCATCCTTTGCCAGCAGGGCACTGGCTTGTTCCAACAAGGTCATCCTCTCTCTCCTTTGCCACTGGCTGCCGTGGCCTGGGCCAACATGGCCTCCACCCGTTTGGCCAGCTCGGGGAAATGCGCCACCATGGCGTCCCTGGCCAATACCCAGGCGGCAAACGCCTCGGCGGCGGCCTCCATCCTGGTCTTGCCGGCATACTCGGTCAGCAAGCCAACCCCCGTCAAATTCGGTTCACCGGCCCAAAAGTGGACCTGATGTCCCAGTTCGTGCAGCCAGGTCGATACCCGTTGTGCCGACTCACCTTGCCTGGCCCCCACGTTGGCCGAGACGCTCCAATGGCGGCGCAGGGTCTCACCACTGGTCCCTCTTGGCTGCCATTGCCGGGGACCGCTGTTGCTCTTGGCATCCGCCACCACCTCGGTGGCAGCCGCTTGCACCGCCTTGATATCGACCGTCTTTAAAGTATCGCCCCCCTTTACCTTGATAACCAGATGATCCCAACTTTTGGCGGTAAAGCCATTGGTCATGCTGGCGCGGCGAGAATGGTAGAAGGAGCGCACCAGGTAAGCATCCTTGCCCAGATACTCGGCAATGGCCGGGGCAACCTTGAGCCCGGCGGCCCCCTTGCCCATCTCGGCCTGCTTGATAAACAAAGTCTTGACCGGGTGCACCTTGAGGAAGGCCGCCAAGGGCTCGCGCTGAGGGGCTGGCAACTGGGCCAGCAGGTCACTCAAGCCCTGCGCACTCACCCCCTTGGCACTGGAATAGGCACTCTCCACCATCCGTTCGGGCAGCCGCTCGGCCAGCGCTGGCTTGGCTGCCTCTCGCTTGGCCACGGCCTTGGTCAGGTCTGCAGGGGTCTGGGGCCGGTAATCAAAGCCGGGGTCGATACCTCTGGGGATCTTGTGTAGCTCCCCGGTCGCCTTATCCACCCACTCATAATCGCCGTCATCCGGCGCCTTGCCGACTTCAAGGCCCCGCCGCTTGAGGTCGGCGGCCGAGAGCAGGAGTTTCTTGCACTTGCAGCCATAACCGTTGCTCGGGGAATGGGTATTCCACCAGGGGTGCTCCACCGGCAGCACCAGGTTGTTCCACTTGAGGTGCAACTCCCTCGGGTGCTCGGAGTCCCCATGGCGATAAAGGGCATAGGGGCGCTGGTGTTTGATACGCTCAATCTGATCTTCGCGCCCGGCGTTATAACTCTGGCGCAGGTTGGTCTCGAAGATGACCCGAGAACGCCACGACGCCGGGCCGGTATGATCCCAGCCGTGACGGGCCACGATCTCCTTGAATGCCTTCTGAAACGCGCCGATGGATTGGCCTTCACTGATCGCCTTGTCCACCGCCCCACGCAGATCAGCCAGCAAATCTGTCTTGGTAGCTCCCGCCACCATAAAGGCGCGGTTATGGGCATCGCGCCACACATCAGCCCAGCGCTCGCTCGGTATATCGAGCTTCTGGCGAAGGAAGGCGATCGCCTCGGCAAAGGGGAGCGAGCCATATCTGACTGGTGAAGAGCGAACCGGCATCAGCGACCCTCCTCCACTTCCAGCATGCCGAGCAGCTCGCTGGCGGCGATGGCCTGGGCCAGCAGGGCGCCCAGCTCGTCATGACTGAGTGCTGGCTCCAGTGCCAACAGGCCATCCCGGATCTCCTCCAGGGTGGTGGCCTGCATCACCAACGCCTGGATGGCATCTGTCATGCCTGCCAGCAAGGGCGCCACCTCGGCCTGCAGCCGGGCCAGTTGGGCGTCGTTGTTGTCCCCTCGCGGCTGAGCCTTGCTGGCCACAAGCGCAGCCAGCCCAGGGGGGGCAGCCTGAGCGGCGAGCTGCGCCTTGAGGGCTGCTTCCCCCGGCGCGGCTTGCTTATCGACGATAATCAGCACCTCTTCCCCCTCCTTGGGAGCCGGGATCTGCAGCTTGTCGCGCACCCACTGCGCCGGGATCTGCATCCCCATCCCCACCAGGGCACGCAGCGGATAGGCCAGATCGCGCATATCCTCCGGCTCGGTCACGTCGAACTCCAGCCGTGGGCAGCGGCGCGGCCCCTGATAGCTCTTGCCGTTCAGGGCATAGAGGGGATAGACCAGATCCCGGGTCAGGCTCGCGGCCAACTGGCGCAAGTCGGCATCTCGCACCTCCTGGCGCACCTCGTTATGGACGTTGCCCAGCGCATTGGTCGAACTCTTGCCATCAGCCTGGGAAGTCAGGGTGCCACCCAGCACGGCCTTGCTGATGGAGCGCTCGCACCACTCCATCATCACCACGAAGGGATCGGCCTGACCGCTGGCAGCGTTCTGGAACTCGATCTCCATCCCCCTCGGGATAATGCCCCCGGCGTTATGACCGATTGAGAGTACCGCCTGCAGCAGGGTTGTTTTCTCTTTCTCGGTGGCCCCCTCCGGGTATTTGCCCAGACGCACCGGCAAACCGTAGATCTCCAGAAACTCGGCCAAGTCGCGCACGCTGTAGTTCTTGAACAGGAAGGGCCAGACCAGGGTGCGGATAAGGCCGGTGCGGGCCAGATAGCCCGATTTGGATTTGGCCTTGTGAACCAGCCAACCGAACGGGTTTAGGCCTGCCCCCTCCTTGCTGCCATCGCGCAGCCGCAACTGATTCCAGTCGTCCGGGTGGGTCTGAAACCAGGCGGGATCACGCCAGACGATGCCCTTGGGCAGTTGCAGCCCCTCCACCAGCTCCCAGCCGCTGAACTCCTGGGCACTGAACCCCTTGAGCACAGCATCGGTGGCGTCAAAGATGGCATCGTCGAACCAGGTGAAGTCTTCAATCAGCTCGCGGATCATCTCGCTGTCGCGCTTCTCGGCCGGGGTAGCGTTGCGGGGTGGCTCTATGATCCAGCTCACCCCCAGCAGGGAGCGACGGCGCTTGCCAAGCTCGCTCTGCAGATGGGCATCTTTCTCCTCCATGTCTTCGGCCAATTCGCACTGAGCGATAAGGCTCCCCTCCTCCGCCTCTTTCAACGCCGCAGCAGCCTTGCCCGGCGTCAGCCCCACGGTCGGGTGCTCACTGTAGTGGCGGCGCAGCTGAGCCAGCTTGGCATCGTTCTCGCTCTGCGGCTCTTTCTGCAGGCGCAGCGGATTGCCGTGTATGTCTATGATCCCGCTCATTACCAAGCCCCCCTCTCGAATCGGTGATAATCGTCATTGCGCTTTTCGTCACGCTTGCCAGGCAAAGGGGTGAACTCGATGGCGCCCCCTTCCATCCAGCTGGCCCGTACCGCCATGGCCAACGCCACCGCAAAGTCACCGTGACGCTGCTGGCCGCCCTGGCCGGTGTTTTTGCCCTTGTCTATCTTGGGGATGCCGTTGATGACCTGGATCTTGCCCAGATCGTCCTGCACGTCCGCATGGCGCGGGATTGTCAGGTTGCCATCCTCAAACTCGGCCTTGAGCTTGGGCATCCACTCCCGATACCAGGGGTCATTGAGCATCACGCATTCGATCATCCCAGCCCCCCAGCGTAGCCGGGCAGCCTCCGCCAGATAGCCGCCGTTGCCGGTGGCATCGAAGGCCGCCGCCGTGAAGCGGTACAACCCATGCAACAGGTAAAACAGGATCTGGCGTTGGGTCTCATAGGGGGCGTTGACCAGCTCCACCACGAAGGGCACCCGTTTGCGCAAGTTGGTCGCGATGGAGAGCGGCACAAACACAGAGAGATCCCCCTTGCGGGCGAAGTCCTCCCCCAGCACATGGCGGCAACTGCGATCGAGCGCCTCCAGGCAGGGCTTGAGGTGCTCCTCGCACCAGAGCTCGGCCACTGCCTTGCGGGTCTCCTCGCTTTGCAACTCGAAGTCCTTGGGGGCGGTAAAGCGCAGAATAGGAATATCCGGCTGCATTGCCCGCTCAATCAGCACCCGCTTGATATAGGCGCCGCTGCTCTGCTTGGGCACGCAGAAATACTCCTCCAGGGCGTCTTCTTCGGTGGCGGTGTCCTTGAGCAGGCCCGCCTTCCAGGCTTCCTCTGCCTCCGGCGTCCAGGACGTTCCCTTGACCTGGCAGATCCGGCGATAGAGCCCCTGCCGGCAGGCGTCGTCCAGGGTGATGGTGTGGATGGAGTAGCGTTTCTTGCCGGCACGGCTGTCGTTGATGAGCTGGTTGAACAGGTTATCCACCCCGTTGTGGGTGCTGATGAGGCGCACCTTGGCCCCCCACATGGTCAGCGCCAGCGCGGCTTTCAGCACCTCGGCCAGCCGGTCGTGGAAAGCGGCCTCGTCAATGGTCACATTGCCCTGCATCCCCCGCAGGTTGGAGGGGTTACTGGAGAGCGCCTGCACCTTGAAACCGGAGGCGAAATAGACCACGAAGGTGAGGATGGCTTTATCCTCATCGTCGGTGAATACCTCCTCCTGGATCTCACCGGCAGCCTTGTTGAACGCCTTGGCCCACATGGCCACGGCGTCGATAAACTCGCGAGCCATCTCTTTGTTGCTGCCCACGTAGAAGTGATGACCACCGCCAGCCGCTTTTGCCTTGGAGGCCGTGAGCGTGGCATCGGCGGCCTCGGCCCAGGTGATGCCGGTACGGCGGCTCTTCTCGGCAATCTTGAGCGGGCTCTCGTCAGCGATCCAAATCTTCTGATACGGCAGCAGCACCTCGTCGGGGCTGTATTCGGTGCCGAGCTCTTGCGCCAACTGCTGGGAACGGGCAACGGCGGTCTGCGCCATAGGGCTCTCGCTCATCAGGCAATCCCCAGAATTTCACGGCGAATGGCTGCGGCAGCCTCACCGCTCAATCCCGCCTGGGTGACGATCGCCTCTGTCTTGGCGGCCACCTCTTCAGCGAAGGCCTGGCGGATCTCCTTCTCCCGCTTGTGACTCTGCATGGCGGTGGATTCGAGCCGCTGGGCCGCCAGCATGGCGTTTTTCAGCATGTCGATATCCACCGCCTCCTCCGGGTTCTGCACCTGGGCCAGCATCGCCTTGAACAGCTGGGAGCGGCCGAGCTCCAGGATGAGCTTGGTGGTCTCCCCCATCGGCTTGTCACCAAGCTGGGAAGTCAGTGCCGCCGTGGTCTCTCGCAAGTCGCGCAGGTGCTGACCCACCTGCTCCACCTGGCTGGCATGGCGACTGAGCCCCGAACGGGAGAGCTTGAGATCCTCAGGCAACCCGGCCTCTTCGATGAGACCATTTATCTCGTCCAGAATGGCGGCCTGGCTGTTGCCCTTGTCGCGCAGCAGGGCGTTGAGGGCATCGCGGATAGGCTCGGGCAGCAGCCACACCTTGCTGGCGCGGCCCCGGGTCGGTTTCTCGGCCATGGCTAATCCTCCGCCCTGGGCTTCTTGATGCCCGGCACGGTTGCCCGCCCTTCTGCCACGTCCTGGCCACGACCGGTGAGGTGGGCCACCTGCACCTGGGCGAGGTGCTCGATGCGCACCAGCCCCTGCTCTTCCAGCCAGGCCAGCAGGGTCTTTACCCGATCCCGCGTCACCCGGCCGGTACCCAGCTGATCGAGGCAGTCATTGAGGATCGACTCGTTGGCCGCGCCACCGATATCCAGCAGGGAGCGCAAGATCACCAGGCGCTGCTGGGAATCCAATATCGCTTGAATGCTCATGCTTTCTCCTTCTGTGCCGCTGCGAGTTCATTCTCCAGCAGCATGTCGGCGAGTCGGCGGGCTTGGCGCAGCTCCGGCTTGACCTCTCGCAGCTCACCGCGCAGCTCGCTTATCTCCAGCTGCAGCTTGTGCAGCTCCCGCTCGCTCGGCAGATCGATCAGCGCCTGCTCCACCCGTTGCACCCGCGCCACCAGGGCGGTGAGATCTTCCCGTTTGGCGTAGGTTTTGGAGAGCAGGATGATCACCACCAACCCCACCAAACTGGCCAGGGCATACAAGGGCCCCCAGTTCTTAACGATGAATTCCCACACGGACTGCCTCCTTGCGCTCATACAGGGTCTGGCACTCGATGCAGCGCTCGGCACCCGGTTCTGCAGCAAGGCGCGAGGGCGGGATGGCGTCATCGCAATCGCAACAGATGCCATCCCCCTGTGGCCTTGACCTTGTTTGATGGGATTGAATAAGGCGCCCGGTTCGCTCGGCATCGAGCTGCTGGGCGCGGTCTATGGGGTCGCTCAAGGTCGTCTCCTTGCAGGCCAGTTACTTGACCACATGGGTCGCTTTGAGGCGGCCCCAGATAGCAACCAGACCACCGACTGCGCTAGCCAGATCCACTATGGTGGTGGCAAGACTGGCTTGGGTGCCAACATCGACCGGCACACCGAACAGGCCGGCAATACCTGCACCGACAGCAATCAGGCCGCCAATCACGGTGCGGCTCTTGAACGCCGACTTTGCTTGGGGTAACAGAGAATCAGCCATGTTGAGGCTCCTTATGTGGGGGTTGGAACTGACAGGGGGAAAAACGGGCACGGGCCCGCAGGCGATCCAGCTCGGTGACCGAACGCCACCCCTGAGCAAACAGGGATTGACGGGTGGCGTGGTGGCTGTAAAGCGGGATCGTCTCCAGGTCTGCACTGGTGGTGTTCGGGTTGGCCAGGTACGCCTTGAGGTGGGCGCGGCGCCCATCCTTGAAGCAGGCCAGATAACGGGGGTTCTTGAGTTCAGGAATGCCAAAGCAGCCAGCGGCCTGGATCCCTTGCAGCGCCTGGCGGCGCTTCTTGATGAGGTTGGTGCTAACCAAGCTGGGTTTGCTCATGCCACCTCCCCGAACCGGGTCGAGAGCAGATAGCTTTGCAGGCGCAGCAGGCGGTTGACCCAGCCCCAGGCGTTGGCCCATTGACTCGGATCTTTGCGCACTATGCCCAGCATGTAGCTGGCGCGGATTTCCAGTAAGCCAAGCAACAGGGCGCGGCCACCATCCCGACCCGTCTTGGCGGCCAGTACCCGCAAGGTTTGCGGGCCCAGTACCCCATCGGCCAGGATGCCGAGCGCTTGCTGCAGCTGGCGCACCGAACGGCCAGGGCCGTGGTGGACTGCCCCATCGAATAGCGCAATGGCAATCAGCGGGCAGACGCTATCGACCCGATCACAGCGGGCAGGTAACCAGTAGTTGGCTCGGTAAAACAATTCGGTGTGAGCAGGTGTCAGATCGCGAATGGCGATATCCGGTTGGCCGTCTCGATCGAGGTCGGCCATGCCGTCTTTCTTGCCATCGGCGGCATCGGCGATGCCGTATTTGGTGTGGCCGCCCCGGTCGGCCGGGTGATTGGCCTCACCCCCTTCCACATCGGGACGAAGCAACCAGGCAAGTGCGGAAGAAAAGGTATCAGGCAACATAAAGGCCCCTCGATTAACTGCGTTATCCGCAGCGTACCGAGGGGCCTTATAGGCGGGGGTTTATGGTGGGTTAGTGGCAATTCAGGACCTTATCAACCTTCTTCAAGCTCAATAGAACTTGTTGGCCGTCTTGCTTTCTGGCGGAGACAGAGTGTGGTAACGTTATTCACATACCCATATGACCACTTCAAGAGATATTATCGTGGATTGGAATGTATTTTTTAGTACCATCAGCCAGACGTCCGGCGCTATTGTCGGTATATTTTCTGCATTCCTAATAACTAAAATCGTATCCAACCAAGCTGATTTCGCAAAACTTAAAAATGAGACCATTCATAATCTTATAGATTCAAGGACATTGGAAGCAGAACTTAACCTACATGATTTTCCTTGGTACAATGATGAGATTAGAGATATAGAGCTTCGAAAAATGGAGAGAGACTTCAAAGACTCTCTCGATGATAACATTTGGAATGATAACTTTATTCTCACCCCAAAAGAGTACATGTCAAAATATAATTTCTCTCCTTTTGAAAACCCCAGTGAATTATTAGATGCAGTTCGTATGAAAAGATATGAACTAAAGTTACAATTACAAAAAAGAAAGGAAAGGGAACAAAATCCTCAACCTACCCATCCTTTCGCCGCATCCATGTTAGAAAACGGATTCGTTCACGATATATTTCATCCAGTTCCATATGCACTGTTAGAAACAGAAAAAAATAAAATAGAAGCGTTAATAATAAAAGTTGAGCGTCAAGCAAGAAGGAACATTGTATTAGGCATTGAATTACGCGATGGTATAGATTCAATTAATTTAGTCACCTATTCAATCATCGCCGCTCTTATGCTTTTCTTCTCTGGCGTAATTTACCCATTAAGTTTCCTACCTTGGGAAGCTGGACGTGAGATTCATCTCTCTATTTCATCATTCTGGGGTATTTTATTTTCTCTGCAGGGATTAATGCTAACTATAATATCTATAACTTTCTCTGGGCTGATGCTCGTGTTTTTAATCATCAATCGCCGACTAAAACACAACCCAGAACTACTTTCAGATGTAGCACATTACAGTGACATATCAAATTACTCACCATTCCTGTCTAACTATATGAAACAAAAAAGAAAGCCCTAGAGGGAAGTTTTCTATTTTACAGTTTCGAATTTACGTTATAAATATGAAAACCCTATTTTGCAGGGCTTTCATATTTAGGTGAATCTCTTCATGCTTGTTAACCAAACAAGTCAGGCTGGTGCCGACGCCGAGTCAGTTGCCGCTGCTCTGCTACCACTGCATAGACCTGCGGTACAGAGAGCCCGTGCTTGCGGGCCAGCTGATCGATATTGCGGCCGTTGAACTCATCCCAGATGGCCCGGTCACGCAGGGCTGCCTTGAGGTGATCCCCGGTCGGGATGTAGTAGGCGCGGCCACCCATGTAATGAGCCTGCACCAGTGCCAGTTTGCGGGCTTGAGCACGGGCAAGGTCGGGTGTCATTCCACCTCGACCCAATTCGCAGGCCAGCACATCCACCAGTTCGGCCAGCGCCTTGGGCCATTTGGCTGTCAGTTCAGTTACCGGGATCTGGTCGAGCCGGTCCACCAGCAGCCCCAGTGACTCATGATCATCGGCAAACAAGTCGAGGTTCTTATCCATGCTGTATCTCCTCAAACGCCGCGAGGATGGCCTGATAGCCTGCCACTCGTCCGGTCTTCTCATTGATGGGGACAGTTTTCTTGGCCGTCTGCAACACCTTGACCATCTCCCGCTTGTGCCAGTTTTTGAGGGATTCCAGCACCCGGTACGCCAGCGCATCACTGAGCCAGGCCACCTCTGCGACCCCGATCCCTTTGTTTATCCGCACCGTCTGGCGCTCGACGTAATGATTGAGCGCTGTCTCGCTGCCATCGCGCAGCAGGCCATGGCGGTGCATGGTGATCCAGACTGCCCGGATAACACCTATCTCGCCCGTCCTGACCAGTGCACCGCTGACGGGACTTAAACGCTGGCTGACAGCCCCTTTAACAGGACGTTTAGCGGTCGGTTTAAAGCCTGCTGCCTTCATGGCCACCAGCACCTTGTCCAGCTCTTGCAGGGTCAGCTCGGCTGCCGAACGCTTGCCGCTCTGCTGCGTCAGCAGCTCACGATAGGTCTCTTCATCAAGCCCCAGAGCGCGCCTGCCAACCTGGACCAGCCGGATCAGACGAGTGCGGTCACTGCTTGGCTTATTGTTCTGCTCATCGCTCTTGATTGCGCTCACCTTTCCCTCCTGCCTTTGCCGTCCAGATTTGTCCTGCCGCCATCACGTCCGGCCCGCTGCGCCACTGAGGGCAACGGCTATAGAGCCACTGCTCTGCCTGCTGCTGACTCAGGGGGCCGAACTTCATCACATAGGCCAGTAGTTGCGACCAGTTAGACATGGCCATGACTGACCTCCCCCACAATAGTTCTATCCCGCTGCAGCTCGGCCACCAGTTGCCAGCGCATCTGGCAGGCTTCCCCTGCCAGAGCGAAGAGCCCTTGTGCGCGGGCCTCTTTATCAAACTGCTTGAGCTGTTTGCACACAGCTCGTTTATCAGGGGCCGCCTGTGCAATGGCTGCCGCGCTGAAAATCTTGGTAAGCCGAATATCCATCTCTGTTTTGGTCATCGCCGTGCTCCTTTATCGAGGCGGTGCAGACCTGGGCCCAGATCGTTCGGTTGCTCATCAGTACCCAGCCACCACGCTGGATAGACGGGGCAAGCCCCCGTTTCGCTTAATTGGTCAGGTGTTTGCGGGCCTTGTTCACGATGATGGTCAGCATGGCCATCCTGGATTTCTGGTTGGCGGGATGACCGTAACGATTGATGAAATCAACGGCCAGTTGCGCCTCCTCCAGAGCCTGCTGTGGATTGCTCATCAGCAGGCATTCCAGCGAGCTTTTCGCATCGGCCACACTGGTGCTCAGAAGTGCTTTCACGTTTTCCATTCTTCCTCCGGCTACTCATCAGTACCCGGCCACCACGCCGGGCAGACAAGGCGGCAGAGCCGCCCTGTTTCGCATGGGATTAGCGCTCGAACTGTAGCGGCTTTACCCCTTCATACTCGTCGGCATTGAGGGGGACGGGTCCCAGCCCCAACGCCCAGAGCAAGGCGGCTTTGATACCATCCTCATAGGTATCGTCGGGATAGCAGGTGCCTTCGGTTTCTGTGATCTGCTCACAGAGCAACAGTTGCTCTTCGGCTTTTTCCACGTTGATTTCCATTGCGCACACCTCCCTTACAACTTGGCCAGATCCAGGCTCATCTGGATGTAACGGCCCTGGCCATCCCGCTCGTAGAGCCGCAGATATTGGCTGGTACCGGTCACCTGAATGGCATCGACAGCGGCTTGCATAGCCAGCAGCCAATCCGGGTCATCGATATTGAGCTGGCGCAGGGAGAGCACCTGATTGACGTCGATATGACCGCTTTTGGATACCCGGAATGCATGGTCTACCAGGGCGCGGATCTCACTGCTGGCGCCATCGCTCCAGCGTTCAATGCACTGGTCAATCAGTGCTTTGGCAGCCTGGATCCGTTCATCAAATTTGCGGTGCTCCCCCACTGCCCGAATGAGCTTGTAACGACCATCAAAACTGAGCAGGGTGACATTGCCCTTGGTACCGCCCCACGCCACGCCGTACTGCTCGGCGGAGAGGTCTACAAAGTCGGCAATCTGCTGCATGGCGTTTATCTTGAACGCCGCAAGGCGGGAGCGCTCTTCATGGGCGGCCGCGATGATGGCCATCACCACTTCATCACGCAGCTTGTCAGCCGGAGCGATCAGGTTTTCCGGTACCCAGTGCCCCTGGGCGTTCTGACGCATCGGGGTTGTGCTGGCGGTCTGTGCTTCTTGCATGGGCTTCTCCTTAGTGGATCTTGTTACTGCCAGGCATCTGATGGCCCACATAGGCCGCCTGATCCGGGGCTGATGCGCTCGCCTGTTCTTCCTGGTGAGTCGCGCCGCAAAAGTCGAGGAACTTGGGTAACTGGCGCAGCACCACTTTGGCCAGCTCTTCGTCCTCTATGTCGATCTGGATCTTGACCATTTCCGACTCCTTACTGGCGCCAATGCAGCACGCAGCCACCAAAGCGCACCAAGGCAACCTCCCGCACCACCCCCGCCAGACACTCGCGGCTCAACACGGCACGCGCTTTCATCTCGCTGGGCAGTGGCCCCGTCACCGCCAGCAGCGGGGTATGGCAGATCTGGCTGGTGCGAACTTCACAGCCTTTCGCGGTCAGCCAATGACGCAGTTGCTCGGCGGTATTTTGCAGATTCTTCTTCATCCCATTCTCCTTGTGATCTCAATCACTGGGCCCACCGCACACCCCGAGCCCGCTGGTTTACTGGTTGTTCTTCTCGGTTCGATCGAGCAGTCGGTTGTACTTGATGCCCATGATCTTGAGCTCCTCCGCCAACAGCTCGGTCAGGATGCGCAGGGACGAACTGGCATTCTCTCCATCGCTTTTTGCCTGTCGGCGCAGCCGGGAGAGGGTGGCCTCAGCGTCATAACGGGCGCTCTTCTCTATGCCTCTGCCGCCTTGTTCGACGGCAAGGCGCATCGGTCGGCGCAGTTGCTGATCCTCACTGAGCTGGCTATGGGGACAGCCGCTATGACAGGCCTTCCAGAGCTTGATATCCATCGGTCTGGTCCCTACCTCGTCCGCTCTTCGGCGCTGAAATGCCAAGCACTGATGCACCGGTATTTCGCCCAGAATCGGGCACATCACCTTGCTGCCCATCAGCGCCCCTTCCACCAGGGTTTGCACCCTTGCCATATCGCCGGGATATTTCTGGTTACAGACCTGGCTGATAGTGGTTCTGGATAAACCAAGCTTGTCGGCCACCACGGCCAGCGAACTGGCTGCGACTTCGGCCTGTAACACCTCAAGCCACGTGTCCATGTTTTTCCTCCTCAACCAGGAACGGATAGAGCCGCTGCTGGTTCTGATCCCAACAACCGTTTTTGCGGACAATTGGGGCAAAACGACCGGTATCTTTCAGCAACTGGTACTTGGCGACCTCTCCACAATGAGGCATGGCTCTGGCTTGTACTTTTACGTAGCCGGCTTTAGTCAGTGCCTTGGCATATATCCCTGCATGGTTACTGGTTGAATCCGAGGTCATCGCTAACTCAGCCAGCGTAAACACACGACTAATTTTCATGGTGTTCCACATCTTCTGCTGGCTGGTTTTGCGCCGGCTTTTCCTCTTCTTCCGAGGGGCATAAGGTCCTTGGTTGGTGCCAAATTTTGGTGGTTCATTCACATCCGAAACTTGATACCGATTGCAGCCAAATACCTCTCTCTGACGTAAGGTCCCTTCCACTACGCAATGGAGATGTCCGCTCGCCAGCCAACGACGCATCAGCGCATATAAATTTGCTTGCTTAACGCCTGTCGCTGCGAGTAACTCAATCATGTCGAACGAGTCCTGTTTACACATCCACAACCAAGCCTCTTCCGTCTTGGACTTATCGCTGATATCAACCACTGGTATCCCTCCCGTGCTTTGTTGTTATTTGCTGGCCCTCGCGGCTACCGGTTGCGGCGCACGTCATGCAGCAGTTCGCTGGCGTCGACATCCTCCAACCGGATAATCCGGGCGTCAGAGGCCATGGCCATCTTCTCGATCTTGTCCAGCGCCGAGACGATGGTGCGCACGACACCGTTTGAGCGCTTGCGGATGAGATCCAGCAGGGCATCGTCGATCTCCACGTCTACCTCCAGCATTTCGCTGGCTATCAGGGAGACGTCCTCCAGATCGGCGGGTTTGAATTCGATCCACTGGGAGATGCGGTTAAACAGCTGCTTGCGCTGGCTGATGCGGCGGGCAATCTCTTCCATGCCCACCAGGATCAGGGGCTGCTCGGTGGCATCGTAGATATCGCGCAGGGTCTCCATGATGCGGGCATTGCCGACCACGTAATCCGCCTCATCCACGAAGATGGCCAGCTCTTCGGCCCGCACGGATTCGACGATGCTATCGACCTGAGCACGCAGGTTATGGCGCTGGGGAATGCCTATCTCTTTGGCGATCTGCTCCAGCAAACTGGTCACTGTGTCGGCCTTGTAGCAGCGCACATAGATACCGTTTACTTCGTCCTGGTTGAACAGCCACTCGACTGCCGTAGTCTTGCCAAACCCGGAGGGGCCGTGGATCAGACCAATCCCCGGCACTATGCTGGAGCGGTTGAGCAAGTTATCGAGCAGCTGCTCGGTCTTGATCATGTTTTTGACTTCAACAATCTTGTGTTTCATAGTGGTTTTGTCCTTTGTTTCTGGTTTAACGGGGCCGCACGCTAACCTTTTGCCTGGGCGCTGCGTGTGGCCCTGACTTCATCGAGATGGCGGTGAATCCGTTTCGCCATCAGCTTGTGGCTGTAGAGGTATCGGGTCAGCCACTCCTTCTCCCGCTCCGTCAGCGGGGCATCCAACTCCTTCTCTGCCAGGTAGATGGCCTGTTCGTACTCGGTCTTGAGTGCTCTGGACTCTTGCCCTGCCGTTGCTTGCTGGCGGGCGGCTTTCTCTTCTCGCCTGGCCTCAATGGCGGCAAGTTCTGCAGCACTGAACTGAGCCGGTTCAGCGGGTGCAGCAATGCCCGATAGCGCGGCCAGAGCCGGGTTATCGAGGGTGAGATCGCTGCGTTGAAACTGGGCGATATCCCGCGCCTGGGAAACGAAGTGGCGCACTACATCCTGATGGAGCTGGTCGATGCCAAAGGTCTTGGCCACATTGCGCATCTCGCGGCGAAAGCCGGCCAGCGCCTTGGCATCGGCACGCTTGGCGGCGCGGAAGGCATCTGGGCTGACACCATTGCCCAGCAGTTCGATGTTCACGGCCTCGATCCGCTCGTTCCAATCCCCTGTGCGATACAAGATGGCGCGGCCCACATCGCTGGGGTCGAGGAACACGCTGACCCGCTGGCTCTTCCAGTTGTGCTCCAGCAGCTCAGGGGCCGTGTATTTGAGCCCGCCCGCTTTGATGAAGCCCTTGGAGACGGTGGCCTCACCGACATGGTTGAGCAGCAGATCCAGCGCCGACTCGTCGCCAATGGCCCGCCGCTGATAGCGGGCATGACCATATTTCTCGTTGGGAGTCATCCCCAGGGAGCCGTGTTTGCGGTTGTGGTAGCGGGCATCGAGCCAGTTATCGAGCAAGCTCTGCAGCTCACAGGCCGTCATGGCCAGCTCGAAGATCTCCTTTTCAGCATCCGGTTTGCGTTTCTCTTCCAGACGCTGAGCAAAGCTCTTGCGCGCCTCGATCACCTGCCGGTCGGCCACGCAGTGCCCGATATAGGAGGGCAGCAACTCGATAAGGCCGTGGCTCATGGTGCGAAAGAAGCGCTCTATGTGCGGTTTCTCCCACCCGGAATAGGCGTTGGAGCGGCTGACGTTCATCCCCAGCAGGGTGCAGATGGACATGACCCGCTGGCTCACGTAATCAGAGCCGTTATCGGTGCGCATCACGCCGTTATCGTTTAGGGTGCCCCAGGCCAGCAGGGTCTTGCGCAGCAGCAGGCAGATCCCCTCGCTTGATGAGGTCTTGGCCACCAGCAGGCGCACCCGGCGGGTAAACACGTCGATCACTGCGATAATGCTGTGACGACCATCCACCAACATGGCATCTACCGGCGTACTGTCGAACTCCCACACGTCGTTGGGCTGAGCCATCCAGGGATACATCTCCTCGATCGCGCTGCGGTATTTGTTGTTGTAGGCATCGGGGTTGGTGGCATAGGTAAAGGCCACCTTGTTGTCACTCAGCCATTTGACCATCCAGCGGCGCAAGGAGGATTGGCTGGGGATGTGCCATCCCAACTGGTTCATCTCGCTGTATTGGCTGGCGAGCTCGTGCAGGGCGCCCCACTTGTTGGCCAGATGGGGTTTGGCAGTGACCAGGGCCGTCAGGAACTGGGCCAGATCCGGGCTCTGCTCCACGGTCGATGGCCGCTCCCGCTGATAGTTGCCGGCCAAGGCTGCGGGGCCTTCATCAGCCAACGCCCCCTGCCAACGGCGCAAGGTGATCAGGCTGAACGGTTTTTGCCGGTCATAGACGCTCGCAGGGAGTGACAGGCTGCGGGCACGGTAAGCCTCGATAAACGCCCGGCGCCCCACCTCCCCTTGCTGGCAAGCTTGATAAGGCGCCAGAAAAATATCGGCGGCCTGCAGGATCAGCAGCCTGGCATCAACCTTCTGACGCGCCCCCTCCCCCAGCGTCAGCAACTTGCGACCCGCATCCGGTTTGACCGGCACCTCACGCGCCAGCAACTTGGCCATGGCCTTGCCGCCAGCAGCGTGATCGGTCACGGCTTGACCTTGTTCAGCCACGGCTCTCTCAGCCAGATAGCGGCGGGTTTCTATCGGCAGCGAGCCGATGTGGTATTCGGCCCCTTTGCCTTTCTCGCGCCTGCGGCTTTGCCACTCTTCTCGCTCGGCCTTTTTGCGTACACCATCGGGGTAAGCAGGCATGCCGACCAACCCGGCCAGCGCCTGGGCGGTGTACCAAGTGCTCATTGGTCACCTCCCAGCAGATCGATCTCCAGCGACTCGGAAAGCAGCGTCATGATGGTGCGGCTTTCTCGCCGTTTGGGGCTGACCCCCATGGCTGGGGCATAGTGTTTGATGCAGCGCTGTACGGCTCTGGGGTGCAGCCCTTTGGCGCGGGCCCAAGCAGCTTGGGAATATCCGCGTTTTATGAGCTCAGCCCTGATCCACTCTGGTGTTTTCCCTGACATACTCACCCCGTTTCGGTATCATCAAGTGTCGCGGCGCGTATCTTTATCATTCATAAAAGAATGATCTTATGTCGCAATGCGTCACATATGAATGATTGATCACCCCAAAAAGATTGACAAGTCTTTTTGTGCGGAATTTTTTGTCTATCGACTCACCAGCATTAGCCACTAGCCGAGAATTCCTTGTATGTCAGAGCGTTATGAAGAAAAACCACAAGCAGTACAAAAAGACGGTGAGGTATCTTTTCTGACGACGGGAATGGATACTCTGAGCGCTCGTCTGGATGCGCTGCGAGGAAATCTGAGTTACAAGGCATTTGCCGAACTGGTGGGGATGAGTGAGTCGGGGATGCGTAAATACTTCCCTCCGTTCAATTCACTGCCCACCATCGACAAGGCGCTACGCATCGCGCGGGTGTTCAATGTGAATCTGGAGTGGCTGGCCACCGGCCAAGGCCCCAAGCATCCAGATGTAGATGCCGAGCAGATGGTGCGACGTGATGAGTTTGATGAGGAGTACGCGCTGATCGATGGCTACCATGTCACCGTCAGTACCGGCCATGGTGCGTTTAATGATGATCACGAGGTTAAACGCAAGCTGGCCTTTCGCCGCAAGTGGCTCACGTTTCGCAAGCTAAACCCGGATAACCTGGTGGTAGTCTTCGCCAAAGGCGACAGCATGGAGCCCACCATCCACTCTGGTGACTCTATCCTGGTCGATATCAGCAAGAATCAGATCGAAGATGGATCCATCTTCGTGTTGCGCCTTGGCGAAGAGCTCTATGCCAAGCGCCTGCAGAAAAACTTCGATGGCGGGATCACTATCATCAGCGATAACCGTGATGATTACCCGCTGCAGGTAGTTCCTGCGAATCAACTGGAGAACCTGGCCGTGATCGGCAAGGTAGTCTGGGCCGGACACGACTTTTTTTAAACTGTCGCGCTTCAAAACGGGCTCTAAACAGTAGCTTTAACCCCGTTTTGAAGCGCCAGCTCCTGTTTTTCATTTCCAGCGCATTCACGCCAAGAGTCACGTACCGTCTTTCATTTTGGTACCGCGCGCACCTGGCGCCTTCCGTTCCCCCTCCAAGCCTTGTCAGCCTTGAGTTTGTCCCGCGATCTCCCACTTACTTTCGGTTGCTCCCGGCTTTTTCATTCTTAGTGGTCGGTTACACGTGTCCTCAACCAGATAGGCGTGGTCGCCAAGCTCACCACCCTCTTGGCGGAACATGGCATTGAAAGCCTGGTTTTCGATGAAACCAAGCCAAACCCCACCATGACCAACGTCGAGTCGGGTCTGGCCATGATCAGGGCCAACGGCTGCGACTGCGTCATCTCACTGGGGGGCGGCTCACCCCACGACTGCGCCAAGGGCATCGCCCTGGTGGCCGCCAACGGCGGCAGCATCCAGGACTACGAAGGGGTGGATCGCTCCGCCAAACCGCAGCTGCCGCTCATCGCCATCAACACCACAGCCGGCACTGCCTCTGAGATGACCCGCTTTTGCATCATCACGGACGAGGCGCGCCAGGTGAAAATGGCCATCATCGACAAGCACGTCACCCCGCTGATGTCGGTCAACGATCCCGAGCTGATGCTGGCCAAACCGGCCGGCCTCACTGCCGCCACCGGCATGGATGCCCTGACCCACGCCATCGAGGCCTATGTCTCCACCATCGCCACCCCTGTGACCGATGCCAGCGCCATCATGGCGATCCAGCTCATCGCCAAACACCTGCGCACCGCGGTCAATCAGGGCGATGACCTGCACGCCCGCGAGCAGATGGCCTATGCCCAGTTCCTGGCCGGCATGGCGTTCAACAACGCAAGCCTGGGTTATGTGCACGCCATGGCGCACCAGCTGGGGGGCTTTTATGACCTGCCCCACGGGGTCTGCAACGCCGTGCTGCTGCCCCACGTTCAGGCCTACAACGCCCAGGTAAGCGCCACCCGCCTGAAAGATGTGGCACGCCATATGGGGGTGGATGTGAGCACCATGAACGACGAACAGGGCGCTGCTGCGGCGATTGCCGCCATCAAGCAGCTGGCGCTGGACGTGAAGATCCCGGCCGGTCTGGAGCAGCTCGGCGTCAAGGCCGATGATTTCGACGTGCTGGCCAGCAACGCCCTGAAAGATGCCTGCGGCTTCACCAACCCGAAACAGGCGAGCCACGAAGAGATAGTCGCCATCTTCCGCGCCGCCATGTAAACCGCATTGCCAATGGATAGGAAAAGGGGCCTGATCTGGCCTAATGCCGATCAGTTAAGGATCCATTGACCGATCCTGCTGATGTGTAAAAATCCGAAACCTATTGATTTGGTTTCGGATTTTTTATGCGTATCGAACAGGCCCTCGACTTCCTTCACGCCAGCAATACTGCCCAGTTTGAGTCACTATCTGACCTCATTCCCCCTGCGCTCATCACTACCCTGCTCGCCGAGGAGGATGTCGTGACCCTGCGCCGTCGCCGCATGCCCATGGAGCGTCTGGTCTGGGCTATCATCGGCATGGCCATCTTCCGCCACGTCCCCATGACTCAGCTGGTCAATCAGCTCGATATCCTCTTGCCCGGTGACCGCCCCTTTGTCGCCCCCAGCGCCTTCCTGCAAGCTCGCCAAAAGCTTGGCCACAAGAGCATTGAGCGGCTGTTTCACGAGACCGCCACAGGCTGGCACCAGCAGGCCAATCACCCCGGTTGGGCCGGGCTGCAACTGCTCGCCGTCGATGGCGTGATGTGGCGCACGCCTGATACCCCGGACAATGCCGCCGCGTTTGCCAAGCCTGGCACTCAGCATGGGGAGACTGCTTATCCGCAAGTGCGCATGCTTTGCCAGATGGAGCTGACCAGCCACCTGCTCACGCAAGCCGTCATGGAAAGTTGCGCCGTCAACGAGATGGTGCTGGCCGAGCAGCTTATCGCGCGCACGCCGGACCACTCGCTCACCCTGTTCGACAAGGGGTTTTACTCCCTCGGTCTGCTCCACGTCTGGCAAACTGCTGGCAGCGAGCGTCACTGGCTGCTGCCGCTCAAAAAGGGCACGCAATACGAGGTGGTACGCAAGCTGGGGCGCCAGGATGCATTGGTGCAGCTCAAGACCAGTCCACAGGCACGC
>NZ_JAACGB010000014.1:0-132004 GCF_029237345.1 Aeromonas sp. 2HA2 | reverse complement strand
TACTCAACCGCCTTCTCGAGTCAAGCCTTATTTTCAAAGGCTTTTCGAGGCACCGACTGGCTTGTTTGCGTTGCCGCTTGCCCTGTCGATGTGGCGCATTATAGAGAGATTGATCGCGTTGGCAAGGCCCTCAATGCAATAAAACTGCAAAAACCGGCACTTTTTTAGTTATTCATAACCAACCACAGCTTTTGTACAAACTTATCCACAGAAGCGAGTTCCGGATTGCTAGAATGGCCAAAAACAAGGAGGCCAAGATGGACTTGCGACTGAGACCTTACAAAGGAAAACGCCCGCAACTGGGCAAACGGGTGTACGCAGATCCCTTCGCAACGTTGGTGGGATATATCGAACTGGCCGACGATGCTCAAGAGAAGTGATCAGGCCATTCACTATTTAACCAGGCTTGGGAACAACGCTTACTTCTTATATAGAAGAGGTTGAATGGTGAATTGAGACAGTTGAGGCAGTTGAGGCAGTTGAGGCAGTTGAGGCAGTTGAGGCAGTTGAGGCAGTTGAGGCAGTTGAGGCAGTATCAGGATTCATTAAAAGAAAAGCCGGGACAAGCCCGGCTTTTTCTTTATCACTCAGCAGCTGCTTCAGCAGCGGCCGGGCGGTCTACCAGCTCAATGTAAGCCATAGGGGCGTTGTCGCCAGCACGGAAACCGCATTTCAGAATGCGAGTATAACCGCCGGCGCGCTCCAGGTAGCGCGGGCCCAGTTCATTGAACAGCTTAGCCACGATCGCGTTGTCGCGAGTGCGGGCAAATGCCAGACGACGATTAGCAACGCTATCAGTCTTGGCAAGGGTGATCAGCGGTTCAACTACACGACGCAGCTCTTTTGCCTTAGGCAGAGTCGTCTTGATGATCTCATGACGAACCAGGGAGCTGGCCATGTTGCGGAACATAGCCTGACGATGGCTGCTGTTCCGGTTCAGTTGACGACCACTCAAACGATGGCGCATGACCTTATCCTTCTAACTAAATCTGTGAAACCCGTAATCTGGATTACTCGTCAGCGATGCTGGCGGGCGGCCAGTTCTCAAGGCGCATGCCAAGAGACAGACCACGGGAGGCCAACACATCCTTGATCTCAGTCAGGGACTTCTTACCGAGGTTAGGAGTTTTAAGCAACTCAACTTCGGTACGCTGTACCAGATCACCAATATAGTGGATAGCTTCTGCCTTCAGACAGTTCGCAGAACGAACTGTCAGCTCCAAATCATCGACAGGACGTAGCAGAATCGGATCAAACTCGGGTTTCTCTTCTTTCTTCTCGGGCACGCTGACATCGCGCAGATCCACGAAGGCTTCCAGTTGCTCGGCCAGAATAGTGGCAGAACGACGGATGGCTTCTTCAGGATCCAGAGTACCATTGGTCTCCATGTCGATGACCAGCTTGTCCAAGTCGGTACGCTGTTCCACACGTGCTGCCTCAACATTGTAGGCAATACGAACGATGGGGCTGAACGCGGAGTCCAGCAGCAGGCGACCAATCGGACGCTCTTCATCATCGTTGTGAACACGAGCAGAAGCAGGCACATAACCACGACCCCGCTGAACTTTCAGGCGCATGCTGATTTCAGCATTGGCACCGGTCAGGTGGCAGATTACGTGCTCCGGGTTTACGATCTCGACTTCATCACCGTGAGTGATATCACCAGCGGTAACGGGGCCTGTTCCAGACTTGGTCAGGGACAGAGTTACCTCGTCCTTGCCTTCCAGCTTCACAGCGATACCTTTCAGGTTGAGCAGAATTTCAAGAATGTCTTCCTGCACACCTTCTTTGCTGCTGTACTCATGCAGTACCCCGTCAATTTCGACTTCAGTAACTGCACAACCGGGCATAGATGACAGCAAAATACGACGCAGGGCATTACCCAGCGTGTGACCAAAACCACGCTCAAGTGGCTCAAGAGTCACTTTCGCATGAGTCGGGCTAACTTGCTCGATGTCAACTAGCCGCGGTTTAAGAAAATCTGTTACAGAACCCAGCATTGTGTCCTCTCTTTAGAAGCTAGCTTTACTTGGAGTAAAGCTCGACGATCAGCTGTTCGTTAATGTCGGCAGACAGGTCGGAACGCTCTGGCAGACGCTTGAAAGCACCTTCCATTTTAGCGGTGTCAACCTCTACCCAAGTCGGCTTCTCACGCTGACCAGCAACCTCGAGGGATGCTTTGATACGCGCTTGCTTCTTAGCCTTCTCACGAACGCAGACCACGTCCTCAGGGGAAACCTGGAAAGAAGGAATATTCACAACGCGACCATTTACCATGATGGCCTTATGGCTCACCAGCTGACGAGATTCAGCACGGGTAGCGCCGAAGCCCATACGGTAAACAACGTTGTCCAAACGACCTTCCAGCAGCTGCAACAGGTTCTCACCGGTGTTACCCTTTTGACGGGCAGCGTCGCGGTAGTAGTTGCGGAACTGTTTTTCCAATACGCCGTAGATACGACGAACTTTTTGTTTCTCGCGCAGCTGAACGCCGTAGTCGGACAGACGCGCTTTGCGCGCACCGTGCTGACCAGGGGCGGTGTCAATCTTGCACTTAGAATCAATCGCACGAACACCAGACTTCAGGAAGAGGTCGGTGCCCTCACGACGGCTAAGCTTAAGCTTAGGACCGATATATCTTGCCATCTTCTTTCTCCAACAATCCTAGACCAAGTTGCAACAGCGTTATACGCGGCGCTTCTTGGGAGGACGACAACCGTTGTGCGGGATCGGAGTCACATCAGTAATATTAGTGATGCGGAAACCAGCCGCGTTCAGAGCGCGGATGGAAGACTCACGACCGGGACCCGGACCTTTGACCATGACTTCCAGGTTCTTCACGCCGTATTCTTTGGCGATCTCACCAGCACGCTCAGCAGCTACCTGGGCAGCAAACGGAGTGGACTTACGGGAACCACGGAAACCTGAACCACCGGAGGTAGCCCATGACAGGGCATTGCCCTGACGGTCAGTAATGGTCACGATTGTGTTGTTGAAAGATGCATGAACGTGCGCAATACCGTCGCTCACTTGCTTTTTAACGCGCTTGCGAGCACGAGTCGGAGTTTTAGCCATTTTCTACCTTCCCGTTACTTCTTGATAGCCTTGCGCGGACCCTTACGGGTACGAGCGTTGGTCTTGGTACGTTGACCACGAACAGGCAGGCTACGACGGTGACGCAAACCACGGTAGCAACCCAGATCCATCAATCGCTTGATGTTCATGGATATCTGACGACGCAGGTCACCTTCAACGGTGAATTTACCTACTTGTTCACGCAGACTCTCGATCTGAGCTTCGTCCAGGTCTTTAATTTTCACATTCTCAGCGATACCGGCTGCGGCACAGATGGCCTTGGAGCGGGTACGACCGACGCCATAAATCGCAGTCAAAGCAATGACTGCATGCTTATGGTCAGGAATGTTAATGCCAGCGATACGGGCCACTATTCACTCCTACATATAGTAGATTACGACCACCACAAAGCCCGTGAGCGGATACGTGGCGGTCAACCAATACACAACAAAAGTTGGCTGGCTATATTAGCCAGCACAACTATTTGTTGCAAGTACTAACCGTAAAAAATTAGCCTTGGCGCTGTTTATGCTTTGGCTCGCTGCAAATCACACGCACCACACCGTGACGCTTGATGATTTTGCAGTTACGGCAGATTGCCTTAACGGAAGCACGAACTTTCATTGCTTAACTCCGTAACTACGCCGACCTTTAGCGGCCGTAGCCCTTCAGGTTGGCCTTCCTCAGGACGTCGCCATATTGATGAGACATCATATGGGTTTGTACCTGAGCCATGAAGTCCATGATAACTACCACGATAATCAGCAGCGAAGTGCCACCGAAGTAGAACTGTACGTTCCAGGCAGTCATCAAGAACTGGGGTACCAGACAGATAAAGGTTATATAGAGCGCACCTGCCAATGTCAGGCGAGTCATAACCTTATCGATGTAACGTGCTGTCTGCTCGCCCGGGCGGATCCCCGGGATAAAGGCTCCACTCTTCTTCAAGTTGTCTGCTGTCTCGCGGGGGTTGAACACCAGCGCGGTATAGAAGAAACAGAAGAAGATAATGGCTGCTGCATAGAGCATCTCATACAAGGGCTGACCCGGCTGCAGGACCATAGAGACCTGTTGCAGGATATCAGCGACCTTGCCCTCACCCTGACCAAACCAAGAGGTTATGGTCCCTGGGAAGAGGATGATGCTGGATGCGAAAATCGCAGGAATCACACCGGCCATATTCACTTTCAATGGCAGGTGTGTGCTTTGCGCTGCGAATACCTGGCGGCCTTGTTGACGCTTGGCGTAGTTAACGACGATACGACGCTGACCACGTTCCACGAACACCACAAAGTAAGTCACTGCGAAAACAATCAAGCCCAGCAACAACAACAGCAGGATGTGCAATTCCCCTTGACGTGCCTGTTCGGCCGTAGCACCAATGGCATGCGGCAAACCAGCAACGATACCCGTGAAAATAATCAACGAGATACCGTTACCGATCCCACGCTCGGTAATCTGCTCACCCAACCACATCAAGAACATGGTACCGGTGACCAGACTCACAACGGCCGTGAAATAGAAGCCCAAACCCGGATGTGTCACGAGTCCTTGCATCATATTCGGCAGACCGGTTGCAATACCAATGGCCTGGAAAGTTCCCAAAACCAGCGTGCCCCAACGGGTATATTGGCTAATCTTGCGACGGCCAGATTCACCTTCTTTCTTGAGTTCAGCAAGAGCGGGGTGAACCACAGTCAGCAGCTGGATAATGATCGATGCCGAAATGTACGGCATGATCCCCAGCGCAAGAATAGAAGCACGCGAGAGTGCACCACCACTGAACATGTTGAACATCTCAATGATGGTGCCCTTCTGTTGTTGGAACAACTCGGCCAGTACGGCGGCGTCAATACCAGGAATCGGCACATAAGAGCCTGCACGGAAAACGATAATCGCCCCGAGAACGAAGAGCAGACGGCTCTTCAGTTCACTCAGACCACCCTGTGCTTTAACATCCAATCCTGGTTTCTTAGCCATTGTACTGATTATTCCTCGATTTTACCGCCAGCGGCCTCGATGGCTGCACGTGCACCTTTGGTGACGGACACACCACGAACGGTCACAGCACGGTCAATGTTGCCAGACAGGACAACTTTAGCGAAAACGATGTTCTTGGTAACAACACCGGCTTGCTTCAGAGTGCTCAAATCGACCACATCACCTTCTACCATGGCGATTTCGTTCAGACGCACTTCGGCAGAAACCAAAGATTTGCGAGAGAAGAAACCGAACTTCGGCAGACGGATTTTCAAAGGCATCTGGCCGCCTTCGAAACCAGCGCGGACTTTACCGCCACCGGAACGAGAGGTTTGACCTTTCACACCACGACCACCAGTCTTGCCCAGGCCGGAGCCGATACCACGACCACGACGTTGTTTTTCAGGCTTGGAACCAGCGGCCGGAGACAGAGTATTCAGACGCATGCTTAGCCCTCCACCTTAACCATGTAATAAACCTGGTTGATCATACCGCGTACGCAGGGAGTATCTTCCAGCTCAACGGTGTGACCAATGCGACGCAGACCCAGACCACGCAGAGTCGCCTTGTGCTTTGGCAGACGGCCGATAGAGCTGCGAGTTTGAGTTACTTTTACAGTGTTAGCCATGTCGCATTACCCCAGAATTTCTTCAACGCGCAGACCACGCTTGGCAGCGATCTGGGCCGGGGATTGACCCTGTACCAGAGCGTCTACAGTTGCGCGAACAACGTTGATTGGGTTGGTGGAACCGTAGGTCTTAGCCAGCACGTTGTGAATACCAGCAACTTCCAGAACAGCACGCATGGCGCCGCCTGCAATGATACCAGTACCTTGTGAGGCCGGCTTCATGAACACGGAGGAACCGGAGTGAACACCGCGCACCGGGTGGTGCAGAGTGCCATTGTTCAGTTCTACCTTGCTCAGGTTACGCTTAGCCTGTTCCATCGCTTTTTGAATAGCGGCCGGAACTTCACGGGCCTTACCGTAACCGTAACCTACACGGCCGTTACCATCACCCACCACGGTCAACGCGGTGAAGGACATGATACGACCACCTTTAACAGTTTTCGAAACACGGTTTACTGCAATCAGCTTTTCTTGCAGTTCGCCGGCTTGAGATTCGACTTTAGCCATCTTCGACTCCTAGCTTAGAACTGAAGACCAGCGTCACGAGCAGCGGTAGCCAGAGCGGCTACACGACCGTGATACTTGAAACCGGAACGATCGAAAGATACGTTCTGAACGCCTTTGGCAATAGCACGCTCAGCGATTGCTTTACCTACTACGGTAGCTGCATCAGCATTACCGCAGTATTTAAGAGCTTCACTGATGGCTTTCTCTACTGTAGAAGCAGAGGCCAGAACTTCGGAACCGTTGGCTGCGATAACCTGCGCGTAGATATGACGCGGGGTACGGTGAACAACCAGACGGGTAGCTCCCAGTTCCTGCATCTTCTTCCGAGCACGAGTAGCACGACGGAGACGAGCTGCTTTCTTGTCCATAGTGTTACCTTACTTCTTCTTAGCTTCTTTAGTACGCACTTGCTCGTTGGCATAGCGTACACCCTTGCCCTTGTAGGGCTCCGGAGCGCGGTAAGAACGGATATCGGCGGCGACCTGGCCAACCAGCTGCTTGTCCACACCACGCAGAACGATCTCTGTAGCGGTCGGGCATTCAGCGGTGACACCAGCCGGCAGCGCATGCTCTACCGGGTGAGAGAAGCCCAGGGCCAGCGCGACAGCATTGCCCTTGATGGAGGCTTTATAACCTACACCAACCAGCTGCAGCTTACGCTCGAAGCCTTGGGTAACACCGATTACCATGTTGTTAGCCAATGCACGTGCAGTACCGGCCTGAGCGTCAGCACCAGCGATGCCGTCGCGCGGGGCGAACTTCAGTACATTGTCTTCTTTGGTCACTTCTACACCGGCGTGGATGGAACGAACCAGAGAACCTTTACCACCTTTGATGGACAGTTCCTGACCGTTCAGAGTCACCTCTACGCCAGCAGGAATAGTGACGGGTGCCTTAGCAACGCGAGACATTTCCGACCTCCTATTAAGCGACGTAGCAGATGATCTCACCACCCATGCTTGCCTTGCGGGCAGCACGGTCGGTCATCACACCTTTAGACGTGGACACGATAGCAACACCGAGACCGCCCATAACTTTCGGCAGATCAGTAGTGCGCTTGTAAATACGCAGGCCGGGACGGCTCACACGTTGGATCAGTTCTACAACTGGCTTGCCCTGGAAATATTTCAGTTCAATTTCCAGTTCCGGCTTCACATCACCAGCTACGGAGTAGCCAGCGATGTAACCTTCTTCTTTCAGCACTTTGGCGATAGCCACTTTCAGCTTGGAAGAAGGCATGGAAACCGCAACTTTGCTCGCCGCCTGACCGTTACGGATGCGGGTCAGCATATCCGCGATCGGATCTTGCATGCTCATAAGTCTAACTCCCGAGATTCGTTACCAAGAAGCCTTCTTCAGGCCCGGAATTTCGCCCTTCATGGCATGCTCACGCACCTTGATGCGAGACAGACCAAACTTACGCAGGAAACCGTGCGGACGACCAGTAATATTGCAACGGTTACGCTGGCGGGACGGACTGGAATCACGGGGCAGCTGTTGCAGTTGCAGTACAGCATCCCAACGCGCTTCTTCAGAAGCGTTCATATCAACGATGATAGCTTTCAGCTCGGTTCGCTTAGTGGCGAACTTGGCTACCAGCTTCGCACGCTTTGCTTCACGTGCTTTCATGGATGTTTTAGCCATAACCCTAACCTTACTTGCGGAATGGGAAGTTAAAGGCAGCCAGCAGAGCACGGCCTTCTTCATCGGTATTCGCGGAAGTGGTGATGGTGATATCCAGACCACGGACGCGATCGACTTTGTCATAGTCGATTTCCGGGAAGATGATTTGCTCACGCACGCCCATGGAGTAGTTACCACGACCGTCGAACGCTTTAGCGTTCAGGCCACGGAAGTCACGGATACGCGGTACGGAGATGCAAATCAGCCGTTCCAGGAACTCCCACATACGCTCGCCACGCAGGGTTACTTTACAACCTATCGGGTAGCCTTCACGAATCTTGAAGCCCGCAACAGATTTGCGAGCTTTGGTGATCAGCGGCTTCTGACCGGAAATGGCAGCCATATCGGCAGCGGCATTTTCCAACAGCTTTTTGTCAGAGATCGCTTCACCAACACCCATGTTCAGGGTGATTTTCTCGATCCGAGGGACTTGCATGATAGTCTTGTAACCGAACTGTTTGGCCAGTTCATTTACTACATCGGATTTGTAGTAATCATGCAGTTTCGCCATCGTTAAACTCCAATTACTTCACAAGTTCGCCGGTGGATTTGAAGAAACGAACTTTTTTGCCGTCTTCAATCCGGAAACCAACGCGATCAGCCTTGCCAGCGGCAGAGTTGAACAGCGCTACGTTAGAAACGTCCATTGGGGCTTCTTTGCTGATGATGCCGCCAGCCTGACCCAGTGCGGGTACCGGCTTTTGATGCTTCTTCACCAGATTGATGCCTTCAACAAGAACCTTACCTTCGGTTACCAGGACTTGAGTGACTTTGCCACGCTTGCCCTTGTCTTTGCCGGTAAGAACAATCACTTCGTCTTCGCGACGGATTTTAGCTGCCATCGTTCGACTCCTTACAGTACTTCGGGTGCCAGGGACACAATCTTCATGAACTTCTCATTACGGAGTTCACGGGTCACCGGGCCAAAAATACGAGTACCGATTGGCTGTTGGTTGTTGTTAAGCAACACAGCCGCATTGTTGTCGAAACGGATGACTGAGCCGTCCGGACGACGAACGCCTTTACGGGTGCGTACGACCACCGCGTTATATACATCACCTTTCTTCACTTTACCGCGAGGAATGGCTTCCTTGATGGAAACTTTGATGATGTCGCCGATGCCGGCATAACGGCGGTGCGAGCCACCCAGAACCTTAATACACATTACACTGCGAGCGCCGGAGTTGTCGGCTACACCCAGCATACTTTGCATCTGGATCATTTTAGTGCTCCGCTTTGTTTACTTCTTATCCCTTTCGGGATCTGGCTGCCTTCAAAAGGCGCGAAACTATAACACATGATTTTGAGAAAAGGTAGCCTAAAAAACAAACGGCCCCGCTAAGGGGCCGTTTGGACTACAAAGTACCGATTAGGCCTTTTCTAAGATCGCAACCAGGGTCCAGGACTTGGTCTTGGACAGCGGGCGGCATTCGCGGATTTCCACGAGATCGCCAGCTTTACACTCGTTGTTTTCATCATGTACGTGCAGCTTGGTAGTGCGCTTGATGATCTTACCGTAGATCGGGTGCTTTACCTTGCGCTCGATAGCAACAGTGATGGATTTTTCCATCTTGTCGCTGATTACACGACCTTGCAGAGTACGGATCTTGTCAGTCATTACGCACCTGCCTTCTCAGTCAGTACAGTCTTGATACGTGCGACGTCACGACGCACTTGTTTCAGAGTGTGAGTCTGAGCCAGCTGGCCAGTGGACGCTTGCATGCGCATGTTGAATTGCTCACGCAGCAGGCCCAGCAGCTCCTGGTTCAGTTCATCGACGCTCTTTTGACGCAGATCTTGGGCTTTCATCACATCACCGTCTTAATTACGAAAGTGGTCTGAACAGACAGCTTAGCTGCGGCCAGGGCAAACGCTTCACGCGCCAGAGCCTCAGGTACACCGTCCATCTCGTACAGAACCTTGCCAGGCTGGATCGGGCAGACCCAATATTCCACGTTGCCCTTACCTTTACCCATACGAACTTCGAGAGGCTTTTCGGTGATGGGCTTGTCCGGGAACACACGGATCCAGATCTTGCCTTGACGCTTAACGTGACGGGTCATGGCACGACGGGCTGCTTCGATTTGACGAGCAGTCAGTTGACCACGAGATGTCGCCTTCAGGCCAAAGGTACCGAAGGATACTTCGTTACCAGTGTTGGCCAGACCGCGGTTGCGACCCTTATGGGTCTTGCGGAATTTAGTACGCTTTGGTTGCAACATTTACCGAATCTCCTTACTTACCGCGGCGTTTGTTATCGCGCTTGGGCTTTGCAGGAGCTTGCTCTTGAGCAGCGGCAGCATTAACTGCAGCCAGACCACCCAGAACTTCGCCCTTGAAGATCCAAACCTTAACGCCGATCACACCGTAAGTGGTGTGGGCTTCAGAAGTTGCGTAGTCGATGTCGGCACGCAGGGTGTGCAACGGCACACGACCTTCACGGTACCATTCGGTACGCGCGATTTCAGCACCGCCCAGACGACCAGACACTTCCACTTTGATGCCCTTGGCACCCAGGCGCATTGCGTTCTGTACGGCGCGCTTCATAGCACGACGGAACATTACGCGACGTTCCAGTTGGGAAGTGATGCTGTCAGCAACAAGCTTGCCATCCAGCTCCGGCTTACGGACTTCGGAAATGTTGATCTGAGCAGGCACGCCGGTAATCACGGCGACAGCTTTGCGCAGTTTCTCAACGTCTTCGCCTTTCTTACCGATCACAACACCCGGACGAGCGGTGTGAATGGTCACACGGATGCTCTTGGCCGGACGCTCGATGGTGATCTTGGACAAGGACGCATTTTTCAGTTCCTTAGTCAGGAACTGGCGTACTTGAAAATCGCTGTACAGGTTGTCAGCGAAGTCTTTGGTGTTCGCGAACCAGGTAGAATTCCAAGGCTTGGTAATACCCAGGCGAATGCCATTAGGATGTACTTTCTGACCCATTGCTTATCTCCCAGCCTTAGCGTCGGATACCACTACAGTGATGTGAGCGGTACGCTTGAGGATACGATCCGCACGACCTTTGGCACGCGGACGGATGCGCTTCATGGAGGGACCTTCGTCGACCATGATAGTAGCAACACGCAGCGCATCGATATCAGCGCCTTCGTTGTGCTCAGCGTTTGCAATGGCAGATTCCAGCACTTTCTTAACCAGCACTGCAGCCTTTTTCGGGCTGAAGGTCAGGATATTCAGAGCCTTGTCTACAGACAGACCACGTACTTGATCGGCTACCAGACGAGCTTTCTGGGCAGAAGTACGGGCATAACGGTGTTTAGCGATAGCTTCCATCATTTATCCCTTAGCGCTTCTTAGCCTTCTTATCAGCAGCATGGCCGCGATAAGTACGAGTCGGTGCGAATTCACCCAGTTTGTGACCGATCATTTCTTCGGTAACGAAAACCGGAACGTGCTGACGACCATTATGGACAGCGATGGTCAAACCGATCATGTTCGGGATGATCATTGAACGACGGGACCAGGTTTTAACCGGCTTTTTATCCCCGCTTTCCACCGCTTTCTCTACCTTCTTCAGCAAGTGCAGGTCAATAAATGGACCCTTCTTGAGAGAACGTGGCATGGTGATTCCTCTATGTTAACAATTACTTGTTACGACGACGTACGATGTACTTGTCGGTACGCTTGTTCTTACGGGTCTTGAAGCCTTTAGCCTTCTGGCCCCATGGGGACACAGGCTGCATGCCCTTGTTACGACCCTCACCACCACCGTGCGGGTGGTCGACCGGGTTCATCGCCATACCGCGAACGGTCGGACGAATACCACGCCAGCGGTTGGCACCGGCTTTACCCAGTTGACGCAACATGTGCTCGGAGTTACCGACTTCACCGATGGTGGCGCGGCACTCGGCCAGAACTTTACGTACTTCGCCGGAACGCAGACGCAGAGTTACATAGTTACCTTCACGAGCCAGGATCTGGATGAAAGTACCAGCGGAACGAGCCAGCTGGGCACCTTTACCAGGTTTCATCTCAACGGCGTGAACAGTAGAACCAACCGGGATGTTGCGCATCGGCAGGGTGTTACCTACCTTGATGGCTGCATCAGCACCAGAAGCGATCGCGTCACCAGCTTTCAGGCCTTTCGGAGCCAGGATGTAACGACGCTCACCGTCTGCATACAACACCAGTGCGATGTTAGCGGTACGGTTAGGATCGTATTCCAGGCGTTCTACTTTGGCCGGGATACCGTCTTTGTCACGTTTGAAGTCGACGATACGGTAATGCTGCTTGTGACCACCACCGATATGACGGGTGGTGATTCGACCGTTGTTGTTACGACCACCGGACTTGCTCTTGCTGTCCAGCAGAGCGGCAAAGGGCTTACCCTTGTACAGCTCTTGATTGACGATCTTAACGACGTGGCGGCGGCCTGGAGAAGTAGGCTTGCACTTAACGATTGCCATTTTTCAGAACTCCTCTTACTCGGCTGCGCCCATGAAGTCGATGTCCTGACCAGCTTTCAGGGTCACATAAGCCTTTTTCCAATCGGAACGACGGCCTACGCGTGCACCTGAGCGCTTGGTTTTACCCTTCATGTTCAGGGTACGGACGGTCTCAACTTCGACCTCGAACAGTTTCGCAACTGCAGCTTTGACTTCCGCCTTGGTGGCGTCGACAGCAATTTTGAACACGATAGTGTTCTGCTTCTCGGCGACCATGGTGCTCTTTTCAGAGATATGCGGAGCCTTCAGAACTTTCAACAGACGCTCTTCGCGGATCATGCCAGCATCTCCTCGATTTGCTTAACTGCTTCAGCAGTCATCAGAACCTTGTCGAAAGCGATCAGGCTGACCGGGTCGATACCGGCAACGTCACGCACGTCAACTTTGTACAGGTTGCGAGCAGCCAGGAACAGGTTCTCATCGACTTCAGCTGTCACGATCAGAACGTCAGTCAGTTCCATCTCTTTCAGCTTGGCGATCAGTTCTTTGGTCTTCGGCGCTTCGATGCCGAATTTCTCGACAACGATCAGGCGCTCTTGACGTACCAGCTCGGACAGGATGCTACGGATAGCGCCGCGGTACATCTTCTTGTTTACTTTTTGGCTGTGATCTTGCGGCTTAGCAGCAAAAGTCACACCACCGGAACGCCAAATGGGCGAACGGATGGAGCCAGCACGGGCACGACCAGTACCCTTCTGACGCCACGGCTTTTTGCCGCCACCAGACACTTCAGAGCGAGTCAGCTGCGCACGAGTACCCTGACGGGCACCTGCGGCATATGCAACGACGACCTGGTGAACCAGAGCTTCGTTGAATTCGCGCCCGAAGGTAGTCTCGGAAACTTCAAGAGCGCTCTTGGCGTCTTTCATTACCAATTCCATTACTATCTCCTCAGACGTTACGCTTTGACGGCAGGTTTGACGATCACGTTGCCGTTGGTTGCACCTGGGACTGCACCTTTGATGAGCAGCAGGTTACGTTCAGCGTCAACACGAACCAGTTCCAGGTTCTGAGTCGTTACACGCTCAGCACCCATGTGACCAGCCATCTTTTTGCCCTTGAATACACGACCCGGAGTCTGGTTCTGACCGATAGAACCCGGAGCGCGGTGAGACAAGGAGTTACCGTGGGTCATATCCTGGGTGCGGAAGTTGTGGCGCTTTACAGTGCCCGCAAAACCTTTACCCTTGGATGTGCCGGTAACGTCTACCATCTTAACGTCAGCGAGAAGATCTACTTTCAGCTCGCTACCAACAGTGAAAGTTTCACCGTTGTTCAAGCGGAATTCCCACAGACCGCGACCGGCTTCTACACCAGCTTTGGCGAAGTGGCCAGCTTCCGGCTTGGTCACACGGCTGGCTTTCTTGGCGCCAGTGGTAACCTGAATAGCGTTGTAGCCGTCGGTTTCTACAGATTTGACCTGAGTTACACGGTTAGCTTCAACTTCGATAACAGTCACCGGGATAGAAACGCCATCTTCAGTGAAGATGCGAGTCATACCCACTTTGCGACCTACAAGACCGATTGTCATTGTTATCAACCTCTTTCCGTAATTAACCCAGGCTGATCTGGACGTCTACACCAGCTGCCAGATCCAGACGCATCAGGGCGTCTACGGTCTTGTCAGTCGGTTCAACGATGTCTACCAGACGCTTGTGAGTGCGGATCTCGTACTGATCACGCGCATCTTTGTTGACGTGCGGGGAGATCAGGACGGTGAAGCGCTCTTTGCGAGTCGGCAGCGGGATAGGACCGCGAACCTGCGCGCCGGTGCGCTTTGCAGTTTCAACGATTTCCGCTGTGGATTGATCAATCAGGCGATGATCAAAAGCCTTCAGGCGAATACGGATTCTTTGGTTCTGCATTGACAGAGCTCCAATAGATAAAAGAACATAAATCAACACCGCCCGACCGGGATTACTCCCGCCAGAGGTGTGATTTTTCACGTTTCCCCCCATATCGGGAGGACTGTATGGCTGGTCATCCGTAAACGAACAACTCAGCAGCAGACATATCGTCTGGCTTACCTCATGGGTAAGCGGAGGGGATTATACGGATTTTTCAAATTTGCGCAAGGGAGGGCGAACAGATTGTGCGCAGTTTCATGTGACAGATGGATCTCGCCGGCGACACCTCATCCCCTGGCCAACTCGGGGTAACGACAATGTTACAAACAGGCTGGTAGACTGTGCGCCTGCCTCTGTCAGTGGAACGACATCCAATGCTCAAAGATCAAAAAAAAGCCTATCAGTATGGACTCTGCGCCGTTGCCCTCTGGTCGACAGTCGCCACCGCCTTCAAGATCTCCCTCGCCTACTTTCAACCGGTGCAATTGCTGCTTGTAGCCGCCTTCACCTCGACCCTCACGCTGACGGCGATAGTCGCCAAACAGGGTAAACTGCCGCTGCTACGGAGTTACATCAAGGCCCGACCTTTCTATTACCTGACCCTGGGTGTGCTGAACCCCTTCCTCTATTACCTGCTGCTGTTCAAAGCCTATGATCTGCTGCCCGCCCAGCAGGCACAGACCCTCAACTACACCTGGGCCATCACCCTCAGTCTGCTGGCAGTCCCCTTTCTCGGCCAGAAACTGCGTCGGCGCGATGGCGTCGCCATAGTGCTCGGCTACTTTGGTGCACTGGTGATCGCCACCAAGGGGGATGTATTCGGCCTGCAGTTCGACAGCCCCCTCGGCGTGACGCTGGCGCTGGTATCGACGCTTATCTGGGCCAGTTACTGGATCCTCAACACCCGCAATCAGGGAGACCCCATCGTCAGCCTGTTGCTCGGCTTTATCATCAGCCTTCCTTTCATTGTCGCGGCGACCTGGCTGCTCTCCGATTTCGCCATGACAGCTTGGCAAGGCTGGGTCGGCGCCATCTATGTGGGCCTGTTCGAGATGGGCTTCGGTTTCGTGCTCTGGCTGATGGCTTTGCGCCATGCCACCAACACGGCTCCTATAAGCAACCTCATCTTCATCTCGCCGTTTGCCTCCCTGGTGCTGCTCAACCTGTTGATCGGCGAGACCATACACCCGGCAACCCCCATAGGGCTGGGGCTGATCGTCGCCGCCTTGCTGATCCAGCAGCTGAAATATGGCAAGCGCTATCGCAAGGGCGCAGAGCCGCAAGCCTGATAATGCAAAAGGGCGTATCCACGGATACGCCCTTTTCTCAATCCATCCACTCCAGTGGCTGGTTCTTGGGAAGCCGGACCTCCACCAACAAGCCCCCCAGTTCGGCCCGTCCCAGCCGGATGGTGCCGTGATGCTGGGAGACGATCTTGGCGACGATGGCCAATCCCAGGCCGCTACCACTGCCGGTGCGAGCCTCGTTGCCCTGAGTGAAGGGTTTGAGCACCCGGTAATAATCCTGCTCGGGGATGCCGGGACCATTGTCCGACAGCCGCAGCCGCACCCAGTGACCATCATCTTTGAGCTCGGCGTGCAACCTGCTCGCGCCGTAGCGCAGCGAGTTACCTGACAGGTTGTTGAGAATACGGCGAATACTGATGGGATTGCAGGCCACTCTCACAGCCTCTTCCGGCAATTCGAGGTCAACCTCCAATCCCTGATCGGTCTGCATCAGCAGTACGTCGTGGATCAGCTGAGTCAGATCGATCTGCTGGGTATCCAGTCCCTCATCCGGACGGATGTAGTCGATGAACTGATCTATGATGCCGTTGGACTCATCAATGTCCGCGTTGATGCTCTCCTTGAGATACTCATCCCCGGACGACATCATTTCGGTCGCCAGCCGGATGCGGGTCAGCGGTGTGCGCAAGTCATGAGAGACCCCGGCCATCATCAGATTGCGCTCCTCAATCAAGCGTTTGATGGAGCTCGACATATGATTGAAGGTCCGGGTCAGTCGGCGTACCTCCCGCGACCCCTGTTCCCCCAGCGCATCGGGAAAGTTGCCGCGCGCCACGGCTACGGCGCCGGCCTCCAGATCCTCCAGCGGACGCACCAGCTGGCGGGCAAAACGCCAGGCAGCAAACAGGGTGACCACCAGCAGCACGCTCATGTAGAGGATCAGCGGCTCGATATCGTCATCTTCGATCTCGGTCAGCGGGATACGCACCCACACCTGGTTGGCCTGCGGCGGCTGGATCCAGATGATGTAGTGATCCTGGATCTCGACCCGCACCTTGGTTTTGCCACCCAGTTCACGACTGATGCTCTCTTCCAGATAGGTATAGGGCTTGGAGTCGTTGAGCCCATGCTGTTCGGCCTCCGTCTGGGTGTAGAGGTCACTGCCGGTCGCGACATAAACCAGCGCTTCGGCATCCTCGCTCAGCGCCAGCTGATTGCTTTCGACCGGGAAGATGAGCTTGACCTGATTGGCCAGCAGGTGGCTGATCTGCTTGACGGTGGGCGCCAGTAGATAGTTGTAGAAGGTGACGTAGGAGACAAACTGATAGACCACCAGCACGGCGGCCAAAAACCAGAGCATGCGAGAGAACATGCTGCCCACTTTTTTCATTCGCCATCACCGTCCGGCACGAAGACGTAACCCAGGCCCCAGACTGTCTGCAGGTAACGAGGCTGGGCCGGGTCCTGCTCCAGCAGGCGGCGCAAGCGGGAGACCTGCACGTCTATGCTGCGCTCGGTCGCCGTGTACTCGCGCCCTCTGGCCAGATTCATCAACTTGTCACGGGAGAGGGGCTCACGAGGGTGGCTGACCAGCACCTTGAGCACGGCAAATTCACCGCTGGTCAGGGCCACGGGCTCCCCATCACGGCTGAGCTCCCTGGTCGCCAGGTTGAGCTGATAGCTGCCGAAGGTCACCATCTTCTCGGCGGTCGAAGGCGCGCCAGGCAGTTCGACGGTATGCCGGCGCAGCACGGCACGGATCCGTGCCAGCAGCTCACGGGGGTTGAATGGCTTGGGCAGATAGTCATCAGCCCCCATCTCGAGCCCGACGATGCGGTCCACCTCATCCCCCTTGGCGGTCAGCATGAGCACCGGGATCTGGTTGCCGGCTTCACGAAGGCGACGACAGATAGAAAGCCCATCCTCCCCCGGCAGCATCAGATCAAGTACCATCAGGCTGAAGTTTTCACGGGTCAGCAGGCGGTCAGCCTGTTCGCCATTGGCGACGCCCCGAACAACGAATCCCTGTTCGGTCAGATAACGCTCCAGCAGGGAACGTAATTTCAAATCATCGTCGACGACCAGAACCTTGTATTGCTGACTCATTGCTTGCCTCTCCTCTCGATATGTTGCCAATACTAGAGCTCGAGGCCCCAACGGCAAAGCATAAATATGTTACCGGTTATTGCCCATGGCATCCCTTGATCCCTCTGCCGTCAGCACCTGTCGACCATGCTGCCCCCTGATGACGACGCAGTTTTTGCTCGACACAGAAATGGCAGCGACTAAGATCCGCCGAGCCATAAGAGGCTCATCAGCCCACATTGACGCAGGTACCTGAAATCCATGAAGACCAAGCTCATCACCCGCGAAGGCTACAACAAGCTGAAAGAAGAGCTCGATTTCCTGTGGCGCGAAGAGCGCCCCGAGACCACGCGCAAGGTGGCCTGGGCCGCCAGCCTGGGGGATCGCAGCGAGAATGCAGACTACCAGTACAACAAGAAACGGCTGCGGGAGATCGACAGACGGGTGCGTTACCTGCGCAAATGCCTCGAGGAGCTGGGGATCGTCGATTATGCTCCCGCCCAGGAGGGCAAGGTGTTCTTCGGCGCCTGGGTCGAGGTGGAAAACGAAGAGGGTGACACCAAGCGCTTTCGCATCGTCGGTTATGACGAGATTTTTGGCCGCAAAGATTACATCTCCATCGACTCTCCCATGGCTCGAACCCTGCTCAAGAAAGAGGTCGGAGATGAGGCCATAGTACCTACGCCAGTCGGTGACGCCTGCTGGTATATCAATGACATCAGCTATCCCAAATGACGCAGTCGGGGAAACTTGTCCTCCCCGCCATACCGGGCCGCATAGCGCCCTTCCCTCCCGGACATCTTCTCTTCCATGACGGGGAGCGGATCGCTCGGTCTCTTCCCCCACCCGTGGACTCAACGGCCATTTACGTCATTTCGCCAGGGTGGCATACAGTCGCGCGACCCCATATAGTGCTCACATTTGGCGCCTTATGGCGCAAACCGATCTCGGTGGCACTCTCGGTACACGCCATGATGCACATCCTCATGGTGTAGAGACGCGACCTGCTGGCAGGCAATATACCCAGCAGCAAGTCGACGCCACCCAGGCCAGTTGGATAGAAGCGACCACAGAGATCCCCGATGCACAGCCATGTAATAGAGAGACAGATTGCCGGTGAGCTGAATGCCCGTCCGGAACAAGTGCAGGCAGCCGTGCGCCTGCTGGATGAAGGCTCGACAGTGCCCTTTATCGCCCGTTACCGCAAAGAGGTGACTGGTGGCCTGGATGACAGCCAGCTACGCACTCTGGAGAGCCGCCTTGGTTATCTGCGCGAGCTGGAGGATCGGCGCCAGGTGATCATTCGCTCCATCGAAGAGCAAGGCAAACTCACCCCTGAGCTAACCCGCGAGCTGAATGGCGCCGACAGCAAGACCCGGCTGGAAGACCTCTATCTCCCTTACAAACCCAAGCGTCGCACCAAGGGACAGATGGCCATAGAGGCGGGGCTCGAGCCACTGGCGACCCTGCTGCTCACGGACCCGATGCGGGATCCCGAACAGGCCGCTGCCGGCTTCTTCAATTCCGAGCAAGGCATCACCGACAGCAAGACAGCCCTTGATGGAGCCCGCTACATACTGATGGAGCGCTTCGCCGAGCAGGCAGACCTGCTGGAGAAACTGCGGGACTATCTGTGGCACAACGCCACCCTGCGCGCTCGCGTGGTGGCAGGCAAGGAACAGGAAGGGGCCAAGTTCAAGGACTACTTCGAACATGATGAGCCGCTGCACAAGGCTCCCTCCCACCGGGTACTGGCCATGCTGCGCGGGCGCAATGAGGGAGTACTCAATCTGGCGCTGGTCACAGGTGAAGACGAGGGCGCCAGCCCCTGTGAAGGCATCATAGCCCACCACCTCAAACTCAATCTGCAAAGCCGTCCGGCCGACAAGTGGCTGCAAGGTGTCGTGAGCTGGACATGGAAGATCAAGCTGTCGCTGCAAATGGAGACCGAGCTGATCGGCCGGATCCGCGAATCGGCAGAAGAGGAGGCGATCAAGGTATTCGCCATGAACCTCCAGGATCTGCTGATGGCAGCCCCGGCGGGCATGCGTTGCACCATGGGGCTGGATCCGGGCATCCGTACCGGGGTCAAGGTGGCCGTGGTCGACGCCACCGGCAAGCTGGTCGATCACGCCACCATCTACCCGTTCGAGCCAAAGAAACAGGTCGATCAGAGCCTCAAAACCCTTAGCGAGCTGTGCCAGAAGCACAAGGTAGAGCTCATCAGCATCGGCAACGGCACCGCCTCGCGGGAAACAGATCGGCTGGTGAGCGAACTATTCGAGCGCTACCCCGCCGCCAAGGCGCAAAAGGTCGTGGTCAGCGAGGCGGGCGCCTCTGTCTACTCCGCCTCCGAGCTTGCCTCCCAGGAGTTCCCGGATCTGGATGTCTCTATCCGTGGCGCCGTATCCATCGCCCGCCGCCTGCAGGATCCCCTGGCCGAGCTGGTCAAGATCGATCCCAAGAGTATCGGTGTGGGCCAGTACCAGCACGACGTAGGCCAGAGCCAGCTGGCACGGCGGCTGGATGCCGTGGTCGAAGATTGCGTGAACGCAGTCGGGGTGGATGTGAACACAGCCTCGGTCGCCCTGTTGAATCGGGTCTCCGGTCTCTCCCAGACACTAGCCCAGAATATCGTCGCCTATCGGGACGAGCACGGCGCCTTCCAGAGCCGCCAGCAGTTACTGAAGGTGAGCCGGCTAGGTCCCAAGGCATTCGAGCAGTGTGCCGGTTTTCTGCGTATTCGTGGGGGCAGCAATCCTCTCGACAGCTCGGCGGTACACCCGGAATCCTACCCTGTGGTTGAAAGGATCCTGGCGCAACTCCAGCAGCAAGTAGAAAGCCTGCTCGGCAACGGCAGCCTGCTGCGCAGCCTGAAGCCGGCTGACTACACGGATGAGCAGTTCGGCGTGCCCACTGTCACCGACATCATAGGCGAGCTGGACAAGCCTGGCCGCGACCCGCGCCCCGAGTTCAAAACCGCCACCTTCAAGGATGGGGTCGAGAAGATAAGCGACCTGGTGCCAGAGATGATATTGGAAGGCGTGGTCACCAACGTCACCAACTTCGGCGCCTTCGTCGATATCGGTGTCCATCAGGATGGGCTGGTCCACATCTCCTCCCTGACCGATCGCTTCGTGAAGGACCCTCGCGAGGTGGTCAAGGCGGGGGACATAGTGAGGGTCAAGGTGCTGGAAGTCGATGCCCCGCGCAAGCGGATCAGCCTGACCATGAGGCTGGACGAAAAAGCCGGACAACCGGCACGCAAACCTGCCGAGCCACGCAACGCTGGCGCTGGCAGTGCCAAACCAAGAAGCGAGCCCCGTCAGGCAGCGCCCATGGGTGGCGCCATGGGCAGTGCGTTCGCTGCAGCTCTCTCCAAAACCAAGAAATGAAAAAAGCCCCGCGAGGGGCTTTTTTACAAGGCCTGGCTTACTGACTGAGGGTAGCCAGAATACCTTCCGGATCCTGATGCTGTACCAGCACCTCCCGCAGCCGATTGAATGCCTTGCAGGCTTCCTGTGGGTACTTGCCATAAGAAACGACGCCAGTGTGGCTCCAACCGGCCGCCAGCATGACCTTCTTCTTGAAATGGGTCCCTTCAGTCCCGCCGCCACCGAGTTGCATCAAGAACTGTTCCATCTGAAGGTGAGGAGGGGGAACACGGGAGAAGGTGGCAAAATCTTCCGGTTTGACTTCATCAAAGTGCATGGCGACTCCTGTGAGGATGAATGGGATTACCCCTCAGATTAGTTGCAAAAACCCGGGGCGGGATAGAAAAATCGGGGAAAAGTAGTGTGCCTAGACGCTTAGGCTGAGACCCTGCTGCGCCGCGGGCCTGACCGCCTGTTGATATCGCTGGGCGATGACCTGATTACGTTGTTCCATATAGGTGTTCAGCACGCCGGTCCGTGCACCATCAGCAGACGTAGCGCCTGACTGGGAGCTGGATGTCATCATTGCCTTGCGGGCTTGGGCTTCCTTGGCTGCGGCACTTCTGGCCACACTCAGATCCTGTGCGGAAGGCTCGGCAGGCGCCAGAGCGGCTGCCCGTACCTGCTGCATCTTGGCAATGGTGGCTTCAAGATCACCAGGGATAGTCCCGATATCGATGGACACCTCACCACCAGTGGCATAACGCTTGCCGTCCGGTCCCATCGAAAATTGATAAGTAGGGCTACTGGCAAACTGGCCGCCTGCAGCCTGATGAGCCTGCTCGTGGGTGCGAACCTCCTGATCCCTGTCCACCAGCTCCTTGATCTGCAGCTCCTGCTTTTGTTGCTGCTCCTGTTGCTTGGGATCCTGCTGTTGCTTGTTACGCTGGCCATCCTCACCCGTGGCTTCAACAAAGCGGTTATCCACGGGCGTTTGCGGGTTGCTGGTCTGTGACCCTTCCCGCGTCTGCTGAGAGGTCTGGGTGGCATTGGCCTGGCTGGCCTTGGACTTGTCTTTCTGCGAGCCGACTTCAGGCTCGGCATTGAATGCCTCGCTCTGACGAGTCTGGGGGATGAGTGCTGCACGGCGATTGTCAGTGCGTGCCGATTCCGTCTGCGGTTGCAGCTGATTAGGAATAAGGGTCGGCAGACTGACATTGATGTTCATGTCAGACCCGGATATCGATCAGGGTACCCATCATGTCACTGGCAGTCTGGATCACTTTGGCAGAGGCACCAGCCTGCACCTCGGCTACCTTGAGGTTGACCAGCTCGTCAGGCAACTGCACCTGATCGCCACTCGGCGTGTTAAGCCGGGCAATCTGGCTGGATGCCTTGTCGGCAATCTGCTCCGCTCGCTGAAACCCTTGTACTCCGCTGTTCAATGCAGAATCTATGCGCATGACAACTCTCCTCTGACGTTGGATTAATTATCCGTCACGCCAGAGGATTAATGAAGTAAATCGTCTGTTTTTCAACCAACAAAATGTCGAACGATTTCAACGAACTGTTGGGGATGGGAAATAAAGGGTGCGTGTGAGGCCTTTTCCAGCACCACGCTGTGGCTGGCTGGGTAGCGCTCATCCAGCAGCGCAATGGAGGCTTTAGGCACCAAAGAATCCAGCCGGCCATAGACGCGCAGCCAGGGCAGGCTCAGTGGTACCAGCTCATCGCGCAGGTCCACATCTGCCAGCAAACCGAGTCCGGCCTCCAGCGCAGCAAACTGAGGGGCGGGGCGTTCCGCCAGCCAGTGGCGCAGCTGACGGATATCATCACGAGCATGCTCGCTGCCCATGGCCTGGATCGCCAGAAAGCGTTCTATGGTCTGTCTGAAGTCTCCCGCCAACATCTGATTGAAACCGGTCAGCACCTTGGGGGCTATACCTGGCCACTCATCCCGGGCCATGAAACAGGGAGAGCTGGCCACAGTGATAAGCGAATGAAGTCGCTCAGGCTGGGTCAAGGCCAGCTGACTTGCTACCAGACCACCGAGGGACCAGCCGAGCAGATGGCACTTCTGCGGCAAGACTGTGGCAATCTGCTCTGTCAGCCAGGGCAATGAATAATCACTCCCCTCGCGCAGCGGACTGTTGCCAAACCCGGGCAAGTCCACCAGATGCAGCCGATAATGTGCCGCCAACTGCTGGGCAATACCATGCCAGACTGCGCCATTCATGCCCCATCCGTGCAACAGCACCAGATCGGGTCCCTGACCAAATCGCTCTACCGATACGCTCATCTAGACTCAAGATCCCTGTTCATTCTCTTGGGGTCAGCATGTTAAAGCGGCTGCTAGCCAAAGCAAGTCCGATCCTTGGCAGCCAAGCCGACTGGCAGGGCAGCTGTCTGCTCTGCCAGCAAGCTTGTGATAGCCAGCCACTGCTTTGTAGCTGGTGTCGACAAGCCCTGTACCAGTCCTACCCCAGATGCACATTGTGCGCGGCCCCCTTGCCGGAATACATGGGAGATAAGGAGCAGATCTGTGGCCGCTGCCAGCGCAGGCCACCACCCTGGGAGCGGTTGCAGGTCATTGGCGACTATCAGGCACCCTACCCCATGCTCATTCCCCAGCTGAAATACGCCGGCCAGATCCTGCTGGCGCCACTGCTCGCACGCCTGCTGGCCGATCATCTAAACAGCGACGAGCCCCCAGAAGTCATCATCCCTGTTCCCCTGCACTGGTGGCGGCAGTGGTGGCGCGGCTTCAATCAGGCTGAGGAGATAGCCATCACCCTCAGCGAGATCACCGGTATTCCTTGTGATAAGCAGTTGCTGAGTCGCACCAAGGCAACCCCTCAGCAGACCCGGCTCAGTGCCGGTCAGCGGCGGCGGAATCTGCGGGGCGCTTTTCACGTTCGCCCCCATCACTATCGGCATGTGGCCCTGCTCGACGATGTGGTAACCACGGGGGCGACGGCGGGCCAGCTCACCCGCTTGCTGCACGAGAGCGGCATCGAAAAAGTAGAAGTGTGGGCCATTTGCCGTACGCTCAAACATCTCAAATGACCCTAGGTATGTATACCGCAGGCTCAGCCACATCAGGCTACCATAGGTATATTTGACATATGTTAAGCGCCGTCTGCATGCTACCCAAGCACTGCCAAGCGAGTTATCATGAATACCCTAGTCGTACACTCAGGTTTATGAGGATAGTGATGATCAGCATTTCCGACACCGCCCAGGCCCATTTCCGTAAACTGCTGGAAAAACAGCCTGATGGCACCAATATCCGGGTGTTTGTGGTCAATCCGGGAACCCAGAATGCCGAGTGCGGCGTATCATATTGCCCGCCCGACGCGGTGGATCCGGAAGATCAACACCTGCCTTTCAGCGGATTCGACTGCCTGGTTGATCCTCTGAGCGCCCCTTACCTGGTAGATGCCACCATCGACTTCGTCACCGATCAGATGGGCTCCCAGCTCACCCTCAAAGCCCCCAACGCCAAGATGCGCAAAGTGGCCGACGATGCACCGCTGATCGACCGCATTGAATATGTGCTGATGTCCGAGGTCAACCCCATGCTGGCCGGTCACGGTGGCAAGGTAACTCTGGTCGAGCTGACCGAAGACAAGCTGGCCATCCTGCAGTTTGGCGGCGGTTGCAACGGTTGCTCCATGGTCGATTACACCCTGAAAGAGGGGATCGAGAAGCAGCTGCTGGAAAAATTCCCTGGCGAGCTCAACGGCGTCAAAGATGCCACCGAGCACCAGCGCGGCGATCACTCCTACTATTGATCCCGTGCCAGTGGCGATCATCCATCAAGGTTGATCCCCTTTGACACCACACATGAAAAGGCCCCGCCAATCTGGCAGGGCCTTTTGCTATCCGACGAACCGAATGAGCCTATCTCAGTAGGCGTCGTTGTTGACGGCAGTTTGAACACGGACAGCGCGCAGAAACCTGAGCGTATAGGCATACGTGAAGATTTCGAGCACTGCCCAGGTTCAACATGGCTAATAAAACAGCCTAATGGGATTTGCTCTTATTCATCGCGTTTGTCCCGGCTTAGCAGAGCAATCGCGGCTTCTTTCGGGTTCTTGCCCTGGTAGAGCACCTGGAAGATCTGCTCGCAGATGGGCATCTCGACGCCACAACGGGCCGCCAGCAGATGCACCTCCTTGGTGTTGCGATAGCCTTCCACCACTTGGCCTATCTCGGCCATGGCAGTCTCTACCGCCTTGCCAGCTCCGAGGGCCAGACCGAAGCGACGGTTGCGGGACTGGTTGTCGGTACAGGTCAGCACCAGATCCCCTAGCCCCGCCATCCCCATGAAGGTTTTGGCGTCGGCACCCAGCGCCGCACCGAGACGCTGCATCTCCACCAAGCCCCGGGTGATGAGCGCGGTTCTGGCGTTGGCGCCAAAGCCCAGACCATCAGAGAGACCGGCACCGATGGCGATGACGTTCTTGACCGCACCACCCAGTTGCAGGCCGACGAAATCCGGATTGGTATAAACCCGGAACGAACGGCCGCAGTGCAGCAGATGGGAGAGCTCATCGGCAAAGTCGTCGTGAGTCGACGCCACCGAGATGGCGGTCGGCAGGCCTGCGGCCAGCTCCTTGGCAAAGGTGGGGCCCGAGATCACGGCCAGCGGAATAGTCTCCCCCAGCACATCACGGGCCACATCCTGCAGCAGACGGCCACTGTCAGGTTCAAGTCCCTTGGTGGCCCAGGCGATACGGGTATCGGGGCGCAAGAAGGGTTTGACCTGGCTCAGCACCTGGCCGAACACATGGCTCGGCACCACCAGCAGCAGTACGGGAGCGGCTTGTACCACCCGTTGCAAATCGGCGGTCAGTTGCAGATCCGCAGGAAAAGGGACATCAGGCAAAAAGGCCTTGTTGCAGCGGTCGTGTTCCAGCTCGGCGACATGGGCAGGGTCGTGACCCCACAGCAGGGTCGGATGACCGTTGCGCGCCAGAGAAATGGCAAGGGCGGAGCCATAAGACCCCGCCCCCAAGACCGAGATAGCGATCTGGTCAGCCATTATCAGGCTTCCGCAGTCGCCTGCTGGGCCTGTGCTTGCGCCATGTGCTGGGCAAACAGGGCATCGAAGTTGACCGGTGCCAGGTTCAGCTGCGGGAAGGACCCCTTGCTCACCATGTTGGCCACGGCTTCGCGGGCATACGGGAACAGTATGTTCGGGCAGAAGGCTGCCAGGCAGTGAGCCAGTTGCGGCTCCGGCAGGTTGCCTATGGTGAAGATACCGGCTTGCTGCACTTCACACAGGAAAGCGGTCTCGGTTTCCAGCTTGCAGGTCACGGTCAGGGTCAGTACAACCTCGTACACGCCATCAGCCAGGATGTTGGTCTTGGTGTCCATGTCCAGCTTGACGTCCGGCTGCCACTCTTTCTGGAAGATGTGCGGGGTATTCGGGGCTTCGAAAGAGACATCCTTGGTGTAGACACGCTGGATGTGGAATTCCGGTTGCACTTCCTGGTTGTTGATTTCGTCAGCCATTTCGTTTGATTCCTTTTTAAGATAATGAGTGGGCGCAGGCCCTTAAATCAGCGTTTTTTGGTCACCGGCAGATTATCTGCACGCCACTGGGCCATGCCACCGCTGAGCACATACACCTGCTTGAAACCGGCCTTGCTCAGTTGGCGACCCGCGCCACCAGCGGTCATCCCCGACTCGCACACCACTATGATGGGGGCATCTTTATGCTTTTCAACCGGCCCCAGATTATTGCTCTGGATCTGGCTGAGCAGCAGGTGCTGGGCACCGGCCAGATGACCCTTGGCAAACTCTTCCTGACTGCGAATATCCACCACTGTGGCATTTTCACGGTTGATCAGCAGGGTAGCCGTGTGGTTGTTCACCGTCTTCACCGGAGAAAAACGAGCACGCACGCTGGTGTAAACCAGAGTGCCTGCCAGGCCGAACCAGGCTGCGGTCAGCAGCGGGTTACGGGCCGCAAAATCCAAATACTCTTGCATCTTCTACTATCCAGGGACCAAGACAAGGGCCCGAGTATACATGGTGACCCCACCAAGATCAGCCATCTTGGCGGCAAAGCGGGAGCGGGCTCCCATCAGACGGGACCCCCATAACGGATCGGAATAAAAAGTGGCATCCAGTCTCTTGGGGCGAGGATTCGTCGAGTGAGGGGACAAGCCGGCGACAAAGGGGAAACAGGCTGGCAACAGTCCGCGGCGGGTGTTGGCAAGGGCTTGGCTATCAGGTGACTATTTCGGCAGATGTAGTAATATTACGCTAGTTTCACTTCCCGCAATTCATTCCTATCCGAGAGGACATAGCCTTATGTCAACAGCTAAGAAACCTTTGGTTCTGGTCATCATGGACGGTTGGGGCTACAGCACCAAGCAAGAGCACAACGCCGTCGCTGCCGCCAAGACTCCCAACCTCGACCGTCTCGCCCGTGACTACACCAGCACCCTGATCTCCGGCTCCGGCCTGGATGTGGGTCTGCCGGATGGTCAGATGGGTAACTCCGAAGTGGGCCACGTCAACATAGGTGCCGGTCGCATCGTCTATCAAGAGCTGACCCGCATCTCCAAAGAGATCAAGGACGGCGACTTCTTCCAGAACGTCGAACTGGCCAAGGCTGTCGATTCTGCCGTGACCAAGGGCAAAGCCGTTCACATCATGGGTCTGATGTCCCCGGGTGGCGTACACAGCCACGAAGAGCACATCATGGGCATGATCGAGATGGCCGCCAAGCGTGGCGCCGAGCAGATCTACTTCCACGCCTTCCTGGATGGCCGCGACGTTCCGCCGCGCTCCGCCCAGTCCTCCATCGAACAGTTCGATGCCCTGTTTGCCCGTCTGGGCAAGGGTCGTTTCGCCTCCATGATCGGCCGCTACTTCGCCATGGATCGTGACAACCGCTGGGATCGCGTGCAGCAAGCCTATGACCTGATGACTCAGGGCAAGGGCGAGTTCACCGCCGACAGCGCCAGCGAAGCCCTGGCCGCTGCCTATGCCCGCGACGAAAACGACGAGTTCGTCAAGGCCACCCGCATCGGTGCTGCCGCCCCCATGCAGGATGGCGATGCCCTGATCTTCATGAACTTCCGTGCCGACCGCGCCCGTGAAATCACCCGCGCCTTCGTTGACAGTGACTTCACCGGCTTTGCCCGTGCCGCCACCCCTGCGCTGAACTTCGTGATGCTGACCGAATACGCGGCCGACATCAAAACTGCCTGTGCCTACCCGCCGACTGCCCTGGTGAACACTCTGGGTGAGTGGCTGGCCAAGCAGGGCAAGACCCAGCTGCGCATCTCCGAAACCGAGAAGTACGCCCACGTCACCTTCTTCTTCAACGGTGGCGAAGAGTCCTGTTTCACCGGTGAAGACCGCGAGATCGTTGCCAGCCCGAAAGTGGCGACTTATGACCTGCAGCCGGAAATGAGCTCCGAAGAGCTGACCGACAAGCTGGTCGCCGCCATCAAGAGCGGCAAGTACGACACCATCATCTGCAACTACCCGAACGGCGACATGGTCGGCCACACCGGCGTATTCGATGCGGCCGTCAAAGCCTGTGAAGCCGTTGACCACTGCGTCGGTCGCGTCACCGAGGCCCTGGCCGAAGTAGGCGGCGAATGCCTGATCACAGCCGACCACGGCAACGCCGAGAAGATGCTGGACGAAGAGACCGGTCAGGCTCACACAGCCCACACCAACCTGCCGGTTCCCCTCATCTATTTCGGTCGCAAGGCCGAGGTGCTTGAAGGTGGCAAACTGTCCGATCTGGCCCCGACCATGTTGACCCTTATGGGTCTTCCTGTGCCGCCGGAAATGACTGGCAAGCCCCTGATGATTCTGAAATAATCCTTCCCCATGCGGGGATGCGAAGTTATTTCAAACAAAACCAGTCGCGTCGGCCTGTTGGCCGGCGCGCTGTTTTTTTGCCTGTCGTTTATCGCGGGCAAGGCCCTGGCTGCCAACCAGCAGCTCGGCAACATGCAGTCCCAGATAAAGGAACAGCAGAAAACCATCAAGCTCAGCAAGCAAGAGCTGACCAAACTCAATACTCAGCTCAAGGCTGACGAGCAGGCCATTTCGGCCGCAGCGGCCAAGCTCGAGCAGACCAGGCAACAGCTGAAAAAAAACCAGCAAAAGCTGGTAAGCCTGCAACAGGACAAGCTGGATCTGGAACAACAGGCAAAGCATCAGAAGCAGTTGCTGGCCAAGCAGGCGGAAAGCGCCTTCCAGGCGGGCAACCACGATTACCTCAAACTACTGCTCAACCAGCAGGATCCGGCCAAACTGAGCCGCTCTCTCGACTACTACGACTATCTCAACAAGGCCCGCATCGAGGCCATCGAAGCCCTGCGCGCGACCCGCACCAAGCTGGCCAAAAACCAGCAGGCCACCAAAGAGACCGAGAGCAAGCTGCAATCCTTGCTGAGCGAACAGCAACAGCATCACCAGAGCCTGTTGGCCAGCCAGCAGAGCCGTGCCAAGGTGCGCAACCAGTTGCAACAATCGGTGCAAAACGACGAGCTAAAGCTGACCAAGCTGGTCAAGGCGGAAAAAGCCCTGAAAGCCAGGCTGGAAGAGCTTCGCCGCCAGCGGGAAGAGCAGGAGCGTCGCGAGCGGGCAGAGCGGGAACGGCTGGCCAAGCTGGAAGCCGAGCAGGAACGCCAGCGCCGTCTGGAGGCCCAACGACTGGCCGCCGAACAGAAACGGATTGCAGAACAACAGCGGATCGCGGCTCAACAACAGAAGGTCGGCGAGCAGCAACGACTCGCCGCCGAGCAGCAGAGAGTCGCCGAACAACAAGACAGGGTGGCTGATCAGCAAGCCGCTGCGCGCAGCAGTAGCGCCAAGGCAAGCAGTGGCGGCTACGGCGGTCTCAAGACCAACGGCAGCCTGCGCTGGCCGGTGCAGGGGCCCATCCTCATCTCCTATGGCTCGCCGCGCACCGCCCAGCTCAAGTGGAAGGGCACTCTGATCGGTGCCAGCGAAGGTACCCAGGTCAAGGCGGTCGCACCGGGCCAGATAGTCTACGCCGACTGGCTGGACGGTTTCGGCATGTTGCTGGTGATCGACCATGGCCGTGGCTATATGAGCCTCTATGGTCACAATCAGTCGCTGCTGCGCCAGGTTGGCCAGAATGTGGAACAGGGCGAACCTGTGGCTCTGGTCGGTGACAGTGGCGGCCAGGACAGACCCGGCCTCTACTTCGAGATCCGCTATCAGGGTGAGGCCATCAACCCGACAAAATGGTTGGCCAAGGGCTGATCAGATATGCCGGATAATGCATTGATCCCCTCAAAGGGGATTGACCAAGAGCCGACTGATCACTGGTCAGCCAAAATGACAAAAAGCCTGCATTACGCAGGCTTTTTTGATCGCAGCATTCACCGCAGCTCAGTGCCAGATGGTGGAAATTTACCTCTTTTCCGAAACATTCAAGGAAACACCACCAGACCTATCTGCTCCAGCAAATCCTGTTGCTGCTCTTCATTGATCTGCACGCCGTCCAGGTTGATCCGGCGCAGATCCAGCCCGGGGAGATCGCACTGACGCAGATCACAGCCCTGCAGGTTGAAGCTGGCCCAGTCTATCTGGCCAAACTCGGAGCCACTCAGATCAGATCCCGCCAACGAGGCCCCCAGCAGGCTGGCCCCCTGCCAGCGGTTGCCACTGAGCTCGCATCGCTCCAGCAGGCAGCCATCGAAGTTGGCGTAGCTGAAATTGTTGCCCGTAAGATGGGCCTCGCAGAAGTAGCTCTTGACGGTGATCTGGTTGGCGAAGCTGGCGTGGGCGAAATTGATGCCCATGGCCTGACAGTCGCGCATCTCCAGCCCCAGGCACTGACTGCGGCTGAGATCTGCCAGAGTCAGATCGCAGCGCAGAAAGCTCGCCTCCCGCAGGTCGCAACCCTGCAACTGACAGCCCAGCTCGCGCTCCCGCTCATAGAAGGTGCAGTCAACGAAGCGGCTCTCGCTCAAGTCCAGCCAGGAGAAGTTGCAGTCGACAAAGCGGCAACCATCAAACTGTTCCTCTTCCACATCCTGCTGTTCGAAACGCTTCCCCTCGAAGCACTTGCCCTTGATCATCCGAGTCATCCTCTACTGATGGCGTCATATGCTGACTTTGTTAAACAAAAACGGTAATGTTACGTGTAACATTCCTGCCGGATCCCCAGATGAACGACACCCGCAAACGCCGCCCTACCCTGCAGGACATAGCCGACCTGACCGGGGTCACCAAGATGACCGTCAGCCGCTATCTGCGCGATCCCCACGCAGTGGCCGAGGGCACCCGTGAGCGGATCGCCGCCGCAGTGGAAGAGCTGGGCTATATCCCCAACCGGGCACCGGACATTCTCTCCAACGCCACCAGCAAGGCGATCGGCATACTGATCCCCTCCCTCTCCAACCAGGTGTTTTCCGCCGTGGTGCATGGCATAGAGTCGGTGACCCGGCCCGCCGGCTACCAGACCCTGCTCGCCCACTACGGCTACAGTCCGGAGCGGGAAGAGGAGCAGGTGGCCTCCCTGCTCTCCTATCACGTGGACGGCCTGATCCTCTCCGACAGCCAGCACACGGAGCGCACCCGCAAGATGATCGCTACCGCCGGCATTCCCGTGGTGGAAACCATGGATCTGCCGCAAGCCCCCATCGACATGGTAGTGGGGATGGATCACAGGGCTGCCGCCCGGGCCATGGTAACAGAGATGCTGCGCAGGGGCCGACGCAAGCTGGTTTACCTGGGGGCGCGGCTCGACGTGCGCACCCAGCTGCGGATGGAGGGTTACTACCAGGCGATGGCCGATTTCGGCCTGACAGGTCAGCACCTGCTGACCGAGCAATCCTCCAGCTTCACCCTGGGTGGTCAACTGCTGGATCAGGCGCTGGTGCGCTATCCCGACCTCGATGGCCTCTTCTGTACCAATGACGACTTGGCGGTTGGCGCCCTGCTGCAGTGTCAGGCAAAGTGGATCCCGGTGCCCCAGCAGATCGCCATCGCCGGCAGCAACGCCCTCGACATAGGCCATGCCATGACCCCCAAGCTGGCCAGTATCGTCACACCACGCAAGGAGATAGGCCGTGAGGCGGCGACCATGCTGCTGGCCCGACTCAGCGGCCAGCCACTGCCCGACACCCGCAAGGATATGGGCTTCTCCCTCTATGTCGGGGAGAGCCTGGGCTGACGCTTGCGCGAAGGGAGGGTCAAAGCCTGATGGTACGCACGCGAAGCAGTCTGATCCGAGACGCCAGCCGATTTATCCTCCTGATTCAAAGGCAAAAAAAGAGCAGGCCACCCCGGGGTGGCCTGCTCTTTTTTATAAAGAACGCGCGCTTAGCGTGTAACCAGCTCGACCGCTTCGCGAGAGAGGCGAGTCACCTCCTCCCAGTTGCCGCTCTTGACCGCATCGGCCGGCAGCATCCAGGAACCGCCGACGGTGGCGACGCATTTCAGCGCCAGATAGTCGGCCACGTTTTTCGGGCCTATGCCACCGGTGGGGCAGAATTTGATCTGGGGAAGCGGTGCTGCAATGGCAGCCAGCGCCTTGGTGCCGCCGTTCGCTTCGGCCGGGAAGAACTTCAGGTGGTCGTAGCCTGCTTCCAGCGCCTGCATTACCTCGGAGGCGGTGGCAACGCCCGGGATCAGCGGCGCCGTGCTGTTGGCCGCATGAGCCAGCAGCGCCGGTGTCATCCCTGGGGAGATGACGAAGCGGGCACCGGCGGCCACGGCTGCGTCAAACTGCGCGCAGTTGAGCACTGTGCCTGCACCGACCATGGCATCCGGCATCGCCTTGGCGATGAGGGCGATGGCATCGAGCGCCACCGGGGTGCGCAGGGTGATCTCGAATACCGAGATGCCGCCACCCTGCAGCGCCTTGGCCATCGGCAGGGCCTGCTCCAGCTCGTTGATGACCATAACAGGAACCAGCGGGGAGGCGGCAAACACCTCGGCGGGGGTCACTTTCCAGTTTTGCATAACGCTTCCTTAATCAAAGATGGTGGCGCCGCACTCGGCGCTCGATACCGCGCGACGCATCACGCTGAACAGTTCACGGCCCCACCCCTCTTGTTCCAGAGTGAGGTCAATCTCGGCCTGGGTACGGCCACTCAAATCGGTCAGGCAATCGAGGCGACCGTTTACCGCGTCCACCCGCAGCAGATCGCCATCCTTCAACAGGCCGATGGCGCCGCCGTGCAGCGCTTCCGGGGTGACATGGATGGCCGCCGGGATCTTGCCGGAGGCGCCTGAGAGACGGCCATCGGTAACCAACGCCACCTTGTGGCCCGCCTTCTGCAGGTTGCCGAGCACAGGCATCAACTTGTGCAGCTCAGGCATGCCGTTGGCCGCCGGGCCGTTGTGGCGCACCACGATAACGGCATCCTGATTGAGGCTGCCAGCCTTGTAGGCCGCCTCCACAGCGTGCTGGGAGGAGAAAACTCGGGCGGGCGCTTCGATAACGCGATACTCGGGCGCCACGGCGGAGACCTTGACCACGGCGCGGCCCAGATTGCCCGCCAGCAGCTTGGTGCCGCCGGTGGCCTGGAATACGGAGCCGGTCGGCGACAGCACGCTCGGATCCGTGCTTTCACCCACCGGCTGCCACACCAGCTCGCCATCCACCAGAGCGGGACGGCTGAGGTAATCCTGCATCTCGCCAAACACAGGGGTGGCATCCATGTGGATCAGCCCCTCTTGCGCCAGACGATGCATCAGGCCGGGCACGCCGCCCGCCTGTTCGAAGGCATTCACATCAGCCGGGCCGTTCGGGTACATGCGTACCAAGAGCGGCACCACATCGGAGAGATCGCTGATGTCGTCCCAGGTCAGGTGCAGGCCGGCGGCCCGCGCCAGCGCCACCATGTGGATGCTGTGGTTGGTGCTGCCGCCGGAGGCGAGCAGGGCCACCAGACCATTGACCAGGGAGCGCTCATCCAGCACCTCGCTCAAGGGGCGGTAGGCAGGAGAGCCAGGGATCATGGCGCTGATGCGACGGGCGGCTTCTTCAGTGAGCGCGTGGCGCAACTCGCTGTGAGGATGGACGAAGGCGGAGCCCGGCAGCATCAGGCCCATGGCCTCGAACACCAGCTGGTTGGTGTTGGCTGTGCCGTAGAAGGTGCAGGTACCTGGCGCATGATAGGCGCCGCACTCCATCTCCAGCAGGGCATCGCGGCCCAGTTCACCGGCGGCGTACTGCTGGCGCACCTTCACCTTGTCGTCATTGCTGATGCCGCTGGCCATGGGGCCGGCCGGCACGAAGGCGGTGGGCAGGTGCGCGTGGGAGAGCGCCCCCATGATCTGGCCCGGGGCTATCTTGTCGCAGATACCGAGCAGCAGGGTGGCGTCGAAGGTGTTGTGGGAGAGTGACAGCGCGGTCGCCTGGGCGATGAGATCGCGGGAAAACAGGGACATGTCCATCCCCGGCTGACCCTGAGTCACGCCGTCGCACATGGCCGGTACGCCACCCGCCACCTGGGCGCTGTGACCCAGTTCGGCCAGCGCGGCCTTGATGATATCTGGGTAGCCCTGATAGGGCTGATGGGCGCTCAGCATGTCGTTGTAGGCGGTGACTATGCCGACGTTGGCGCGGGTCATGTCGAGAATGCGACCCTTCTCGTCACTGCTGCAGGCGGCTACGGCGTGGGCCAGGTTGCCGCAGGCCAGGGCGGCGCGGGTCTTGCCCTGTACGGCCTGGCGCTGAATACGGGCTAGGAAAGCCTGGCGACGGGCGACACTGCGCTCACGAATGCGCGCAGTAACCTCGGAAATAACAATGTGTGTCATACGGCTTGCTCCAACGCTGAGACGGCGCGGTCGACTACCTGTTCGAAGGTGCCATCTATATCGATATGGAATACCCCGGCCTCGCCATCCGGACGTTCCAGCGTATCGAACTGACTTTGTACCATGCTTTCCCGCATGAAATGGCCCTTGCGTGCCCGCATCCGTTCGAGGATCAGCTGCTGATCACCGTCCAGAAACAGGAAATGCACTGAGTCATTGCCCTCGCGGATCTGGTCGCGGTACTGCTTCTTGAGGGCCGAGCAGACGATCACGCCCACCTCGTTCTTCTGTTCCAGGCTGTAAGCCGCATCACGGATCCGCTCCAGCCAGGGAGCACGATCCTCATCGTTGAGGGGGTTGCCACCCGCCATCTTCTGAATATTGGCTCTGGGGTGCAGATCATCACCATCGATGAACTTGGCACCCAGCGCCTGGGCCACCTTGAGGCCGACACTGGACTTGCCGCTACCACACACACCCATCACGATAATGCTCTTGCCCGCCATTGTTTGACCTCTATCCCATTTTTCAAAAATCGTGCTGCTGATGGGTTCTAACTTAGCACGTTACCGGTAACATGTTACCGGTAACAACAAGAAATGTGAAGTCTGCCACAGACTGAGCGAACTCACAGTCACCTGGGCAATCGACCTTGAGCCCTGGCCATAAATCTAAATAAATCATAAAGATATGGTCTGCTGACGGATCAGCAGGGTGTCGATACTGAACTTGGAACAAGGAACGCACAACAATGTCTGACCTCTCCCTGATCATGACGGCCGCGGGCTCCATAGTGCTGCTGCTCTTTCTGGTGATGAAGGCCCGCCTGCACGCGGTCGTCTCCCTCATTCTGGTCTCCATGGTGGCCGGCCTCGCCGCCGGCATGAACCCGGCCGAGATCGCCAACACCATCCAGAAAGGGATGGGCGGCACCCTGGGCTTCGTCGCCGTTGTGGTGGCACTGGGCGCCATGTTTGGCAAGGTGATGGAAGTCACCGGCGCTCTCGACCGGGTAGCTCATACCCTGCTCGGTACCTTCGGCGTCAAGCGCGCCAACTGGGCCATGTCACTGACTGGCTTCGTCTGCGCTCTGCCGCTCTTCTTCGACGTCGCCGTAGTGCTGCTGATCGGGGTGGCCTTTGCCATTGTCCGCCGTGGCGGCGGCAGCGTGGTGAAGATAGGCATAGCGCTGCTGGCGGGCATCGCCACCTGCCAGGCCTTCCTCATCCCCGCGCCAGGCCCCATTCTGGTGGCGTCCCAGCTGGGGGCCGATTTTGGCTACATGATACTGTTCGGTCTGATCGCCGCCGTGCCGGCCCTGATCCTGGCGGGCCCACTGTTCGGCGACCTGATCAGCAAGGTGGTGGATGTGCCGCTCCCAGCCGATGCCCAGAGCAGCGCCCATGACGATAGCAAGACTCTCCCCTCCTTCGGACTGGCCATGGGCCTGATCGGTCTGCCGCTGCTGATGATTGGCCTCAAGACCATAGTCGGCCGCTTCGTCGAGGCAGGATCCACCCTGCATAACTGGCTGGAGTTCGTCGGCCACCCCTTCACCGCCATCATGGTCGCCTGTTTGGCCGCCTTCTATCTGCTGGGGGTGCGCCGCGGCATGTCCCGTGACGAGGTGATGAACGTCTGCAACAGCGCCATCCAGCCTGCCGGCGTCATCATACTGGTGACCGGTGCCGGTGGCGTTTTCAAGCAGGTACTGGTGGATTCCGGCGTGGGCGCCGCCCTTGGCAACATGCTGGCGGACTCCGGCCTGCCCATAGTCGCGCTGGCCTTTATCCTGGCGGCGGCCGTGCGGGTCATTCAGGGTTCTGCCACCGTCGCCATGCTGACCGCCTGCGGCCTGCTGCTGCCCATGCTGGAACCGCTCGGTCTGAACGGAGCCCAGCTGGCGGCCGTGACCATCGCCATCGGCGGCGGGGCCATAGTGCTCTCCCACGTCAACGACTCGGGTTTCTGGCTGGCCAATCGCTACCTGGGCCTCTCCGAGAAGCAGACCCTGCAAACCTGGACAGTGATGGAGACCATCATAGGCACCACGGGTGGCGTCATGGCGATGATCATCTACAGCTTCCTTTGAACATAACCGCTGTCAAAAAGGCCTCCGATGTGAGGCCTTTTTCATCTTTATGACGATTCTTTCTTTGGCTAACAGGTTGAGGTTGCTAGAATCGCCTATCCATCGCTCCGAGTGGAACGCTTAACGCAGTGATTTCAGGTTTCTCTATGCATTCATCGGCACATTATCGACAACTGTTGGCTCGTCTGCCCCAGATCGCTGTCGCCGCAGATCAGTTTCAGGTGCTCAACAGCGCCAAGGACTTCAAGAGCCGGATCCTTTCGCTTATCGCCAGCGCGACTCGGCGCATCTATCTGGTGGCGCTCTATCTGCAAGATGACGAGGCGGGACGGGAAATTCTGTCTGCCCTCTACGCCGCCAAACAGCGCAACCCGGCCCTCGACATCAAGTTGTTCGTGGATTTTCACCGTGCCCAGCGCGGCCTGATCGGCAAAGGCAAGCAGGGTGGCAACCACCTGATGTATCAGGAAATGGCCGCCCGCCATGAACACCAGATCGCCATCTACGGCGTGCCGGTCAAGGGACGAGAGCTGCTCGGGGTGCTGCACCTCAAGGGCTTCATCTTCGATGACACCCTGCTCTACTCCGGTGCCAGCCTCAACGATATCTACCTGCATCAGCAGGATCGCTACCGCTTCGACCGTTATCACCAGATCACCAGCCCCGAGCTGACCCGCTGCATGGTCAACTATATGGACGATCTCTTCCTCAAGAGCGAAGCGGTGCAGCGACTCGATCGCAGCGACATTCCCACCGCCAAGCAGTTGAAGGGGCCGATCCGCCGCTTCAAGCACAGCCTGCGCCTGGGCCAGTACCGCTTCGAGAGCATGCCGGTCAACAGCCAGGAGATCGCCATCACTCCGATGACGGGGCTGGGCAAGCGGGGCAATCAGCTCAACAAGATGATCCGTACCCTGGTGCGCGCCACCGAGCGGGAGATCTTCATCTGCACCCCCTATTTCAACCCGCCCAAGGAGTTGAACAAGGACATCGAAGCCCTGCTCAAGCGCGGCTGCAAGGTGACCATAGTGGTGGGCGACAAGACGGCCAACGACTTCTTCATCCCGCCGGAAGAGAAGTTCACCACCATAGGTGGCCTGCCCTATCTGTACGAGACCAATCTGCGCAAGTTTGCCGAGCGCAATCAGCATCACATCGATGCCGGCCGTCTCAACCTGATGTTGTGGTGCTGCGAGCGCAACTCCTACCACCTCAAGGGGATCTTCGTGGATGACGAGTGGGCACTGCTCACCGGCAACAACCTGAACCCCCGCGCCTGGGCGCTGGATCTGGAGAACGGCCTGCTGGTGTACGATCGTCGCCATCACCTGCGCGCCCAGTTCAACGGGGAGCGGGAGAACATACTCGCCAACACCAAGCGGATCAGCCACTTCGATCAGATAGAGCAGATCAAGGACTACCCGGAACAGGTACGCAAGCTGCTGGCCCGGATCCACAGGGTCAGGGCCCATATACTGCTCAAGCGCATCATCTGACCCGGGGTACACGCTGCCCGTCCTCACTCGTTGATACCTGTGCAAAGGCCTGCCGTTTTCGGCAGGCCTTTTTGTCAGGATCTGCCATGGTCAGCATCCCGCCCCTGGCCTGGCGCCGGGTGTCACTGCAACGCGGCTTGCACCGAGACGTCAATAACCCCTATCATCTGGACATATTTACAGTGTTTTCGGGCATCTAATTGATGAAATTGGATAAAATCTCCCTCGACAGCCTCAAGGGCGTCGGCAGCAAGATGCAGGAGAAACTCGAGCGACTGGGGCTGGCCACGGTACAGGATCTGCTGTTCCACCTCCCCCTTCGCTATGAGGATCGTACCCAGGTGTGGCCCATCGGCGATCTGCCGCCCGGGCTGCACGGCGCCGTCGAGGGCGAAATCCAGGACACTCAATTGGTGATGGGGCGCCGCCGCATGCTGGTCTGCCGCATCAGTGACGGCACCGGTACTCTGACCCTTCGCTTCTTCAACTTCACCGCCGCCCAGAAGAACAGCCTGGGGCAGGGCAGGTTGATCCGCTGCTTCGGCGAGGTGCGCCCCGGCAAATACGGGCTCGAGATGGCCCACCCCGAGTACAAGCTGCTCGGTGAAGAACAAGCCGGTCAGACCGAAGAGGCACTCACCCCCGTCTACCCCACCACGGAAGGGCTACGCCAGCTCACCCTGCGTAGCCTCACCGATCAGGCGCTGGCTCAACTCGACCTGTACGGAGTGGAGGAGCTGCTGCCTGCAGGCCTCTATCCCCAGCAGATCGATCTGGCCGCCGCCCTGCGCCTGCTCCATCGCCCGCCCCCCTCGGTGGCGCTGGCCTTGCTGGAGAGCGGCCAGCACCCGGCCCAGCAACGACTGGTGCTGGAAGAGCTGCTGGCTCATAACCTGTCGGTGCTCAAAGTGCGTGCCCAGGCGCAAACCCAGCTGGCACGCGCCCTCAAGCCGGCACCTGCCCTCGTCAAGCAACTGCTGGGGGCGCTGCCGTTCAAACCGACCGGTGCCCAGAATCGGGTGGTAGCCGAGATCAACCAGGACCTGCAACGCAGCTACCCCATGATGCGGCTGGTGCAGGGGGACGTGGGCTCCGGCAAGACGCTGGTTGCGGCGCTGGCAGCCCTCCAGGCCATTGGCAACGGCTGCCAGGTGGGGCTGATGGCACCGACCGAGTTGCTGGCCGAACAACATGCCATCAACTTCGCCAACTGGCTGGAGCCGCTCGGTATCGGAGTCGGCTGGCTGGCGGGCAAACAGAAAGGGAAGGCGCGGGAAACCCAGCTCGCCGCGATCGCCGATGGCAGCGTCAAGATGGTGGTGGGCACCCACGCCATCTTCCAGGAGCAGGTGGTGTTCCAATGCCTCGCCCTGGTCATCATCGATGAACAGCACAGATTCGGGGTGCATCAGCGCCTCGCGCTACGGGAAAAAGGGGAGCGGGAGGGAGTCCATCCCCATCAGCTCATCATGACTGCCACTCCCATACCCCGCACCCTGGCGATGACCGCCTATGCCGATCTCGACACCTCCGTCATCGACGAGCTGCCACCGGGCCGCACCCCCATCACCACGGTCGCCCTGCCGGACAGCCGTCGCCCGGATGTGATCGAGCGGGTCAAGCTGGCCTGTGAAGAGGGCAAGCAGGCCTACTGGGTCTGTACCCTGATCGAAGAGTCCGAGGCGCTGGAGTGCCAGGCCGCCGAGGATACCGCCGCCGAGCTGCAAAACCAGCTTCCCGGCCTGCATATCGGGCTGGTACACGGCCGGATGCGCCCCATCGAAAAGCAGCGGGTGATGGAGGAGTTCAAGGCGGGCATACTGCAGCTGCTGGTCGCCACCACAGTCATAGAAGTGGGGGTGGATGTACCCAACGCCAGCCTGATGATCATCGAAAACCCGGAGCGGCTCGGGCTGGCCCAGTTGCACCAGCTGCGCGGCCGGGTCGGTCGCGGTTCTGTGGCCTCTCATTGCGTGCTGCTCTATCATGCTCCCTTGTCCAAGACGGCCCAGAGCCGACTCGGGGTATTGCGGGAGACCAACGACGGCTTCCTGATCGCCCAGCGCGATCTCGAGCTGCGCGGCCCGGGGGAACTGCTCGGTACCCGCCAGACCGGGCTGGCCGATCTCAAAATTGCCGATCTGGTGCGCGACCAGCCACTCATCCCTCAGGTACAGAAGATGGCGCGCTTCCTGATGGACAGGCATCCCGCCCATGTCGAACCGCTCATCCGGCGCTGGCTGGGTCTGCGGGATCACTACTCCAACGCCTGAGTAGAGCAGAACAAGAAAGAACTAACGTGACACTCAGGCTCCCAATAGATGTGTTGCCACAACACTCAGACCCTGGAGGAAAGCACCGATGAATTCCTGGCTTCGCGCCCTGCTCTACACATTTGCCTTCCTGCTGCTGTTTGTCTGGGTCGCGCTCGGTCTGTTCGACGCCGAACGGGCCAGGGGCCCCATCGCCAGCTGGATCAGCCAGCAAACCGGCGTGCCGGTCACCATAGGGCGGTTGGTGTTCAACCCGCTCCATCCCTATACCCTGCTGGCCGAGCAGGTGAGCTATGGCGACGCCATCGCCCTCGACAAGCTCTATCTGGAAATAGAGAGCATCGACTGGCTGAACCGGGACGTGCGCATCGCCCACCTCGACCTCATTCGCCCCGTCATCAAGCTGCCGCTGCCCAACACCTTGCCGACCCTGCCGGTTCACTCCCTCACCATCAGCGACAGCACTATCGATCGCCTCAGTCTGCACAGTGACGAGCTGACCCTGAGCGGCCTCAACGCCACCCTCAACGACTGGCAGCTGCTCAATCCGGTGCGGCCGCCCCAGGCCAACCTGAGCCTCAACATCAATGAGCTGGAAACCCCGGCCTTTGCCCTCTCCCGCCTCAATCTGAAGGGACGACTGGAAGGCCAGGTGCTGAGTACGGATCGGCTGACCGCCAACCTGTTCGATGGCCTGCTGGAAACCGGCATGACCCTGGACTGGCCCGCCCGCAACCTGCGACTGCACAATCTGAAGGCACAAGGCATGCGGGTCGAGTGGGGAGAAATGGGCCAGCCTGAACTGCCCTTGCGCCACATCAGCCTGGACACGGGCCAAGTGCGCGATGTGAGCATCAACGCCATCACCCAGGAGATCTCCCTCAACAACTTCAACGGCCAGCTCACCGCCTTCAGCTGGCAGGCTGGCAGTACGCCGACCGGTTACTTTACGGGTAGCCTCGGCGATCTCGGCCGCGGCCTGTTCCAGCTGGAAGATCTCAAGGGACGAGTCTCTTTCTCGCCACAGCAGATCGATGCCGAGGTGCAGGGCAACGCCTATGAAGGTGAATTCAATCTGGATCTGGCCCTCGATACCCAGCAGCAGAAGCTGACCCTCAAAGACATGACGCTGAGCGGCATGGAGATCAGCCTGCCAGAGGGGTGGTGGCAGGATTGGCAAAGCTGGCGGCCACAACAGATCGATATCCGCAAGCTGGCGTTCGACAAACTCAAGGTACTCTCCTTCGACGATACCCTGCCCCTGTCGCTGACGGGCTGGCAGTTCTATCTAAGCGATCTCTCCCTGCGGGGCGAGCAGCCAACCCCCTTGCTCGGCCGGGCAAAGGTCGAGAGCAAGTGGTTCGAGCTGGTGTGGGACGGCCTCAGTGCCCGAAACGGCGAACTGGATGGTGAGCTGACCCCCAGCTCCTGGCAGCTCAACAAGCTGACCAGCTCGCTGCCGGATGAGGGCTCACTCAGCCTGAGCGGCCAGTGGGGCAAGGAGCCCGGCCAAAGCAGCCGCCTGCAGTTGAAGGGGGAGAAGCTGGATCTGGTGCAGTGGAGCAAGATACTGCACTCCCCCATCTCCTTCGCCGGCAAAGCCGATCTGAGTGCCGATCTGCAAGCCGTGCATGGCAAGACAGCAGGAGAGTGGCGCAGTACCCTGCAGGGCAGCTTCGCCCTCGATGCGGTTGATCCCTTCTGGGACAAGGTGAAGATAGATCCACTGCTGGATGAGTGGTTCAAAGGCGCCACGCCACCTGATCTGACGCCGGAAAGCCTGTGGCAGGCGATGCAGGAAGGAGATACCCCCTTCTACCGCATCAAGTTGCAAGGCAAGATCGAGCATGGCCAGCTGCAGGTGGAACAGGCTGGTGCCTCCACCATCACTCACCTGCTCGCCCTGCAAGGGGGCATGGATCTGGTCAAGGAGCAGTGGCAGCTGGATCTCGGTGTCCTGAATGGCCAGCGCTGTGCCGAGCTGCTGAGCCACTGGCGCGGCCCGCTTGATGCACCCGTCTTGAGCTGGGAGTTTCCGGCCAGGCAGGCCTCCTGTGGCTGGGAGGTGGGGGTGCCTTATCCTGCACAGGGGCGCAACAGCCCGCTCTGGCGGCCAGTACCACAGCCCAAAGCACCCGCGTCGACCAGCGTTCAGTGAAACAAACAAGGCCTCATCACGAGGCCTTGTTTGTTTCAGGTAGCTTTTACAGAACGGGGGACTGGCCTCGCCGTTTGACCGGTTGCACCACATACTGGCCGATGAATTCCACCGCCAGCTTGTCGCCGCTGAACAACTTGACCATGAGGCTGAATTTGGCCGACTCCCCCGCCTTGAGCGGAGCCAGCACGGCCGGCATCCCCTCCCTGGCAACCCGCGCCTCGGGCTCCTCGTTGACCGGGCGGTAATACTTGATGTTGCCCTCCGCCAGTACCGTATCCCCCACCAGACCCGCCTCTTTCAGCTGCAACCAGATGAGACCCCAGCCCGCCAGCACGCACTGACTGTAGATGCTGCCGGCAAACATGGTGTCATGCACGTTGAGATTGGCCGCCAGATTGGCCTTGAGATGAAAAGTCTGGCCGTCATAGTGGGTGATGTGTACCCCCATCTTCTCACTGATGGGGATGCCTTGCGACCAGCGAGTGGTGAGATCCTGGCACCACTCGGGGCGATACTGGATGGTCTGCAAGGGGCTCAAGGATTTGATCATCTGACGATGGGGAATGCGGCCAAAGCTGACCGGCCCTTCCCCCACTTCGAGGAAGCCGCACCTGCGATAGAACTCCACCGCTTCCTGACGGGCATTCATCACCAGCCGCTTCACTTTTTCCTGGCAGGCGAGCTGTTCGAGATCTTCCACCATGCGAGCCCCCAATCCCTGGCTACGATACTCGGGGTGCAGCGCCATAAAGCGGATCTGGGCCTCGTCACCCCCGATAAACAGTCGACCAACGGCAATGGGAGTGCCATCCGGCGCCATCATCATGCGATGAATGGCGACGGTATCGTATTCGTCTCGCTCGGAACCAATGGGCAGATTGAAGGGTTTACGCAGCAGTTCCCAGCGCAGCTGGTAGTAAGCGTCCAGTTCGGTGGCCGTTTGAGGAGTGACTACCCGGTACATAAAGCGATCCTTGAGTTAGCGCCGACGGACAGATTGAAGAGCTTGCGCCCCCATGCCTCCCAGCGCAGCTGGTAGTAAGAATCCAACTCGGCTGCCGTTTGAGGAGTGACTACCCGGTACATAAAGCGATCCTTGAGTTAGCGCCGACGGACAGATTGAAGGGCTTGCGCACCCATGCCTCCCAGCGCAGCTGATAGTAAGCGTCCAGCTCGGCTGCCGTTTGAGGAGTGACTACCCGGTACATAAAGCGATCCTTGAGTTAGCGCCGACGGACAGATTGGAGGGCTTGCGCACCCATGCCTCCCAGCGCAGCTAGTAATAGGCATCCAATTCGGCTGCCGTCTGGGGAGTGACCACCCGGTACATAGTTCTATCCTTGAGTTACACTGGCCGGAAACCATCTTGCCGTGCAAATTCATGGACTTCAATCTGCAAGCGTACCAAGCCGATCACTTGTTGCACCTCAGCGTCAAACCCCAGCGCCGCCTCACGGTACAGGAAAATGACCAGCACCGCTGGCTGGAGATAGACGGTGTAGTGCAATCGGCCATGTCCCTTGCCGAACCTGCCGCCCTCTGCCTGCCCCATCAGCAGTGCATCGCAGACCTGCTGCCCGCCACCGCAAGCCGGGTGCTGGAACTGGGATTGGGCGGTGGCGATCTCACCCGTCATCTGGGAGTGCGCTGGCCAGAGGCACGGCACGACTGCGTCGATCTGGATGAAGAGGTACTGACCCTGTTTCAGACCTTCTTCCGCCACCCGGCGGAATCCGTTGACCGGGCGTTGCACCTGCACCACGCCGATGCCCTCGCCTTCCTGCTGGCCCACGACGACACCTATGACTTCGTGCTGCTCGACCTGTTCAGTCAGGATGGCAATCCCCTGCTGCTGTTTCAGGCTCCGCTCTATCAGGTGCTGGCCAAATGCCTCCGCGGCACCCTCATCGTCAACCTGCTGCCACGAACACATCTCGAACTGGCGCAGGCCAGGCGGCTGGCGGAGGAGTGGATTGGCCTCACCAGCACCCACGGGGTGCCCGGCTATCGCAACGTCATACTGCACGCCACCAATCTGATCCCCTAGCTCCTGTTATGGGATGCCACGGCTGGCCCTGTCTGCACGTCCGCAGATGAAGGCCGGTAAGCCGGAGCGGGATCCCAGCCATGACGCCTACACCTGCAGCCAGAAGGTGACGGGGCCATCGTTGAGCAGCGCCACCTTCATGTCGGCAGCAAAACGGCCTGTCTCGGTCGGTATGCCACTGGCCTTTGCCTGCACTACAAAATAGTCGTAGAGCCGCTCGGCGTCGGTCGGATGGGCGCCGCCAGAGAAGCTGGGTCTCATGCCTTTTTTGGTATCCGCCGCCAGGGTGAACTGGGAGACGACCAGCAGGCTGCCGCCGGCCTGACTCACATTGAGGTTCATTTTGCCCTCTTCATCGGAGAAGATGCGGTAGCCGCTCACCTTGTGCAGCAACTTGTCCGCCCTGGCCTCGTCATCCCCCTGCTCCACCCCGAGCAACACCAGCAGGCCATTGGCAATGGCACCCGTTACTTCGCCTTCCACTGTCACGCTGGCCTCTGAGACCCGCTGGATCAATGCAATCACATCCCTCTCCTCTCAAAACAGAACGACCGCCCTCACAGGGGCGGTCGTCGATGCTACCAAGAAAACGACGGGCAAAGCGATGGATCAGGCCAACTCCTCGCTCACCGGTTTTTCATATTCGCCGAGACAAGCCGTGGTCTCGGCGCCAAGCAATACCACCAACCAGCTGAGATAAACCCAGACAAACAGGATCGGAATGGTCGCCAGAGCGCCATAGATGGCCTGATAGGAGGGGAAGTTGGTGATGTAAATGGCAAACCCGCGCTTGGCCAGCTCGAACAGGGTAGCGGCCACCAAGGCACCGATGAAGGCATGAACCAGCCTCACCTTGCAGTTGGGCACAACCGTATAGACCAGCAGGAAGGTGAGCACCGAGAAGAGGAACGGCAAGCTGCGCAACAACAGATAGCCGATGCCGAACAGACTCTCGGCCCCGAACAACCGCAGCGAGAAGATGTAAGAGGAGATGGCAATGCTGCCACCGATAAGCACAGGGCCCAGTGTCAGTATCATCCAGTACATGGCAAACGCCTGCGCCAGCGGCCGGCCCTGGGTCGAGCGCCAGATGTAGTTCAGGTTCTTGTCGATGGCCGAGATCAGCATCAGCGCCACCACTATCAGGGCACCGATACCCACGGCAGTGGTGTTGGTGGCATTCGCCACGAAGCCATCTATGTACTCCTTGAGCATCTCACCCGCGGTCGGCACGAAGTTGTGATAGACGAACTGCTCCATCGCCTGTTTCAGGGTTTGGAACACAGGGAAGGCGGACATCATGCCAAATACCACGGCAATCATGGGGACCAGAGAGAGCAAGGTGACATAGGCCAGATAACCGGCGGTGACGGTCAACCTGTCGTGCTGGAAACGGCTCCAGACAAACTGGGCGAAATGGCCGCCATCGTGGCGTAAAAAGGAGAGAGCATGGCCAAGACGGCCACCAAATTTCTGCTGCATTGTGATTCTCAACGTCTTCATCATGCAGACATTGTGTCAGATAGCATGGTCATTTGACCACCCATGGACCGGATCGGTACGACCAGCCCGAGCATACTGGCTGGTGATCCACCGTCAAAGGGGCATAAAAAAAGAGGCCCGCAGGCCTCTCTCTGTCTGTCGATAAACAGATATCAAGCACGACCGGCGCGCTTGCGATCCATTTCAGTCAGCAGTTTCTTGCGCACACGGATGGCCTTGGGAGTGATCTCTACCAACTCATCGTTATCGATGAACTCGAGAGCCTGTTCCAGGGTCATGCGGATCGGCGGAGTCAGCACCTGGGCTTCGTCGGTACCGGAGGCACGCATGTTGGTCAGCTGCTTGCCCTTCAGGCAGTTTACAGTCAGGTCATTGGAACGGGAGTGAATACCGATCACCTGGCCTTCGTACACTTCGGTAGCGTGACCGATAAACAGACGACCGCGGTCTTGCAGACCGAACAGGGCGAAGGTCAGCGCCTTGCCGGTAGCGTTGGAGATCAGCACGCCATTCTGACGCTCGCCGATGCTGCCACCCTTGTGCGGACCGTAATGGTCGAAGGTGTGGTACAACAGACCGGTACCGGAAGTCATGGTCAGGAACTCGGTCTGGAAGCCGATCAGGCCACGACTCGGGATCATGAAGTCAAGACGGACACGGCCCTTGCCATCCGGGGTCATGTTGGTCATCTCACCCTTACGCAGGCCGAGTTGCTCCATCACAGAACCCTGGTGGATCTCTTCCACGTCGACAGTCACAGTTTCGAACGGTTCGTGCAGAACGCCATCCACGGTGCGCAGGATAACTTCCGGACGGGATACTGCCAGCTCGTAACCCTCGCGACGCATGTTTTCGATCAGGATGGAGAGGTGCAGTTCACCACGACCGGATACGCGGAACTTGTCCGGATCTTCGGTCTCTTCCACACGCAGGGCCACGTTGTGGACCAGCTCCTGATTCAGACGCTCCAGGATGTTGCGGGAAGTCACGAACTTGCCTTCTTTACCAGCGAACGGTGAGGTGTTGACCTGGAAGGTCATGTTCACGGTCGGCTCGTCAACGGAGAGCGGCGGCAGGGCTTCAACAGCACCGTTGTCACAGATGGTGTCGGAGATTTTCAGCTCGCCCAGACCTGTGATGGCGATGATGTCGCCCGCTTGCGCGTCAACAACTTCGGTACGGGACAGACCCAGGTAGCCAAGCACCTGACCGACCTTACCAGTACGGGTTTTGCCATCGGCACCGACGACAGTGACTTGCTGGTTGGTCTTGACGCGACCACGGCTGATACGGCCGATACCGATAACACCGACGTAGGAGTTGTAGTCCAGCTGGGAGATTTGCATCTGGAAAGCACCGGCAGGGTCACCCTTCGGCTGCTCGACGTTGTCGACGATGGCCTGAAACAGGGGTTCCATGTTGTCGGATTCAACGCTTTGGTCCATGGTGGCCCAACCGTTCAGTGCTGAAGCGTAAACAACTTTGAAGTCCAGTTGCTCATCGGTCGCACCCAGGTTGTCAAACAGGTCGAACACCTGATCCATAACCCAGTCAGGACGAGCACCCGGACGGTCGATCTTGTTGATGACCACGATCGGCTTCAGACCCTGGGCGAATGCCTTCTGGGTCACGAAACGAGTCTGCGGCATAGGGCCGTCAACAGCATCAACCAGCAGCAGCACTGAGTCGACCATGGACATAACGCGCTCTACTTCACCACCGAAGTCGGCGTGACCCGGGGTATCAACGATGTTGATACGGTAGTCTTTCCAGCGGATCGCGGTGTTCTTGGCGAGAATGGTAATACCACGTTCCTTTTCCAGGTCGTTGGAATCCATCAGACGCTCTTGACCATCAGTGGTACGGTCCAGGGTTCCAGACTGCTGCAGCAGCTTATCAACCAGGGTAGTTTTGCCGTGGTCTACGTGCGCAATAATCGCAATATTGCGTAAATTCTCTAACATTCTCGCCTCAATCACCGGGTAAAATTGGGCGCTAATTGTACTCTCGCCTTTGTGATCTGCCTAGCATAATTGCAGTGCAATCACGCATAACAGGGGATCAGGATCATAGACCTTCCGATCAAAGCCTGTTTAGATGGGGGCTGACCGTATACTGCGCACCATTTTAGTGCACCAAAACGATCCACAGTTGCACTACTTTGAGGCGTAACGCGCTGGGACAGCAAGTCTTGGGGCAGGCTTATAGCCGCAAACGCCCTGAAATCAAGCTGTCACAAACTTGGCACGATACTGGCTTATGTGAATGTGATGACGCATTCACCCTAAGAGTTTTAACACCGGAGGTTACTTAGCATGTCAGCCCAGAATGTAATGGCCCTGATCCAGGAACACGAAGTCAAGTTTGTTGACCTGCGCTTTACCGACACCAAGGGTAAAGAGCAGCACGTATCCATCCCTTCCCATCAGATTGACGAAGATTTCTTCGAAGATGGCAAGATGTTCGATGGCTCCTCCATCGGCGGCTGGAAGGGCATCAACGAGTCTGACATGGTGCTGATGCCGGATGCGGCCTCCGCCAAGCTGGACCCATTCACCGAAGAGACCACCCTGAACATCGTCTGTGACATTCTGGAACCGGCCACCATGCAAGGCTATGACCGCGACCCGCGCTCCATCGCCAAACGTGCCGAAGAGTTCCTGAAGTCCAGCGGCATCGCTGACACTGTACTGTTCGGGCCTGAGCCAGAATTCTTCATGTTCGACAACATCACCTTCTCGAACACCATGGGCCACAGCTTCGTGAAAATCGAATCTGAAGAAGCCGCCTGGAACTCCGGCACCGCCTATGAGCACGGCAACAAGGGTCACCGTCCTTTCGTCAAGGGTGGCTACTTCCCTGTTGCACCGGTTGACTCCTCCCAGGATATCCGCGCCGCCATGTGTCTGGTGCTGGAAGAGATGGGCCAGGTCGTTGAAGCGCACCACCACGAAGTGGCAACCGCCGGTCAGAACGAGATCGCCACCCGTTTCAACACCCTCACCCTGAAAGCGGATGAAGTGCAGGTTCTGAAGTACGTGATCCACAACGTGGCCCACGCTTACAACAAGACTGTCACCTTCATGCCGAAACCCATGTTCGGTGACAACGGCTCCGGCATGCACTGCCACCAGTCCCTGGCCAAGAACGGTGTCAACCTGTTCGCTGGCGACCTGTACGGCGGTCTGTCCGAGATGGCACTGCACTACATCGGCGGTATCATCAAGCACGCCAAGGCCATCAACGCCTTCGCCAACCCGACCACCAACTCCTACAAGCGTCTGGTTCCGGGTTATGAAGCACCTGTCATGCTGGCTTACTCCGCCCGCAACCGCTCTGCTTCCATTCGTATCCCGGTCGTACCGAGCCCGAAAGCGCGTCGTATCGAAGTACGTTTCCCGGATCCGGCAGCCAACCCGTACCTGGCTTTTGCAGCTCAGCTGATGGCCGGTCTGGACGGTATCATCAACAAGATCCATCCGGGCGATGCCATGGACAAGAACTTGTATGACCTGCCGCCGGAAGAAGCCGCAGAAGTGCCGACCGTTGCCGGCTCTCTGGACGAAGCACTGGCCGCACTGGACAGCGATCGCGAGTTCCTGACCCGCGGTGGCGTGTTCAGCGATGACTTCATCAATTCCTATCTGGAACTGAAACAGCATGATGTTGACCGTGTGCGCATGACCCCGCACCCGCTGGAGTTTGAACTGTACTACTCCGTTTAATCCGGACCACAGCTCTGAACTTGACCAAACCCGCCAACAGGCGGGTTTTTTCTCTGATAGGATTAAGCAAAATCCCGTCAAGGAGAGATGGATGAAAAACGCATGCCCCTTATGGGCTCTGGGACTTGTGCTGTTGACGAGCACCGCCGCCCAGGCCACCAAGATCTACTCCTGGACAGACAGCAAGGGCGTCGTTCACTACACGGATGCCCCCCCTCCCGGCCAGCAGGCCAAAGAAGTGGATCTGCGTGTTGCCCCTCTCATTGGTGGTGCCCCCCGCTCGGTGCAGGTGGACAACTTCAACAGCCTGACCGGCGTTGATGCCAAGAAAGAGGAGGAAGCAGCCAAGCTGGCAATCGAACTGCTCTCCCCGGAACAGGGCAGCACACTGCGCGACAACACGGGCAATGTGGTGTTCCAGGGGCAGATAAGCCCCAAACCGCCGACCCAGTACGACGTGCGCCTGACCCTGGATGGCAAGGCTGCCCCCATCGTCAGCAACGGCTTGGCTATTCGGGTCGAAAACCTGGATCGCGGCGCACATGAGGCACAACTCGAACTACTCGCCAAAGACGGTACGATCCTTGCTAAATCAAGGGTAGTCACCTTCTACCTGCACCGAGCCAGTATCAATCCGGCACCTAAAGTGACTCCGCTCCCCAACAAGGGGTGATCCTGTGCATCGATACGGGTAGACTAAATGCACCACGTTGGTGCATTACTGGTGTATAGCACCGTTTTAGGGAGAAACCTGTGCCAACCCGCCCGGATCAAGCCAAGATACTGCTCGATAACTTGCTGACCGCCGTCATCCTGATGGATGAGCGGCTCTGCATCCAGTTCGTCAACCCGGCGGCCGAACAACTGCTCTCCCTCAGCCAGCGCCGGCTGATCGGGATCGAGCTGCCCCACCTGCTGGAACATATCTCTCTCGATGTGCAGCGCCTCAAGCAGTGCCTCACATCTGGGCAGGGCTTCACCGACAGTGAGGTGACCCTGGTGGTAGAAGGTGAACCCAGGCTGGTGGAGATGAGCGTGAGCCCGCTCGCCGACCATGAACAGCGGTTGATGGTGGTAGAGCTGCGCAAAATTGATCAGCAGAAGAAGATCAGCCAGGAGCTGCAACAACATGCCCAGCAACAGGCGGCCAAGGAATTGGTGCGCGGGCTGGCCCACGAGATCAAAAACCCGCTGGGCGGCCTGCGCGGCGCGGCTCAGCTGCTGCAAAAAGAGCTGCCGGACCCGGCCTTGCGCGAATACACGGGCATCATCATAGAGCAGGCCGACCGGCTGAGGGTGCTGGTCGATCGCCTGCTCGGTCCCCAGCGTCCGGGTCGCCACCAGATGCACAATGTCCACTCCGTACTGGAGCAGGTGCGCCGTCTGGTGGAACTGGAGCTGCCACCTACTGTTCGCATAGAGCGGGATTACGATCCCAGCATTCCCGAGTTCGAGATGGAGCCGGATCAGCTGCAGCAAGCCTTTCTCAACATGGTGCGCAACGCCGCCGAAGCCATAGGTGAACAGACGGGGCTGATTCGCATCAAGACCCGCACCGCCTTCCAGATCACCATCCACGGTCAGCGCTACCGGCTGGCGGCCGAGATCAAGATCATCGACAACGGCCCCGGCATTCCCGATGCCATCCGCGATACCCTCTTCTACCCCATGATCACCGGCAAGGAGGGGGGAACCGGACTCGGCCTCTCCATCGCCCAGAACCTGATTGATCAGCACAAGGGGCGCATCGACTGCATCAGCTGGCCTGGCCACACCGAATTCACCATTTTTCTACCGCTTCGCAAATAAGGGAACGTCATGACAGCAAAAGTGTGGATCGTCGATGACGACAGTTCTATCCGCTGGGTACTGGAACGCACCCTCGGCAGTGAAGGCTTCGAGTGCGAGAGTTTTGCCGATGGCGAGGCACTGCTGAGCTCGCTGGAGATACGTTCGCCCGATGTGATCCTCTCCGATATCCGCATGCCCGGCATTGATGGCCTCAGCCTGCTGGAGCAGATCCACCGCCGCCAGGCCGATCTGCCCATCATCATAATGACGGCCCACTCGGATCTGGACAGCGCGGTCAACGCCTATCAGCGGGGTGCCTTCGAGTATCTGCCCAAGCCGTTCGACATCGACGAGGCGGTCACCCTGGTGCGCCGTGCCGAGAATCACCTGAAAGAACAGCGCACCAAGCGCAAGGCACGCCAGCAGGAGACGGCCACCACACCTGAAATCATCGGCGAAGCGCCGGCCATGCAGGAAGTGTTTCGCGCCATCGGCCGGCTGTCGCGCTCCAGCATCTCAGTGCTGATCAACGGTCAGAGCGGTACCGGCAAGGAGCTGGTCGCCCACGCGCTGCACAAGCACAGCCCGCGCGCCCACAAGAACTTCATCGCCCTCAACATGGCCGCCATCCCCAAAGATCTCATCGAATCCGAGCTGTTCGGTCATGAAAAAGGCGCCTTTACCGGTGCCAACAACATTCGCCACGGCCGCTTCGAGCAGGCCGATGGCGGCACCCTGTTTCTCGATGAAATCGGCGACATGCCGCTGGATGTGCAGACCCGCCTGCTGCGGGTGCTGGCCGATGGCCAGTTCTACCGGGTCGGCGGTCATCAGCCGGTGCAGGTAGATGTGAGGATCATCGCCGCTACCCACCAGAATCTGGAGAAACGGGTGGCAGACGGTGAATTCCGGGAAGATCTGTTCCACCGCCTCAACGTCATCCGCATTCATATTCCGGCCCTCAAGGAGCGCCGCGAGGATATACCCCAGCTGGCCCAGCACTTCCTGCTGCGCGCCGCCAAGGAGCTGAACGTGGAGGCCAAGAGCCTGCACCCTGATACCCAGGCCTACATCAGCCGTCTCGCCTGGCCGGGCAACGTGCGCCAGCTGGAGAACGTCTGCCGCTGGCTGACGGTCATGGCCTCGGGTCAGGAGGTGCTGGTAGGGGATCTGCCCGCCGAACTGCTGACCCCCATCACCAACACGGCCGAGCCCGGCCAACCTGCCCTGCCCGGCTGCTGGCAGCAGCAGTTGCAGGACTGGGTCGCCAGTAAGCTGGCACTGGGGGAGACCGACATCCTGGCCGATGCCCTGCCCCAATTTGAGCGGATCATGCTGGAGACGGCACTGGATCACACCCATGGTCACAAACAGGAGGCTGCCCGCCTGCTTGGCTGGGGTCGCAACACCCTGACTCGCAAGCTCAAGGAGCTCGACCTATCCTGAGCCCTCTGGAAAAACGATTCCCATCACGCCTTGGCAAATCCCTGACCAATAAGACCCCGTTTGATTTCAAACGGGGTATCTTTTTTGAGAGCCCTGCCTAGAATGGCAGGCTTTCAAACCCGACTCGAAGAAGGCGCCACCATGATTGACAGATCTCTCCCCCTGACCGACCTGCACCGCCATCTGGACGGTAATATCCGCGCGCAGACCATCCTCGAGCTGGGCCGTCAGCACAATATCCAGTTGCCAGCCTTTGAGCTGGAAGCACTGCGCCCCCACGTGCAGATCGTCGAGAATGAGCCGAGTCTGGTCGCCTTCCTGAAGAAACTGGACTGGGGCGTGGCCGTGCTGGCCGATTACGATGCCTGCCGCCGTGTTGCTTACGAGAACGTGGAGGATCTGCTGCGTGCCGGTATCGACTATGCCGAGCTGCGCTTCAGTCCCGCCTACATGGCCATGACCCACAAACTGCATCCACAAGGTGTGGTGGAAGCCATCATTGACGGCGTTGCAGCTGGCAGCCGCGACTTTGGCATCAAGACCAACCTCATCGGCATCATGAGCCGCACCTTCGGCACCGAACAGTGCCGCAAGGAGCTGGACGCCTGTCTGGCCCATCGCGACAAACTGGTTGCCGTCGATCTGGCCGGTGACGAACTGGGCTTCCCGGGCAAGCTGTTCACCGAGCATTTTCGCAAGGTCCGTGATGCGGGCATGCGCGTCACAGTACACGCAGGCGAAGCGGCGGGCCCCGAAAGCATGTGGCAAGCCATTCGCGATCTCGGCGCCGAGCGCATCGGCCACGGCGTCAAGGCGATTGCGGATCCTGCCCTGATGGCCTATCTGGCGGAGCACCGCATCGGCATCGAATCCTGCCTCACCTCCAACCTGCAGACCACCACGGTCACGAACCTGACCGAGCACCCAATCCGCCAGTTCCTGGCTGCCGGTGTGCTGGCCTGTCTCAACACCGACGATCCTGCGGTAGAAGGCGTAGACCTGCCCCACGAATATGACGTGGCTGCCCCGGCCGCTGGCATGACCGCCAGCGAGATCCGCACCGCCCAGCAAAACGGCCTGACCCTCGCTTTCCTGAGCGATGGCGAGAAAGCCGAGCTGAGCGCCCGCGCCGCCAGCCGCTAAACCTTGAACAGTTTGCTGACCCGATAAAAAAACCGCCGAGGCGGTTTTTTTATCTTCGGTGCAGGGCTACCTGTTCAGATCACCCGGGAGAACTGCTGCTGGCGCGCCTTGTTGCGCAGGTAGACATCGAAACACATGCAGATATTGCGAATAAGCAACTGACCGGTGGAGACCACTTCCAGCCTATCGTCGGTCATGCGCACCAGTCCGTCGTCGATAAAGGTCTGCAACAGCTTGAGATCATCGGCAAAATACGCCTTGAAGACCAGACCATAAGCCTGCTCGATGGCGGCGAAGTTCAGGCTGAAATCGCAGATGAGACGTTTGATCACCTCGCGGCGGATCAGGTCGTCCTGATTGAGGGAGCACCCCTTCCACTGGGCATGCCCCAGCTCTTCAACCTGGGCGTAGTAAGCTTTGAGCTCTTTTTGGTTCTGGGAATAGGCATCGCCAATCATGCTGATAGAGGAGACCCCCAGCCCCAGCAGATCACAATCCCCCTGGGTGGTGTAGCCCTGGAAGTTGCGGTGCAACTTGCCCTCGCGCTGCGCCACCGCCAGCTCGTCATCAGGTTTGGCGAAGTGATCCATACCGATGAACTGGTAGCCCTGACCGGTGAGGAAGGCGATGGTGTCTTGCAACATGGCCAGCTTCTCCCTGGGGGCCGGCATGTCTTCCTCTTTCAGCTTGTGCTGGGCGGCAAAGCGGCTCGGCAGATGAGCGTAGTTGAATATGGAGAGGCGGGCCGGATCCGTCTTGAGCACTTCCTCCAGGGTGTGGTGGAAGCTCTCCCTGTTCTGGTGCGGCAGGCCGTAAATAAGATCGAGATTGGTGGAGCGAAAGCCCAGTGCGCGGGCGCGCTCCAGCATGGCGCGGATGAAGTCGTTATCCTGCTCGCGGTTGACCGCAACCTGGACCGCCTTGTTGAAGTCCTGCACGCCGAGACTGATGCGGTTGAACCCCACCTCTCGCAGCACATCCAGCATGCTGAGTTCGATTTCACGCGGGTCCACCTCTATGCTGATCTCCCCTTCCTCTGCAAACTGGAAGTGCTCGCGCAACATGGCCATCAGGCGACGGGTCTGGGCTTCGTTCAGATAGGTAGGTGTACCACCACCCCAATGCAGCTGGGTCACCAGCCGATGCTTGAACAGGGGCGCCTGCGCCTTGATCTCCTGTTCGAGGTAGTCGAGGTATTGATCGGCCTTGTGCTGGTGACGTGTGATCACCTTGTTGCAGCCGCAGTAATAGCAGAGCTTGTGACAGAAGGGGATGTGTACGTAAAGCGACAGGTTGCGCGCCGGGTACTGGCCTGCGGCGCGGACCAGGTCCGGATAGCCGAAGCTTTCGTTGAACTCCAGCGCGGTGGGATAGGAGGTGTAGCGCGGGCCGCTGTAGTTATATTTTTCGATCAGGGCTTGATCCCACACAATCTGTTCTGCTTGCACGCTTGCTTCCTCTTTTTTGTTATCCAGGGCTCAGCGGCTTAACTGAAAATCCTTCAGTTGGGCCACATCCTTGAGGATCTGTGCCTCCAGCTCGGCCTCATAGCCACTGCGTTCGAGATCCATCTTCATCACTTCATTGCGCTTGAGGGCACGTCTCGCCTCATGAGTCGGCATCTCTTTCACCTTCTCATAGAGACTGTACAGACCCGGAAATTCGCTGGCAAAAACGCGCCCTTCCTTGATCTGCAAGGCATCCAACAAATTGGTCAGCCGAATGGCACCTTCGGAATAGTCGCACTGACCATCCCGCACCGCATGGGCGATCACCCGTACGCTGTCGAGAATGCGTTCATTGCGCGCAGCTATGGCCTGCTGCTGCATATCGCGCTGGCGCTTGAGACGAGCCAGCAGGGTACCTGCATACACCGCCAGCCCCAGCAAAATCAGGCCGCCCAACGAGGCGGCCAGCATCCATCCATTCATCACTTTTTCTTCGGCTCTGGCTTGGGCTCAGGCTGATAGTCGACCTGAGTGAAACGATCCCACAACTCCTCTTCGGAGGCGGGCTGGGTCGGCGCCTCATAACTGGCATCGTCGAATGAGCCGTCGTCTTCTTCGTCATCATCGTTGTCTATGATGCCAAGCTCATCCATCAATTCCTGATAACGATCGACACGCTGGTCAACCCAGGCCTGCTCGGTCGCTTCCAGGGTCTCGCCAGCATCGAGGCGATCCAGCAGGTCATTCAGGCGATCATCATTCTCGATGGCAGCCAGCTCCTGCTCCGGCGTCATCACCAGCTTCTTCTCTTTCGCAGGCTTGGGCGCAACTGGCTTTGCACCTTTCTCGTCTACGATCAAGGCGACCGGCTTGCGGGAACCGATACGTGGATCCTTGGCCTGCTTGCCATTGTTGTTCTTGCTGGATTGCTCTGCCTGCTGGCGGGAACCCGCCTTCAAGCCCTTACGCTTGGCAGCGCGTTTGCGCTCACGGCCGTCCAGGGCACTGGCATCTGATTCTTTGCGCTTACCGGTAGGCTTGCGATTGGGTTGTTTAGCCGACATGAATGACTGACTCCGACAAATAACTGGATTGAAGCCCGCACCCGGGATGAGAATCATCCGGGGAAGATACAGACACGGGGAACAGTGGATTAGAAACAAGAGTGGGATCCCGCACCAATCCGGCCATTGCTGGCCTCTGAACACCGCAGGATCGGTATCCTCTGGGCATGTTGCTGGTATTTTGACACAGAATGGCTAATCGGGTTAATGACCCAAAAGAAAAAAGGCAGCCGAAGCTGCCTTGATATGTTTATGCGAGTCCCATCCCTGGCTGCAAATCACCCTGTCCGTGGTGATACCTCTGCGCATCATATCTTTGTATGTGGTCATCCTGACCTTAATTGGTCGATCCTGAATGTGCGTGTGCTTGCTTTGACCCATGGGGACGACATCCGGTCATCACTCTGGGGTGGTTGCATCCTGCAGCCCGGCTCTTCCTGAGCAGTCACCATCCTGGTATTTCAATCCTTTGCCTGTCATTTGCGTGGTTCTGTGGCATCCAGCCAAATCGACATCCTGTCTTCACAACATCCCGGTCGTGAATGGCCCTGTGGGCCGCTCCATATATCCACTGTATCAACTTAATAAAGCGGCTCAATCCACCGATAACGTTTTCAAACGGAGATAAACCTATCACTCTCATTTAACATATTGAAATTAATGAATTATTAAACATAATTTGAAAAATGTTTAAGCCTTGGCCAGGCCGATGAATGGGGGATCTCTTACAGCAATGCGAGAAAAACTGGCCAAATGGAGTTAAAGGTCAAAAAGAAACGAGGAGCCAGTGGCTCCTCGTTCATATCAATGGGGTACATCATCAGACATGATCAGTGCAAACCGGCCACATATTTGGAAAGCGCTTCGATGTCCTGATCAGTCAGCTTCTTGGCAACATCCTGCATCATGCCATTCGGATCATTATCACGGGCAGCCGCACGAAAGGCGGTGAGCTGAGCCTTGATATAAGCAGGATGCTGGCCGGACAGACTTGGATATTTCGCCTGTTCTATACCTGACCCACGCGGACCATGACAGGCAGTGCAGGCAGCCAGACCACGGCTCATGTCCCCCCCCATATAGAGCGCTTTACCCGCTGCTACAGCATCATCAGGCACCGCTATCGGTGTTACCTTCTGGCTGGAGAAGTAGGCAGCAAGGTCTTCCATGTCCTGTTCAGACAAGGGGAGAGCCATAGGCCCCATGATAGGTGCGACTCGACCAATTTGGCCAGAAGCTGCAGCCTTCAGTTCAACTAATTGCTTTTTGATATATGATGCGTGCTGACCAGCAATCTTGGGATACATATCAACAAGGCTGTTTCCGTCCGGTCCATGACAAGCCGCACACACGGCAGCCTTGGATTGTCCCGCAGCGGCATCGCCCTTGGCTTGTGCCATCCCCGTTACGCCAACCATCAGAGCAAGAGTAATGACTAGGTTCTTCATGGCGTTCCAACTTCTCGTTATTAGGCTTCCAGATCCCATGCCGCTGAAGGCATGTTAAAATAAACGCGTTTAAGCGACGTCATTTTACACGATTTCACAAAAAAGTAACTCTATAACCCTCTATCTCTATGGGGAATTTACGTTGGATACACAAACTCTGAATTTCAATAAGGTGCATTTTGTGACCAGCGCACCCGACATCCGCCACCTGCCAAATGATGGGGGTGTCGAGATTGCGTTTGCCGGCCGTTCCAATGCCGGTAAGTCATCTGCATTGAACACCTTAACGAAACACAAGAACCTGGCTCGCACCAGTAAAACACCGGGTCGCACCCAGTTGATCAACCTGTTTGAACTGGAGCCGGGCAAGCGTCTGGTCGATTTGCCGGGCTATGGTTATGCGCAAGTTCCGCTAGAAATGAAGCTCAAGTGGCAAAAGTCACTGGCAGAGTACCTGCAGCGCCGCGAGTCATTGAAAGGCCTGGTGATCCTGATGGACATCCGCCACCCGCTCAAAGATACCGACATGAACATGCTGGAGTGGAGCTCACACCGTGAATTGCCGGTCATGCTGCTGCTGACCAAGGCTGACAAGCTGAGCCCTGGTCCCCGCAACAATCAGGTCATCAAGGTACGTCAGGCCATTGCCGACCTGGGCCCACAGATCCAGGTGGAAGCCTTCTCCTCCCTTAACAACATAGGGGTGGAAAAATTGGCCCAGACTCTGTCTGGCTGGTACTTGGCGGGTGCCGATGAAATTGCCGATAACGATGAGCAAGAACAGGTTGAGGAATAATACATTCCTCCATCTTCCTGCTGCTTCTCTCTTGCAATTAGCGGAGCTGACCCTCCGCTGATTGAAAGACTTTCAGTTCAACTGCTTCCTGCCAACGCTCAATCCCCACCGATATGCCCTTCTAGCAATCCTAGTAAAATCATTATCAATCAATAGGATATGAAGTTAATTTCAATTAATAATTAACTTCATATCCACATGATAACGGTTTCATATTTTTGCTATTAAACGGCAAGCACATCACGCAAGAAGAACCAAAATGAAATTTAATTACACTTCGAGGTATGGAAGGGATAAAGAAGGGATAAAGAAGGGATAAAAATGAAGCCAGTACCACTGGTGCAGTACCGGCCTGAAACAATCAGTTCAAAAATTGGGAAGAAGCTAAATCTTGAGAACAAAGACGACTGGTTTTCCTCAAGAAGCCCTTTCATTCTAGCAAATACTTGCCAAAACTAAAGCATTTACTCTAAATTTGGTGCATAAAAAAACACCCCGACGAATACTCATCGGGGCAGCTATTCAGCCACATTCAATTACGTGAAATAAAAGGTCTGAAAGATAGAACATCTTACCTCTGTACCCTACGTCGCTAACTGTATAGCAAAGCAGCAAAAAGTGAAAGTAATTTATGTAATTAAGTTTCATGAAAGAAGATTTGGTAAAAACCACTTATTTTTCATACAGATAAAAAAATCCCCAGTACGAATACCGGGGAGTTATAAAGGTGACTAGCTAGCACTTCCTCAACTATCTAGTTAGTCAGCGGTATTTCTCACAAGTTCCGCCGCTTTGAGAAAAAACTTGGGACACTCAGAGGTAGATGGATCCATCCTCTGCAAACTCTTGTTCTTCAATGAGTTTCTCAGCAATATCTTCAATGTCAAAACGAACGCTCTCGAAAGCACGCAGTATGTCCTCCTCCTTGACGAGGGAGAGTCCGGTCATTTTTTCCAGGCGCCGACGACTGATGTGGCAATTGATCAATGCCCCCATCTGCTGGGCTGGAAAATGTATCCTCTGTTCATCCGGCTGCCAAGCCGCCAGTTCGGGAAACAGGATGCCTTGATTCATAGAGTCCCCAGATTTCGTTTCAGCTCTCTCAATACCTGTTTAGTTCCTGGGCGGATTCCTCGCCACACGGTGAATGCTTCAGCCGCCTGTTCAACCAGCATACCCAGCCCATCCATGGCCTGACGGGCACCGTACTGTTTGGCCCAGCTGATGAAAGGGGTATCCATGGATCCATACATCATGTCGTAGATGGCAATATTCGCGTGGATCAGTGCAGGGGAGAGGGGCGGCAGCTCCCCTTGCAGGCTGGCGGAGGTGGAGTTGATGATGAGATCAAACGTCCCCCCCAGTTGCTCGTAGGTCAGAGCTGTTACAACCCCCAGATCATGAAACTCGGCCGCCAGTTGCTCCGCCTTGGCGTGGGTGCGGTTGGCAATCACCAGTTCTGTCGGATGCTCGGCCAGCAGCGGAGCCAAAACACCACGGGCGGCTCCCCCGGCACCCAGCAGCAAGATCCGGCTCCCGGCCAAGGTCACACCATGAGACTTCAGGTCCGCCACCAGACCAGCACCATCGGTATTGTCTCCAAGCAGTACACCGTCATCGGTCAGCTTGATGGTGTTGACGGCGCCCGCCCGTTTGGCTCGGGAGCTCAAGCTGTCAACCAACGCAAACGCCTGCTCCTTGAACGGTACTGTGACATTGCACCCCTTGCCCCCTTGGGCAAAGAAGGCTAGCAGGGTCGTAGCAAACTCGTCGACGGCAGGTTCAGCCAGACCATACTCCAGCTCTTGCTGAGTTTGTCTGGCAAACAGGGTATGAATGAAGGGGGACTTGCTGTGGCGCACCGGGTGGCCAAAAACCAGATAACGATCCATCAAAGAGTTCCATCAGAAGGCAATATTCCGATTTAACGGGTTTTCGCACTCGGGAACAAGCCGAATATCGGCCAATAAAAAGGGGCCGTCATGGCCCCTCGGGTCACAGCCACTCTCGCGGCGTGAGGTAGTCTGTGTAGAGCAAGGCCTCCGGGCTGCCCGCTTCCGGCTGCCAGTCATACTCCCAACGTGCCAGTGGCGGCATCGACATCAGAATCGACTCGGTACGTCCACCGGTCTGCAACCCGAACAGGGTGCCCCGGTCGTACACCAGATTGAACTCGACATAACGACCGCGGCGATAGAGCTGGAACTCCCGCTCCCGCTCGCCATAGGGCTGCGCCTTGCGTCGCTCGATGATCGGCAGATAGGCATCGAGATAACCCCGGCCTACCGCCTGCATAAAGGCGAAGCAGTCAGCAAAGGGCCAACGATTCAGGTCGTCGAAGAAGAGGCCACCCACCCCCCGCGTCTCGTTGCGATGCTTGAGGAAGAAGTAGCGATCGCACCAAGATTTGAACTCGGGGTAAATATCTTCGCCAAAGGGTTGGCAGAGATCGCGTGACACTCGATGCCAGTGCTGCACATCCTCGGCAAAGGGATAAAACGGCGTCAGATCGAAACCACCACCGAACCACCAGATGGGCTCCTCGCCCTCTTTCTCGGCGATGAAAAAACGGACATTGGCATGGCTGGTCGGCACATAGGGATTGTGCGAATGGATCACCAGCGACACCCCCATGGCCTCAAACTTGCGACCGGCCAGCTCGGGCCTATGAGCCGTCGCCGAGGCTGGCATGGCATCACCATAGACATGGGAAAAGTTGACCCCACCCTGCTCAATCATGTCGCCGTGGCGCATTACGCGGGTTCGACCACCGCCACCGCCCTCACGGGCCCAGACATCCTCAACAAAGCGCCCAACGCCGTCGGCCTGCTCCAGGCTTCGGCAGATCTCGTCCTGCAACTGCAACAGGAAGGCCTTGACCTGGGCCACATCCGGTTTGCTCATCTTGTCTCCAGTCAGGCAGGATCTTGAACGCCCTGTCCATTTTATTGTGATGTCACGCCATGAGCTCCACGCCCATCGGCATTACTGCAAAAAAGAGTCTGTCCGCTCAGGAGGGACGAATGACGGCGCCGGTACGGGCGTCCTTGATCTCGGATGGGTTAGCTTGCCCACCCACTTCACCGGGCAGGATATAGGCAAGCTTGCTTGCCAGCAGCTCACCGATATCGGCCACCCGACGGGCGGGCTCTTCACCGGTCAGATTGGCACTGGTGGAAACCAGCGGCTTGCCGAAGGCGCGGCACAAGGCCTGCACCTGTGGGTGTGCGGTGACTCGCACAGCGAGGGTCTCGAACTGCCCGGTTAGCCAGGTGGGTGTCGTGGCGCGAGCCGGCATGACCCAGGTGAAGGGACCGGGCCAGCTGGCTTCAACCCGAGCCAGCTGCTCACCGCTAAGCTGGCTCAGATCGATATAATCCTGCAACTGCACCAGATCGGCGGCAATCAGGATCAGGCCCTTCTCCACCGGACGCTGCTTGATGGCCAGCAGGCGCTGCACCGCCAGCTCGGAGTCAGGATCACAACCCAGACCAAACACGGCCTCGGTTGCATACGCGATCACCCCTTCGCCGTGAAGGGCGGCAACCGCTTGTTCAAATTCAGTAGACATAGGAAAAATGCGGCAGCCTGGCTGCCACCTCATTACTTGGTTGAGTTAAGCCTGCAAGGCGACAACCGCACCATATACAGCGGGCTGTCACCTCATCACTTACTTGAGTTGAGCCTGCAGGGCAGCATCCTTGGCCATCACCTCTTCGGCATTCTTCTGGCGTTCGGCCAGAACCTTGGCTGCCAGTTCATCATCAGCCACCGCCAGCATCTGGGCTGCCAGGTAACCTGCGTTCTTGGCACCGGCCTTGCCGATCGCCACGGTTGCCACCGGCACGCCACCCGGCATCTGCACGGTGGAGAGCAGTGCATCCAGTCCCTTGAGCGGACCACCATCGATGGGCACCCCAATCACGGGACGGGTGGTGATGCCGGCAACGGCACCCGCCAGGTGAGCCGCCAAACCGGCAGCACAGATAAAGACCTTGCAACCACGGGACTCGGCATCGGTCACATACTGATGGGTCGCAGCCGGAGTACGGTGCGCAGAGGTTACTTTCACTTCCACTGCGATATCAAACGACTTGAGGATCTCAAGGGTGGATTGCATCACGGGAAAATCAGAGTCAGAGCCCATCAATACGGCAACAAAAGGTTTATTCATGGTGGGAATTTCCTTACTCCAAGTGGGGGGTTGAAGTGCGCCGAAAACGTTTCAATTTGGTTACGGCGGCGGGATTATACCTGCTCACTTTGATGGCCGCATTTCTTTTGCGGGCAGATCCACTTCAGATTGCCCCTCACTTTCTTCTCCACCATGATGCCCCAGCCACACTCGGGACAAGGCATGGGGATCGGCTTGTCATTCACTACATATTTACAATGGGGATACCCATCACAGGAGTAAAACTGCTTGCCGTAGCGGGAGGTACGGCTCACCAGATGACCCTTGCCGCACTCGGGGCAGAGGATCTGGGTATCATCGCTCTCCTGCAGAGACTCGATATGCTGGCAGGCCGGATACTGGGTACACCCTACAAACAAACCGTAACGACCTTTCTTGATTGCCAGCGGCTGGCCACAATCCGGGCAAGCTGACCCCTCAAGCACTTTCTCGATGTCACGACCGGACGGTGTCAGAGAACGGATGTAATCACAGGAGGGGTAGGCGGAGCAGCCAAGAAAAGGGCCATGCTTGCCCTGGCGGATCAACAGCTCGGCACCACACTGCGGGCACGGCTCTCGCTCAAACCCATGCTCGTGGGCAGAAAAGAGATGATGATCGATTTTTGACATGTGCCGCGCCTTGAAATCCAGATGGCCTGAATTCTACCAGCGCGACACCAGACTGTCAGTGAATGACGCCATCGGACTCATCAAACACCAGCTCTTCCATCTGCTGGTAGGCATTTTCACTGCCCGGCACATTGAACAGCACCATCATGACAACCCACTTCAGGTCATCCAGCTCGATATCCGGTTTATCCAGCTCGAGCAGTCGCTCGATACAGATTTCGCGGGTTTCGGCATTCAGCACCTGGGCTTGTTCCAGAAAGAGCAGGAAGCCGCGGCACTCGGTGCCAAGGCGGGCCAGCTCCTGCGGGGCATAGATACGCATCGAGCCTTGCGCGCTGGCGGCGACATACACCTCCCGCTCGCTATCATGCAGATTGGCCAGCCTTTCCAGCCAGTTGAGCGCCTTCTCGATCTCGTCCTTGTCGAAACCAGCCCGGCTCAGTTCGTCGGTGAGTTCATTTTGTTCGACCATCACATCTGCATCGCTGTGGATGTAGGTCTCGAAAAGGTACATCAGTACATCAAACATGATTCGCCCTCCTCGCTCTGACGTATCCACCGGCTACCGCTATCACTGCGCCTGCCAGTTCCAGCTCTACCAACCTGCCCAATACCACTTCGACAGGAAGCTGGGACCGTTCGGCGACGGTATCCACGCTCGTGGTCTCATAATCTACGTTATCCAACAAATCGGCATAAGGCAATTCGCTATTATGCTCTTGCTCAAGCAATCCAGCCTCTTTGCGCACCAGACTGGCCAATCCGGGAAGCTCTTCCACTATATCGGCCGCACTCAACACAAGTTTGGCCCCCTGCTGGATTAATTTATTGCAACCCAGCGCCTGCCCATTTTGTGGCGCTCCCGGCACGGCAAACACTTCGCGCCCCTGTTCCAGTGCGTAACGCGCCGTGATGAGTGACCCGCTCTGCTCGGCAGCCTCCACCACCAGGGTTCCCAGCGACAGGCCACTGATGATGCGGTTGCGACGGGGAAAATGTTCGGCCAGCGGCCCCTTGTCCGGCGCCAATTCGGAGATGATCAAGCCACCGCTCTCCAGGATCTGGCCAGCCAGCCCATGATGGCGCTTGGGGTAGAGACAATCCAGGCCGGAGCCCAACACAGCAAGCGTGATACCGCCCGCCGCCAGCGCCTGCTGATGGCAGACACCATCTATGCCGAGCGCCAGCCCCGAGGTAATCGCCAGTCCACACCCTACCAGCTCGCTACACAAACGCGCGGCATTGTCCTTGCCGGCATAGGTGGGATGACGCGTCCCTACCATAGCCAATTGCGGCAACGACAAGGCTGCGACATTTCCGCGACAATAGAGCAGCAAGGGGGCGGCAGGGATCTCTTTCAGCAGGTCGGGATAGGCGGGATCATCGGGACAAACCAAGTAATTGCCAGGCATGGCAGCCCAGTTCAGCCCCAGCTCTACCACCGGCAGCGGCCATCTGAGCTGCCGTATCTGGGACGAGTGGAGACCCAGCGCCCGCAAACCGCCATCATCGCACTCAAACAGGGCTTTTATGTCACCATCGAAGCGGGCCAGCAGGCGTGAGGCAGTGACCGGGCCTATGCCAGTAACGGCATCCAGCGTCAGCCACAGTGAAAGCCGCCCGGATGGAAATGACACGTTAGAAGTTACTGACCTGATAGCCGGAGCTGACCATGCCCTGGCTCTGCATGATGAGGCCGTAGCTCAGCTTGTCGTACACCTTGAACAGCATGACGCGCGCCACCGCCTCCGACGGCAGGGAGGGCTTGCCGGCAGAATAGAACGCCTTGTCATAGACGGAAGAGTACTCTTTGTAAGATACCTTGCCGTTCTTGCTCACCAGCTGGGCGCCAGGTCGCCGCACCTCCAGCACATCGCCGGGGGAAACCTGATCGCGCAGCCCCTTATTGATGAGCACAACGTCAAACTTGCCGCCACCACGAGCCTTGCTCGGCAGATCTATGATGTAACCCGGCGAAATAACGGGCGCGGCTTTAGGAGTGAAGACGGCGAAGAGACTCTCTTGCGGCGGGAAGGGCATCAGCTTGTCTCCCTGGTATACCTCCCGCTGGCTGTGGCTGAGCGTGACTCGGGTGCGATCATTCGCCAGCCGCTCCTCTGCTCTGGCAGTGCCGACAAACACAGCTTCCTGCCCCAGCAACTCACCTGTCTCCTTGTCCTTGTACAAGCTCCCCGGGTGGTAGATGCCGTAGTCCTGACCCGGGGTCAGCGATCCCTGTACATACAGGGTATCTCCCTCCAGCATGCCGATATGCGCCTCATCGTTGCCGAGCACATAAGGCAGCTGTTTCGCCTGCTGGCTGTCGGCCAGGATATGGTCGGTACGCAGGAAGGGACCTATCTCGCTAAGCGGCAACGTCGGGATCGGATTGGCCTTGTTCTCGTAACGGCTCTTGGGAGAGAGGTGAACCACCGGCTTGCCCCCCTGCATCGCTTTGCCGAGGCGAGGCTCGCCATTGACCCAGCTCAGATGCAGCACGTCACCGGGATAGATCCAGTGCGGGTTGGCAATCTGGGGATTGATGTTCCAGAGACGGGGCCAAAGCCAGGGTTGTGCCAGATACCGGCCTGAAATATCCCAGAGGGTGTCACCCTTTTGCACGACATAGCGCTCGGGATAACCCGCTTTCAGTGTCAACTGGTCGGCCATGGCAGCCTGGCTCAGAGTGGCCAGCAGGCAAGCGAGGATGGTTTGCTTCAGATACATAACACTCCCTGTTACTTCTGCGCGCAAAGTGTTGCTGTTTTTTGTCGGCGTAAATGACTAGAATTACGCCAATATTGACTGCATTTATACGAAACTAAAGAAAAAACTATGGCCATTCTAGATGTATTGCGTTTTCCCGATGAACGTCTGCGCACAGTTGCAGCCCCTGTCGAGACCTTTACACCCGAGTTACAACACATTGTAGATGATATGTTCGAAACCATGTACGCGGAGGAAGGCATAGGCCTGGCCGCCACTCAGGTCGACATTCATCAGCGCATCATAGTGATCGATGTCTCTGAGAACCGTGAAGATCCTCTGGTATTGATCAACCCCGAGATCCTCGAGCAAGCGGGCAGCACAGGCATCGAAGAGGGCTGCCTCTCGGTGCCCGACCACAGAGCTCTGGTGCCACGCGCCGAGTGGGTCAAGGTACGTGCGCTGGATCGCAACGGCCAGCCGTTCGAGCTGGAAGCGGACGATCTGCTCGCTATCTGCATACAGCATGAGATGGATCATCTGATCGGCAAGCTGTTTGTGGATTACTTGTCTCCGCTCAAGCGCCAGCGCATTCGCCAGAAACTGGAAAAGATGGCCCGTGAAGATCGCAAAGCCCTCTGAGGATCTGCCCCATTGAATAAGCTGAAACTGATTTTTGCCGGTACTCCCGACTTCGCCGCCCGTCACCTGGCGGCGTTGTTGTCTTCCGACCACGAGGTCGTTGCCGTTTATACCCAGCCGGACAAGCCTGCTGGCCGTGGTCAGAAGCTCACCGCCAGCCCGGTCAAGGAGCTGGCTCTGACCCACAATCTGCCGGTTTACCAACCAGCTTCCCTGCGCAAGGAAGAGGCGCAAGCCGAGCTGGCATCTCTGGACGCCGACTTGATGGTGGTAGTGGCCTACGGCTTGATCCTGCCCAAGGTGGTGCTCGATACCCCGCGTCTGGGCTGTATCAACGTGCATGGATCTCTGCTGCCGCGCTGGCGCGGTGCAGCCCCGATCCAGCGCTCCATCTGGGCGGGTGATACCGAAACCGGCGTGACCATCATGCAGATGGATGTGGGGCTGGATACTGGCGCCATGATCAGAAAAGTGACCTGTCCTATCGCCGCCAACGAAACCTCCACCAGCCTGTATGACAAGCTGGCCGAGCTGGGCCCGCAGGCACTGGTCGAAACTCTCAATGCCATGGCCACCGGTGAAACCGCCGCCGAGGCGCAAGACGATGCGCTGGCCAACTATGCCGAGAAGCTCTCCAAAGAGGAGGCTCGCATCGACTGGTCGATGGAAGCCGTCGCCATAGAGCGCTGCATCCGCGCCTTCAATCCCTGGCCCATCAGCTGGTTTGAGGTGGCGGGACAGACTATCAAGGTGTGGCAAGCCGAAGTGGTGGATAGTGAGTACAGTCAACCCGCTGGCACCCTGCTCAAGGCCGACAAGCAGGGGATCGACATAGCTACCGGCCTGGGTGTCCTGCGCCTGCTGACCCTGCAACCACCCGGCAAGAAGGCCATGTCCGTTTCGGATCTGCTCAACTCTCGCCGCGACTGGTTTGAACCCGGCACGCAATTGAATTGAAACAAGCGGGGCCCAAGCCCCGACTTGCGCATCTAAGGTAACACTATGAAAACACGTGCACAGGCCGCTCTCGTTATTCAACAGGTGCTGGATCAGGGCCAATCCCTCTCCGCTGTTCTGCCTGCTGCCCAGGAGAAGGTTGCGCCCCGCGATCGCGCCCTCCTGCAAGAACTCTGCTATGGCACCCTGCGCTGGCTGCCACGCCTCGACGCTGCGGTGGGCGAGATGATGGACAAGCCGCTCAAGAACAAGAGCCGCATCTTCCACTATCTGATCCTGGTCGGCCTCTATCAGCTCATCTACACCCGCATTCCGGCCCACGCTGCCGTGGCCGAGACAGTCAACGCCGTCAAGCTGCTCAAGGGTACCTCCTTGCGCGGCCTCATCAACGGTGTGCTGCGCAACTTCCAGCGCAGTGCCGAAGTCATATTGCTGCGCATCGACCGCGTTCCCAGCATTCGCCTCGGTCACCCGGAGTGGCTCACCAAGCGCTTGCGTCAGGCCTATCCCGAAGATTGGGAATTCATCATGGAGGCCAACAATCAGCGCCCCCCCATGTGGATCCGCAACAATAGCCAGCGCCAGGGCCGCGAGCAGATGCTGGCTCGCATGGCCGAAGTTGGCATCAATGCGGTTGCCGGTCAGGAGGGCGAAGATTGCATTCTGCTGGAACGCCCCTGCGACGTGACCAAGCTGCCCGGTTTCGAGACAGGTGACTGCTCGGTGCAAGACGGTGCTGCCCAACAGGCCGCCCGACTGCTCGATCCTCAGCCGGGTGAGTGGGTGCTGGATGCCTGTGCCGCTCCCGGTGGCAAGACGGCTCACCTGCTTGAGCGTCAACCCGCACTGGCTGGCGTAGTGGCTGTGGATGCCGACGAGAACCGCCTCAAGCGGGTGCAGGAAAACCTGGATCGTATCGGCCTCCAGGCCCGGGTGATCCATGGCGATGCCAGCACCCCTGAGCTGTGGTGGCCACAAGGCCAGTTCGATCGCATCCTGCTGGACGCCCCCTGCTCCGCCACCGGTGTCATCCGTCGTCACCCCGACATCAAGTGGTTGCGCCGGGATCAGGACATCCGCGAGCTGGCCGAGTTGCAGCGCCGTATTCTGATCGCCCTCTGGTCGAAACTGAAAAGCGGCGGTACTCTGCTCTACGCTACCTGCTCAGTGCTGCCGGAAGAGAACCGCGAACAGATCCGCGCCTTCCTGGCCGCCACGCCGGATGCAACCCTGGTGCCGCTGCACGCGCAGGACACACCAGATTGTCCGGGCCGCCAGTTCCTGCCAGGGGAAGCCGAGATGGATGGCTTCTACTACGCCAAGCTGATCAAGCGATAGGCAGAGCAGTGACCATGATCATGAGGGGTGCTGGCTGACAGCCCCCATTACTGCGCAACATCGAGCACGTTTTCCCTATGAAAATCACCATGTTGATGACTGATCCCTGCCATATTGTCAGCGGTAACAACCCATCCTCGTCCCAAGAGGGGTCCCAATGAAGATCATCATTCTGGGCGCAGGTCAGGTCGGTGGCACCCTGGCCGAGAACCTGGCCGGAGAGAACAACGACATCACCATAGTCGATACCGACAGCGACCGTCTGCGGGAGCTGCAGGACAAGTTCGACCTGCGGGTGGTGAATGGTCACGGCGCCCACCCCAGGGTACTGCGCGAGGCGGGTGCACAGGATGCGGACATGCTGGTGGCGGTCACCAACAGCGACGAAACCAACATGATCGCCTGCCAGGTGGCCTACTCCCTGTTCAATACCCCGAACAAGGTGGCGCGCATTCGCTCCCCGGCTTATCTGACCGAGCGGGACCGGCTGTTTTTACCGGAATCCGTGCCGGTGGATCACCTGATAGCGCCAGAACAGCTGGTCACCGACTATGTTCGCCGACTGATCGAATATCCCGGCGCCTTGCAAGTGGTGGACTTTGCCGGTGGCAAGGTGGGTCTGGTGGCGGTCAAGGCCTACTATGGTGGCCCCCTGGTGGGCAATGCTCTCTCCACTCTGCGGGATCACATGCCCAACATAGAGACACGGGTAGCGGCCATCTTCCGCCAGGGGCGCTCCATCCGTCCGCAAGGCACCACCATAATCGAAGCGGATGACGAAGTGTTCTTCGTAGCTGCCGCCGGTCATATCCGGGCCGTCATGTCGGAGCTGCAGCGGCTCGAGAGCCCTTATCGCCGCATCATGATAGTCGGGGGTGGCAACATAGGCGCCGGTCTCGCCCGTCAACTGGAGAAGCGCTACAGCGTCAAGCTCATAGAGCGCAACCAGAAGCGGGCCGAGCAACTCTCGGAACAGCTGGAGAACACCATCGTCTTCTGTGGTGATGCAGCGGATCAGGAGTTGCTGGCCGAGGAGCACATCGATCAGATCGATGTCTTCATCGCGGTCACCAACGAGGATGAGGCCAACATAATGTCGGCCCTGCTTGCCAAGAAGATGGGTGCCAAGAAGACAATGGTGCTTATCCAGCGCAGCGCCTACGTGGATCTGGTGCAGGGCGGCTCCATCGATATCGCCATCTCGCCACAGCAGGCCACCATTTCGGCCCTGCTGACCCACGTGCGCCGGGCCGATATCGCCAACGTCTACAGCCTGCGCCGCGGGGCGGCCGAAGCCATAGAAGCCATCGCCCACGGTGACGAGAACACCTCCAAGGTGGTGGGCAAGACGGTGGGCGAGCTCAAGCTGCCGCCCGGCACCACCATAGGTGCAGTTGTTCGTGGTGATGAAGTGCTGATCGCCCACGATCGCACCCAGATCCAGCAGGATGACCATGTGGTGATGTTCCTGGTGGACAAGAAGTACATACCGGAAGTGGAACGGCTGTTCCAGCCAAGCCCTTTCTTCCTGTAACCGACCCATGCCTCAAGTCAGCACAACCCAGATCCGGCGTCGCCTCCCGAAGGGGATGTCCGGATCTCTCGTCACTCAACGACCAGGTTATTCTGCATGATCAAGCTGCGTCCTATCATCTTCACTCAAGGGCTGGTGCTCTCCAAGCTGGCTCTGTTCATGTGGTTGCCAACCCTGCTGGCCCTGTTCACCGGCTCGGAGGGATTTGTTGAGTTTCTTCAATCCGTGCTGATCACCCACGGCGCCGCTCTGCTCTGCCTCCACTACGGCCGCAAGGCAGAATTTCACCTCGGGGTGCGGGAGATGTTTCTGCTCACCACCTCTGTCTGGCTGGTTGCCTGCATCTTCGGGGCCCTGCCCTTCCTCTTCATCACCCACATCGGCTTTGTCGATGCCTATTTTGAGACAATGTCAGGAGTGACCACCACGGGATCCACAGTGCTGTCGGGGCTGGATGGCATGGCTCACAGCATACTGTTGTGGCGCTCCACCCTGCAGTGGCTGGGTGGCGTTGGCTTTATCGTGATGGCGGTAGCGGTACTGCCTTACCTCAACGTGGGCGGCATGAAGCTGTTCCAGACCGAGAGCTCGGATTGGTCTGACAAGAGTGCCCCCCGCGCCAAGACAGTGGCCAACAACATAGTGGTGGTCTATCTGGTGCTCTCCATGTGCTGCTTCCTCGCCTACTGGGTGAGCGGCATGACACTGTTCGAGGCGGTCAACCACGCCATGACCACGCTCAGTACAGGCGGGTATTCCACCTCGGACCAATCCATGTCCCACTTCTCCAACTCGGCACACTGGATCGGTACCCTCTTCATGTTTCTGGGGGGGCTGCCCTTCCTGCTCTATGTGCAGAGCCTGAGCCGACGTGACCACAGCCTGCTCAAGGATGCCCAGGTACAGGGCTTCTTCTGGCTGGTGGTCTGGATCACAGTCGTCGTCACCTTCTATCTGTGGATCAGAGACATTTACGGCTTCATGGATGCCCTGCGCATCAGCAGCTTCAATATCGTCTCCGTGATCACCACCACCGGCTATGGCCTCGGCGATTTCGGCACCTGGGGACCGCTAACCAGCGTGCTGTTTATCTTTATCATGCTGCTCGGTGCCTGCTCCGGCTCCACCTCCGGCGGCCTCAAGATCTTCCGGGTACAGGTGGCGTTCGCCCTGTTCAGAAAGCAGATGCGCCAGCTGATGCATCCCTCCGCCGTCTTCCCGCAGAAGTACAATGGCCGCCAGGTCAACGACGCCATCATTCGCTCCATGATCTCCTTCGTGCTGGCCTACTTCGCCATCATATTGCTGATCGCCGCCCTGCTCGCCACCATAGGTCTGGACCCCCTGACCGCCATCTCGGGCTCCATCACAGCGGTGGCAAACGTGGGCCCGGGCATGGGCCCCGTCATAGGCCCCAGTGCCAACTTTTCCACCCTGCCGGACTCGGCCAAGTGGATATTGTCGTTCGGCATGCTGCTGGGGCGCCTCGAGATCCTGACAGTGGCCGTGATCTTCTTCCCCTCGTTCTGGAAGCAGTAATTCCTGCCAGGATAGCGAGAACACAGAAAACAGAAGGGCAGCCCTGCGGCTGCCCTTCTCCATCTCATGACGCTGACAAGACTCGCCGCTATTCGGTCGGGTCTTCCCGTTCCAGCGCGCGGTTGACCAGCGCCTCGGGCAGGGGTTTGGTCACCTCCACTCCCAGCTCGCGGAAACGCTCGACCTGGGCGATCAGGTTGCCACGGCCGTTGACCAGCCGCCCCATCGCCTTGTCATAGCTCTCCTGCGCCCGGTGCAGACTGCCGCCCAGCTGCTGCATCTCCTCCACGAACAGCCGCAGCTTCTCGTAGAGGCGACCGGCCCGCTCGGCGATCTGGCGGGCATTCTGGTTCTGTCGCTCGTAGCGCCACAGGTTCTCGATGGTGCGCAGCGCCACCATCAGGTTGGTGGGGCTCACCAGCAAGATGTTGTTGTCGAGCCCGTAGCGTACCAGGGAAGGGTCGGCCTCCAGCGCGGTGAGGAAGGCAGGCTCCACCGCCACAAACATCAGCACATAGTCGAGGGTGCGCACCCCGGGCAGCTGCTGGTAATCCTTGCGGCCCAGCTCGCGGATATGGTTGCGCACCGAGGCGACGTGCTCCTTGAGGGCTACCGCTTTTTCCAGCGCGTCATCGGCGTTGTACCAGCGCTCGTAGGCGGTCAGCGACACCTTGGCGTCGATGATGATGTCTTTCTCTTGCGGCAGGTGGACGATGACGTCGGGCTGATAGCGCTTGCCCTTGTCCAGCTCGATATTGACCTGGGTGTGGTACTCGTGGCCCTCACGCAGACCGCATTCACTGAGGATGCGGGCCAGTACCACCTCGCCCCAGTTACCCTGCTGCTTGCTGTCCCCCTTGAGGGCGCGGGTCAGGGCCGCCGCCTCTTCGGTCATGCGGGCATTGAGCTCGGCCAGACGCTCCAGTTCGAACTTGAGGCTGTGACGCTGGGCCGTCTCCTGGGCATGGGTTTCTCCCACCTGGCGACGGAAGCCTTCCAGCTGCTCTTTGAGCGGAGTCAGCAGCAGATCCAGACTGTTCTGGTTCAGGTCGCGAAAGTTACCGGAGTTCTGCTCGAAAATACGATTGGCGAGGTTTTCAAACTGCTGGCTGAGACGCTGTTCCCCATCCCGCTGCAGTTGCAGCTTCTCGGCGGCGGCCAGTCGCTCGCTGCGCAGGGTGGCTTCGGCATCCTTGAGGCGGGCAGTGAGCTTGATGAGCAGGGTCTGCTGCTGATCCAGCTTCTGCTGTCCCTGCATCCGCTCATCCTGCAATTCGTCGAAGCGATCCTGCAGCGCCTGATGGCGCTCCTGAGTCAGCAGCAACTCCTGCTCCTGGGCGCTGGCAAAGCGGCGCCCTGCCAACCAGCCGACACAGAGGGCGAGCAGGGCGGCCAGCAGCGCCGGCCCCCAGGTCGCCAGCGCGATCATTTGCGGCTCCGCTGACGCAGGAAGAGCTCAAGGTAACGGTTGAGCAGCAGCCAGAGCAGCACATAGAGGAGGTAGGCGGCCAGCACCACCCACTTGTGACTGTTTACCCCGGTATCGAGCTCGGCGAATTCGATCCCCTTGATGCGACAGTAAGCCCACATCAGCAGAGGGAAGATATACAACAGAGAAGCACGCCACAAAAATAACCACATGAGTTCATTCAATCCCGCAAAAAGACTCGCCTAGCTTACACAAGGGCAACCCGGCTTGCGATCCTGCCCGCCGCTATTCTCTGGCTTGCCAGCAGAAACTTGGATAAAATTAACCCCTAATAGGTATCAGGGGTGAGCATGACTCATTATTTCCTCCGTTGGCTGACGCAAGGTTGGCAAGCTTCTCGCCCCGCCCCCGTGGTTTGCCATGAAGCTCGCCCGCCATGGGCCATCGAAGAGTCCCAGTACCTCTCCCTCTGCACCCGTTGCGGCGAGTGCTTCAAGGCCTGCCCCAACGGCCTGCTCAAACCGGCCAGTCAACCCGAATACGAGGGTACCGCCATCGCCGGCACCCCTGTGCTGGATCTCGCCTGCGGCCAGTGCAGCTATTGTGGCAGCTGTGCCAGAGCCTGCCCGACCGGCGCTCTCGATCTGCAATGGGGGCGCCAGGTGCAGACCCGGGTTCAGATTGAAGCGAGCTGTCAGGCCAAGCAGGGCTTCTACTGCCTGCTGTGTGAAGATGCCTGTCCCCAGCAGGCGATCAAGGCCACCAGCGATGGGGTGAGCGTCAACATGGCGGCGTGCGATGGCTGCGGTGCCTGCGGTCTCGCCTGCCTGCACGGCGCCATCACCCTGATCCCCCAGCTTTGACTCCCCCAGGACCCCGTCTTCAGCACTGAAGCCATATTCCACTGCTACCAGACGCCAGAAAGCACAAAGGGGCCCGTGGGCCCCTCATGGTCTGACGCTGGTTCTATGCCATGGCCAGAATGGAGTCGTGCTCAATGCCGAGCAGGTGGCAGAGACGAGTGGGATCCCGCACTGCATCGGCCAATGTGTATTCGCCCAGCACCTCGAGGAAGGCGTTCATGGCGCGGCGCAGAATACCCTGTATACGACAGCCACCGGAGAGGCGGCAGTTCTCGCGCTTGCAATCCACAGGGCAGAGCACGTGTTCCATGTCCATCACCACATCACGCAGGTTGATGGAGACGGCGGAGCGACCGAGGCGGATGCCGCCATGCTTGCCGCGTACCGTCTCTATGTACCCCTTGATGCCAAGCTGATGCACTATCTTGACCACGTGGTTGCGGGAGATGGCAAAGGTATCGGCCACCTCAGTGATGGTCGACAGGCGATCTCCCGGCTGAACCGCCAAAAAAGTCAGGGTACGCAGGGCATAGTCGGTAAATCGTGTCAGTTGCATGGTCGCACTTGCCTCTTACTACAAGCTGGAAATCAGGACGACAACCTAAAGCTAAGAGGCGGGACAGCTCTTGCGCCCGTGCAGAGTCCGCATCTTAATCCGAGTCGTGGAATGACAAGGTTAAGAGCAGCTCAGGCGAGTGTCGATGAAGATGCACATAAATCGACACTTTCTTTGATTGATCGCAAACTTGCAGGCTGGCTCCCGGGTTTGAGGGGTTTTGGGCGGCTAACTTCGCCGCGCCATCCCCAAGGCCGGCGCGGATAGGCGTGCACCACACGACTCCTGCTGTGTGGATTCAATGGGGCTGCTTGAGCCAGTTTTTCAGCGCTGTGGAGGGAATTGAGCTCTCGGAGGCAACCGCGAAGGCGCCCCAGTCCACAGCGCACTGCAAGGCATCCTGGATCGCCATGCCTCGCGCCAGTCCGTGGATCAGGCCACCGGCGAACGCATCCCCCGCTCCCGTGGTATCCACCACTGACACGGGCCGCGCCGCGACCCGGATCTGCTCCTCACCATGGATGGCCACGGCCCCCGCCTTGCCTTCGGTCAGCACCAGCCACTCCAGCTGCTCCCCGGCCAGTTGACGAGCATGCAGCCAGGGGTCGCTCACCTCGCCGAGATCGGAGCGGGAGGCCACCAGCACGTGACAGGGACGGCGAGCCTGCCCGCCCTTGGGATACTGTGCCACCACGAAACTCTTGCCGAGCATCTGGCGCATATAGCCTGTGATGGCGGTGCCGGGATAGTTCACGTAGAGACAGTCCACCCCCTCCACCGGCAAGTCGCCAGGCAGGTCGGGGCGACGCGGCCGCCTGAGGATGGTGCGCTCGCCGGTGGAATCCACCAGGATCAGCAGTTCCCCTGTTTCGCCCCCGAAGCGCTCCACATGAGAGCAGTCCAGCCCGTAACCCGCCGCCTGCTCCAGCAGCCAGTCGCCGGCCTCATCCAGCCCGATGCGGGAGGCGATGGTCACCTCGTGGCCCGCCCATACCAGCCCTATGCCGGTGTTGGCGGCGCCGCCCCCCAGCCTGCGGCCCTGATCCACGTATTGCAGACGGGCACCGGCCATCAGGGGTTCGGAGAGAGAGAGCACATGATCACAGTTGAGATTGGCAAGCAGCAGAATGCGGGACATGGAGAAGCCTCACTGACAAGGGACCCCAGTATATGAGAAAGGGCCCTGACGGCCCTCCCTGAAATCACGGGGTTTGTGAACCAGCTCGACGTTTGCCGGCAGGGTTCACACCGGCTGCGTCACGCCAGCACGGATTCGGCGCTGACGTACTCGTAGCCAAGCGCCTGGGCCACTGCCGCCTGGGTGACCTTGCCCTTGAACACGTTCAGACCGGCCCGCAGGTGTTTGTCATCCTTGAGCGCCTGGGCGTAACCCTTGTCTGCCAGCGCCAGTACGAACGGCAAGGTGGCATTAGTCAGCGCGAAGGTGGAGGTGCGTGCGACACCGCCCGGCATGTTGGCCACGCAGTAGTGAATGATGCCATCCACCACATAGGTCGGCTCTTCATGGGTAGTGGGGTGGGAGGTTTCAAAGCAGCCGCCCTGATCAATGGCCACGTCCACCAGCACTGAGCCCTTGCGCATCAGCTTGAGCATGTCGCGGGTCAGCAGCCTGGGCGCCGCCGCTCCCGGGATCAGCACGGCGCCGATCACCAGATCCGCCTGGGCGATGCAGGCTTCGATATTGGTGCGGGTGGAGTAAAGCGTCTTGAGGGCCGGGCCATAGAGGCTGTCCAGCTCCCGCAGGCGCGGCAGGGATCGATCCAGAATGGTGACATCAGCTCCCAGTCCCAGCGCCATGCGCGCCGAGTTGACGCCCACCACGCCGCCCCCCAGCACCACTACCTTGGCAGGGGCCACCGCAGGCACACCACCTAGCAGGGTGCCATTGCCCCCCTGCGCCTTCTCCAGACTGTGGGCGCCGGCCTGGATCGCCATCCGCCCCGCCACCTCAGACATGGGCGCCAGCAGCGGCAGACCGCCGCGCTCGTCGGTCACCGTCTCGTAGGCGATGGCCACCGCCCCCGAGTGGACCAGGAGCTGGGTCTGCACCGGATCCGGCGCCAGGTGCAGATAGGTAAAGAGCAGCTGACCGGGGCGCAGCAGTTCACACTCCTCCGGCTGGGGCTCCTTCACCTTCACTATCATCTCGGCCCGGGCGAATATCTCAGCCGCACTCGCCACCAGCTCAGCACCGGCAGCCTGGTACTCGGCATCGGACAGCCCGATCGCCTCGCCTCCCTGCTGTTGCACCAGTACCTTGTGTCCCCGGGCCGCCAGCTCCTGCACTCCGGCGGGAGTCATGCCGACCCGGTATTCATGGTTTTTGATTTCCTTGGGTACGCCAATAATCATGCTCGCTCTCCTGCTGTGATCCCGCCGGTCGCCCTTTCGCTACCGGGCAGGATGCCCAAAAATTGTAACAACCACTGCATCATGGTGGCCGAATCCACCTCCCCCTCCAGTGAGGAGAGGCTGCTCTGATAACGATCATCGGACAAGAAGTCCCGCCGCCGCTCGATCAGCGCCCGGTTGTACTCCACCGAAAACTCCGGATGCCCCTGAATGGCGACTATGTGGTCCCCCTGCAAGAACATGAAGTTGGGACAAAAATCGTTGCCCGCCAGCCGTGTTGCACCGGGTGGCAACAGGGCTACCTGATCCTGATGGCTGGCCAGGATCCGGATCTGATCCAGCACGGGCTGCATCCAGGATCCGGTCGCCAGCATGGGGTGAACCGAGACCCCCAGCCCCCACCCCTTGGTGGATTTGACCACCTCGCCCCCCAACGCCTGCGCAATCACCTGATGGCCGAAGCAGACCCCGGCCAGCTTGACGTCGGCATCGTGGGCCAGCCGGATCCAGGCGCGCAGTGCCTGGATCCAGGGCAGATCGCTGTAGGCATCGTGCCGCGAACCCGTGATGAGCCAAGCATCACACTCTTGCAGATCGTCCGGCAGCTCGCCATCGAGCGCCGACCAGATCCTGAACTCCAGCTCGGGGGCCAACGCCCGAAAGCCCTTGATAAACATCTCGGAGTAAACGGGGCCAAAATGATCCGCCAAATCGGGATCCAGCCGGTCACAATCGAGAATTCCCAGTCGCATCTGTTACTCCTTCAACAGGGATAGCGGGGCACTCCGGCAGCGTTTGTCGCCACCGGGCCATGCCTGGACTAGCTGCTGCTTGGTTGCTTACTTCATGGTCGGCATGGAGAACTCGGCACCGGCCCGCAGGCTCTGTGGCCAGCGCGCCGTTACCGTCTTCATCCGGGTATAGAAGCGTACCCCATCCGGCCCGTGCATGTTGAGCGGCCCGAAGATGGACCGTTTCCAACCCCCAAAGCTGTGAAACGCCATGGGCACGGGAATGGGGACGTTCACCCCTACCATACCGACCTGAACCCTGGCAGTGAAGTCCCGCGCAGTATCGCCGTCGCAAGTAAAGATGGCAGTGCCATTGCCATACTCGTGCTGGTTGATGAGCCCGAGCGCCGTCTCGTAATCCGGGGCCCGCACTATGACGAGCACGGGGCCGAAAATCTCCTCCCGATAGATACGCATCCCGGGGGTTACCTCGTCAAACAAGCTGCCACCGATAAAGTAGCCTTCCCCGTGACTCACGCCGCGACCATCCACTCGCAGCAGGGCGCCCTCGGCCACCCCCTGATCCACATAACTCCGCACCTTGGCCAGATGCTCACGGCTGATGAGAGGCCCCATCTCGTTCTCCGATACCTGACCCAGGCCAGGCCCGACCCGTAGCGCTTCCACCAGCGGCGCCAGCTTGGCAACCAGTGCATCGGCGGTCTCATCCCCCACCACCACAGCGACCGAAATGGCCATACAGCGCTCGCCCGCCGCCCCATAAGCCGCTCCCATCAGGGCGGAGACCGCCTGATCGAGATCCGCATCCGGCATCACCAGCATGTGGTTCTTGGCGCCGCCCAGCGCCTGCACCCGCTTGCCGTGGGCCGAGGCGGTGGCATAGATATATTCGGCGATGGGCGTGGAGCCCACGAAAGAGACGGCGCCGACCCGCGGATCGGTCAGCAGCACATCCACCACCTCCTTGTCGCCGTTGACCACGTTGAGCACACCATCTGGCAAACCGGCCTGCTTGAGCAGCTCGGCCATGCGCAGGGAGAGGGAGGGATCCTTCTCGGAGGGCTTGAGAATAAAGGTATTGCCGCAGGCAATGGCCACCGGGAACATCCAGAGCGGCACCATGGCCGGAAAGTTGAACGGCGTGATACCGGCGCACACCCCCACCGGCTGCATCATGGAATGGCTGTCTACCCCCCGGCCCACATTGAGGGAGTGCTCCCCCTTGAGCAGATGGGGAATGCCGCAGGCAAACTCCACCACTTCCAGCCCCCGGGTCAGCTCACCCTGGGCATCGGAGAAGACCTTGCCATGCTCGCGGCTGATGAGCTCCGCCAGCTCATCTCTGTGCCGCTCCATCAGCTCTTTGAAGCGAAACAGCACTCGCGCACGCACCAGCGGCGGTGTCTGGGACCAGTCGGTGAAAGCACGCTCCGCCACGGCGATGGCCTCGCCACATTCGGCGGCGGTGGCGAGTGCCACACTCCCCTGCTGCTGGCCGGTGGCCGGGTTGAAGATGGCACCAAACCGCTCGCTGTGACTCTGTTGCAGCTGGCCGTCGATAAAGTTGCTGACCCTGTATGTCATATATCCTCCATGATGAGTAATCCGCATTCCCCTGCGGGCCTACGGGCCGGGCACAGGGAGATGGCGCCCGACAAGCCGCGGGCGCCATGAAACAAGGTGAAAAAGGTCAGTCCTGGGTCTGCAACACATCCTGCAGCAGGGTGAAGAGGTCGTCGATCTGGCTGCGCTCGATAATGAGCGGCGGCGACAGGGCTATGATGTCCCCTGTCACGCGAACCAGGGCCCCCTTCTCGAAGCAGCGCACGAACACCTCATAGGCACGCTTGCCAGGGGCATCGGGCATGGACTCGAGCTCGATACCCGCCACCAGCCCGTAGTTGCGCACATCCTTCACATGCTTGCAGCCCTTGAGGGAGTGGGCCGCCTCCTCCCAGTAGCCCGCCAGATCGGCGGCGCGGGTGAGCAGGTTTTCGTTGCGGTAGATGTCGAGGGTCGCCAGCGCGGCGGCGGCGGCCACCGGGTGACCCGAGTAGGTGTAGCCGTGGAACAGCTCGATGGCGCCCTTGCCGGCGGCCATCATGTCGTCATAGATGTGGTTTTGCACCAGCACGGCCCCCATGGGGATGGCGCCATTGGTGAGCCCCTTGGCACAGGTGATCATGTCGGGAATGACATCGAACTCCTGTGCCGCGAAGGGGGAACCGAGCCGACCGAAGCCGGTGATCACCTCGTCGAAGATCAGCAGAATGCCGTGTTTGGTGCAGATCTCCCGCAGCCGCTTGAGGTACCCCTTGGGTGGCATGATGACACCGGTACTGCCGGCTATGGGTTCGACGATGACAGCCGCTATGTTGCTGGCATCGTGCAGGAAGACGATCTTCTCCAGCTCGTCGGCCAGGGTCACGTCTTCGTCGGGCAATCCCCTGGTGAAGGCATGCTTGGCAATATTGAGGGTGTGGGGCAGATGATCCACTCCGGTCAGCAGGGAGCCGAACCACTTGCGGTTGCCGGGGATCCCCCCCACAGAGATGCCGCCAAAGCCCACTCCATGGTAACCCCGTTCACGACCAATCAACCGGGTGCGGGTGCCCTGCCCCTGCGCCCGCTGCCAGGCCAGCGCGATTTTCAGCGCCGTATCCACAGATTCAGAACCCGAGTTGGTATAGAAGACGTGACCGAACCCTTTGGGGGCTATCTCCACCAGCTGGTTGGCCAGCTCGAACGGCAAGGGGTGCCCCATCTGGAACGTAGGAGCAAAATCGAGGTGGGAAATCTGCTGGGAAACCGCCTCGGCGATCTCGCGGCGACCATGGCCCGCGTTGCAACACCAGAGCCCGGCAGTGCCATCCAGTATCTTGCGGCCATCCTCTGAGTGATAATACATCCCCTCTGCCGACTTCAGGATGCGCGGCGCCGCCTTGAATTGCTGGTTGGCGGTGAACGGCATCCAGAAGGCGGACATGTCGGAGGGCGTATTGATGTCGCTGATCGGTTTCATGGTCACCTCATCCTTAAGGTGTTTAGTAACTATCGGCTTATGCCTATTAAATTAAACACCTGAATCCATAAAAAAGGGCTCAATGTTGCCCTGCTTGGTGTCACCCCGACCGGAGTGGTATAAGATATTTAACACAATTTTAATAATAGTAAACAGTCAAGGAGTGTCTATTGATGGATATCGGTCACCGCCTCAAGGCGGTTCGCACCAAGGCGGCCCTCTCCCAGCGCGAGCTGGCCAAACGCTCCGGTGTGACCAACGGTTTTATCTCCCAGATCGAGAAAAATCAGGTGAGCCCCTCAGTGTCCTCACTGCGCAAGGTACTCGAAGGCATTCCCATGTCCCTGGCCAGCTTCTTCACCGAAGAGACAGAGATGGGGACAGAGGTAATCTTCCGCGCCAGCGACATGCCGGATCTTGGCACCCATCCCATCAGCTACCGACTGGTGGGCCACAGCCGCGCCAACCGTGCCATCGGCATGATGCAGGAGATACTGCCGCCAGGCGCAGACACGGGGGACGACATGCTGAGCCACGAAGGGGAAGAGTGCGGCATCGTCATTCAGGGGACGATCGAGGTGACCATTGGCGAGCAGATCCACCAGCTGGCACCGGGTGATGGCTACTACTTCGACAGCCGCACGCCGCACCGTTTTCGCAACGTGGGCGAGCAGGAGTGCGTGCTGATCTCGGCCAACACGCCGGCCAGTTTCTAAGTCGCCATTTGGCAAAGTCCGGGCTGATCTCGGCCAAGTCACGCCGGCCAGTTTCCAAGCCGCCATTTGACAGGGTTCGGGCTGATCTCGGGCAAATCAAGCCGGCCAGTTTCCAAGCCCCCATTTGACAGAGTTCGGACTGATCTCGGGCAAGTCACGCCGGCCAGTTTTCAAGCCGCCATTTGACAGAATTCGGGCTGCTCTCGAACAGATCACATCAGCCACACAGAGTCGCAAGGCAGCATCATTGAACCGTGTTCGAGCTGCTCTCAGGCAAAGCATCCCGGCCAGTTCCTGACGGGAACAGCCTCAACTGTTTAATAAAATGTTACATAGTGGATTTACAAGCGGCGGTATGTTTAGCATATTGATACGCGGATACCAATTCTTTGCCGGTTCAAGGAGTGAACATGAGTGACCTGACTCTGGCCCAGTGGCAACACAAGGCCGCCCATCTGACCCTGCCCTCACAAGCCTTCATCGACGGCAGCTACCGTGATGCCATCAATGGCGCCACCTTCGACTGCATCAACCCTGCCAATGGCCAGCTACTGACCAAGGTCACTGCCTGCGATGCCGCCGATGCCGAGCTGGCGGTGCAGGCCGCCCGTGCCGCCTTCAATGACAAACGCTGGAGCGGGCTGGCCCCGAAACAGCGCAAGCTGATCATGCAGCGCTTCGCCGACCTGATGCGTCTGAACAAGGTGGAGCTGGCACTGCTGGAGTCGCTGGACATGGGCAAGCCCATCAGCGATGCCATGGGGTATGACGCTCCCGCCGCCGCCAACTGCATCGCCTGGAACGCCGAAGCCATCGACAAGATCTACGATCAGGTCGCACCGGTGGAAGAGTCCGCCCTGGCGCTGGTAACCCGCGAGGCCCTCGGCGTGGTCGCCGCCATTGTGCCCTGGAACTTCCCGCTGGTGATGGCCTGCTGGAAGCTGGGCCCGGCGCTGGCGACCGGTAACTCAGTCATCCTCAAGCCCTCCGAGAAATCCCCCCTCACCGCCCTGCGCATCGCAGGTATCGCGAAAGAGGCGGGCATTCCGGATGGGGTCTTCAACGTGTTGCCGGGCTTTGGTCATACGGTGGGTGAGGCGCTGGCCATGCACATGGACGTGGATTGCATCACCTTCACCGGCTCCACCAAGATCGGCAAACATCTGGTGGAGTGCTCCGGCAAATCCAACCTCAAGCGCGCCTTTATGGAGTGCGGTGGCAAGAGCCCCAACATCATACTGGCGGATGCGCCGGACCTGGACGCCGCGGCCAAGAGTGCCGCCGGCGCCATCTTCTACAACCAGGGTGAGGTGTGCACCGCTGCCTCTCGCCTGCTGGTGCAAAACAGCATAAAGCCGCAATTTATGGAACGGTTGCTGGCCCATGCCCGCGAGTGGATTGCGGCCAACCCTATCGATCCCGCCACCCGCATCGGCGCCATGGTGGATAACATCCAGATGGAGCAGGTGCTGCGCTACATCGATATCGGCCAGCAAGAAGGAGCCAAGCTGCTGCTGGGGGGCAAGCGCACCAATATGGAGAGCGGTGGCTTCTACATCGAACCCACCATCTTCGACGAGGTGACGCCCGAGATGCGTATCTTCCGCGAGGAGATCTTCGGCCCTGTGCTGGCGGTGACCGGCTTCGATACGCTGGAGGAGGCCATTGCGCTCGGCAACGACACCGACTACGGCCTGGCTGCGGCTATCTGGACCGCTGACCTCAACAAGGCGATCAAGGGCTCCCGCGCCCTGCGTGCCGGCACCGTCTTCGTCAACAACTGGGATGGCGGCGACATGACGATGCCGTTCGGCGGCTTCAAGCAATCCGGCAACGGCCGCGACAAGTCACTGCACGCCCTGGAGAAGTACACCGAGCTGAAAAGCACCTGGATCCAGCTCGAATAGCATCAGAAATGACGCTCATTCGTGAAATAGGGGGAGAAATCCTCCTTTTTCATTTTTGCCCTTTCATCGCACGCCTCAATCGATATAATCGTCAAATAGACAAGCCCTTAAATATAAAGATAAAAATGCTATTTTTTCTGGGAAGTGTACTGTTTCTGGTGATAGGACTGCCCCTGCTGTTCTACCTCTTGGGGCAGGGTGAGGCCTATGTGACCTGGGGTCCGTGGATCTCCGCCATCGCACTCATGCTGTGGTTGCTGATGGACGTCGAGAAGATTCGTCGTGGGCGTTGATCACTCCCACTCATTATCAACCAGTTGATCGGCAACCTGTTTTTGCAAACCCAAGTTCAATGGTGTCAGCCTCATCTTCAATCCAAATGGCCGGAATACCTGATCGACCGTCTTCATTGAAGGAGTGGCAGTATTGCGTTCGATTGCTGACAAGGTGCGTCGACTGATGCCAATTAGACTGGCATAGCCCTCCTGATCCATCCCTAGCATCTCTTTGCGCAACTTGCGTAGCAGGTCGCCTTCGTGGATGACGCCACGATGCAACTTGACCAACAGTTCACGCAGCAGCTCCTCACGCTCCTCTATAGATAGTTTTTTCATCCTCATGCCCCCCACTGCTCAATCCAGACTGTCAGCCTTTCATCGAGCGTATTGAAATTGAATGTCGGCATAGTCAGGATGGAAACGGGTACTCCACGTCGAGCTAAGCGTTCCGGTAACCCCTTGAGCCTTAGTGCCAGCTCGGTCAACGATGCCAACAAGACGTCAGGCTCAACCCGGTGTGACAGACGTTGCGCAATGGCTACCCAATCAAACTGCCCTCCCTCTTCGAGCCCCAACCCCCACTGTGTCGTGCGACGGATCCCCTCTGGATCGGCTTTCATGGGGGCAAAGTCGTAGACTGGCGCGAGCCAGATCCCCTCGTCGCTCTTGAGCAATGCCGTATTGCGGCCATGGTTGTCCGAATTTCCAAAGACCACGTTGAGTAAGTCACGTCTGACCCACTCGATCACAAATGCAGAGCCGTTAAAACGAGTGTTACGCTGTCGGGCCTCACCCTCCAGCATGGGCAGCAAGGTATCGAGAATATCCAGATGGTTAAGGTCCGAGCCTGGAGCTGCGTCCATCACGCTGTAGACAGATTCCACTCCGAAGCGAACCAATTTTTGCTCCTGCACCGCTACATCAAAGCGGGGAAGCCACAACGAAGGGTATTTGCTCCCTTCGTCAAGACGCATGCCATGAATCGGAATCGTATCGATCCCCAAGGCATTAAGTTCTTGATAATAGTGATACTCAGCTCTGAGGATATCCTGGTCAATGGCGCTGCGATTGTTACGCGGGAACTTGACCAGATAGAAATCATCCAGGCAGTAGGGATCATCCTGAAAAGTGTCTATCCACACCTCCTGATTGCGATTTTGCCGCAACAACAGCTTGGGAGCCTCTCCACCGGCCCCAGTCGCACCACCGCTGGCGGCCCCCATCTGCTGGGCATATTCCAGAAAGTCGGTATCACGTTCCAATACCATCGCCACAGGGAAGCGCAGTTGCGTGACCTGGCTCTGCTCGGGTATCTGAGCCGCGACTCTCTCTACAGCCTCCTTGATGCGCAAGTTTCCGATCGGAGCAATAGTACCGAGAGCCAGAAGGGTACGGTCTTGTCCCTCTTCACCCAAATGTCCGATGTCGAGCTGCCTGACCCAGTAACGGCGCGCACTACCCGCTGGCATAATGTCATCGAGAAAACGAAACCAGCCACCATCATGAGGGATCATCAGCTCAATGGGGTACCTCAAGGCACAGGCGTGCCATCCCTGTGTCTGATGCAGATATTCAAGGGCATAATCAAACTCATAGGCGAGCCGGGCCGAGCGCTTCCCTCCCTCATTCAGCCGCAAACGGGCTGCATCGCACCACCCCTTTTCACCATAAATCTGGATAGTCAGTTCCATCACACCTCGCCATGTGAATTATTTTGCTCAAAATTATGACGCCTTTTATATTATGAGAATTATATTACTCAAAACATAGATCCTTCAGTTTTTTTGAGCAAAATAATTCACATAAAAACATGGTTCTTTGATCCCGCTACGGTACTCGTTACACTCATTGCCCTGTGATCTCCATCACCCCCCAACAAGCCATAAGGCAACATTCACGCATGCAGCAACAAGCTCAGCGTCAAGGCATCATCTATGCCTTGTGCGCCTATACCCTTTGGGGTCTCGCCCCCATCTATTTCAAAACCCTTTCCGCCGTACCGGCCGCCGAAATCCTGACCCACCGCATGATTTGGTCCTGCGTTCTGCTGATAGTGCTGACCCTGCTTGGGCGCCAGTGGCACAAGGTGCAGGCCGTGCTGCGCCAGCCAAAAGTGCTGCTGACCCTGGCCTTCACTTCGGTCACCGTCGGCGGCAACTGGCTGCTCTTTATCTGGGCCATCAACAACGGCCACATGCTGGATGCGAGCCTCGGCTACTACATCAATCCGCTGTTCAACGTGCTGCTCGGCATGCTGTTCTTGAGTGAACAGCTGCGTCGCCTGCAGTGGTGGGCCGTGGGACTGGCGGTGATCGGTGTCGCCGTCCAGCTCATCGCCTTCGGCTCCCTGCCCTGGATAGCCCTGGTACTGGCCTCGAGCTTTGCCATCTACGGCCTCATTCGCAAGAAGCTGGCCCTTGATGCCCTCACCGGCCTGCTGATCGAAACCATGATCATGCTGCCGCCGGCCGCCATCTATCTGTGGGGATTTGCCGACAGCCCCACCAGCCATATGACAGAGAACGACTGGCACCTCAACCTGCTGCTGATCGCCGCCGGTGCGGTCACCACGGCCCCCCTGCTCTGCTTCACCGCTGCCGCCACCCGTCTCAAACTCTCCACCCTAGGTTTCTTCCAGTACATAGGCCCCAGCCTGATGTTCATACTGGCGGTGACTTTGTACGGGGAAGCGCTGACACCGGACAAGCTGATCACCTTCGGCTGCATCTGGAGTGCGCTTGTGCTGTTCAGCCTGGACGGACTGCGCAGCGGCAAGCGGCGCCGGGCTGCCAGTCAGGGTTGACGGCATGGCTGCGTCGACACTGCAATAATCTACAAGCCAATATTCAGGTTTCAGGTTATCAATAGCCGATGAGCGCTCCCCAATCCCGCATCCACTACTGGCAATCCCGGCTGCTGCCGGGGGTTGAACTCTCCCACTCCCACCACAGGGAGTTCAGCTATGGCCGCCACGTTCACCTGGACTATCACATAGGTCTGGTGCAGCAGGGCGGCCAGAAATTCATCCACAAGGGCAGCAGCCACAATCTGGTGCGCGGCGAGCTCTCCACCGTCAACCCGGACGAGATGCACGACGGCCTCAGCCTGCTGCCGGAAGGGTACGAGGTACGGGTATTTGCCATCGCACCCGAACAGCTGGCGCGCTGGCTGCCGGACAGTCCTGAGCCCTTCTTCGACAAGGGCTTGCAGAGCCGTCCCGACCTCTATCAGGGCTTCGCCCGGCTGCACATGTATCTGGACGGTCCCGAGCCAGACGGCCTGCTGGCGGAGAGTCAGCTGCTGGCCCTGCTCGGCGAGCTGCTGCACATAGCGCCGGAGCGCCACGCCCTGGCGGATCCCCAGCTCAGATACCTGCGCGACTATCTGCTGGCCCGACTGGATGAGCGCCACAGCCTGGAGGATCTGGCCGCCCTGTTCGGGCTGGATCGCTTCGCCTTCCTGCGTCAGTTCAAGAAAAAGACCGGCATGACCCCCTATGCCTGGCTCAAGCGACTGAGACTGGAGCAGGGCAAGCGCCTGCTCGGCAGCGGCCTGCCGGTGAGCGAGGTGGCGCTGGCGGTCGGCTTCTTCGATCAGAGCCACTTCCACCACGGTTTCCGGCAGGCATTCGGGCTGACCCCCGCCGATTACCGCCAACAGATGCAGTCTTTTACGGGCCAGCCCGGCTAGCCAGGGCCATGACAGCCCAGCGCGGCCGATAACCATCAACAGATGCAATCATTTACAATCGCCTCCCCGCCCTGATCCCCCATGCTGTCACCTCATACCGTCATCGAGGTTTTACCATGTTCACCAGCCTGTTTCTGACCATAGGTCTCATCCACCTGATCGCCCTGGCGAGCCCTGGGCCGGACTTCGCGCTGATCTTGCGTACCAGCCTGCACAGGCCAACGGCACTGGGGGCGGCGCTCGGCATAGCACTCGCCATCTTGCTGCACGCCACCCTCAGCCTGACCGGCATCAGCCTGCTGATCGCCGAACATCCCTGGCTCTTCATGGCGGTGAAGGTGGTCGGCGCCCTCTATCTAGGTTGGCTCGGCTGGGGGGCGCTCAAGGCCGCCTGGCACAGCTCGGCAACTCTGGCCCTCAAGGCTGGCGGTGAGCAGCAAGGCTGGCGCAAGGGGATAGGGAGCGGGCTTGCCACCAATCTGCTCAATCCCAAGGCGCTGCTGTTCTTCATGGGACTGCTGGCGGCCATGGTGACGCCGCAGGTGGATGGGCTGACGCGCGGCCTGCTGGTGCTGGAGCTGTTCCTGCTCTCTCTGGTCTGGTTCGGCGTGCTGGCCTGGAGCCTCTCCACCCCGCGGGCCCAGCGCCTGCTTGGCCGGATCCAGCGCCCACTCAATCTGGTCACGGGCCTGCTGTTCGGCGCCGTCAGCCTCTCCATCCTGACCGGTATGGCCGGCGAAGCCTATGCCCTGGTCCCGCACTGACCTCCTCCCGCCCCCATGAAAAAGAGGGATGGCCTGAGCCATCCCTCTTTGCGTTCACACGGGCCGGCCCCGCATGGCAATCTTGTTCACACCAGGCACCACTGACTGTGGTGCTTGATGACCAGGCTTATCCCGTCAGAACCACTGACCGTGGCGCTTGATGTAGATCGTCTTGATCGCCTGGGTCAGCCCCATGTAGGCCAGCATGGTGATCACCAGCCACATGAAGTACCTGGGCGCTTCCAGGGTGATGAAGCCGAAGTGCTCCGCCAGCGGCGAGAACGGCAGGTAGCAGCCGATGGCGATGGCGATGGAGGTCGACAACAGCACCGGCAAAGTGGCCGTGCTCTGCAGGAAGGGGATCTTGCGGGTCCGCAGCATGTGCACCACCAGCGTCTGGGAGACCAGCCCCTCGATGAACCAGCCGGAGTTCATGATGGCCTGACCGTTGACCAGGGGATCCATGCTGCCGTTGGCGGTGGCATACAGGGCGCCAGCTCCGAACACGAACCACATCAGGCAGAAGGTGCTGATGTCGAACACCGAGGAGGTCGGGCCGAGCCAGAGCATGAAGCGCTTGATGTTGCTGGCTTCCCACTTGCGCGGGCGCTTGAGGAACTCGGGATCCATCTTGTCCCAGGGCAGCAGCATCTGGGAGACGTCATACACCAGGTTCTGGATCAGCATCTGCATCGCCAGCATAGGCGCCCAGGGCAGCCAGGCGGAGGCGACCAGCACCGAGAAGACGTTGCCGAAGTTGGAGCTGGCGGTCATGTTGAGGTACTTCAGGATATTGCCAAAGGTCTCGCGCCCCTTGATCACCCCCTCCTCCAGCACCATCAGGCTCTTCTCCAGCAGGATGATGTCGGCGGTCTCCTTGGCGATATCGGCACCGCTGTCCACCGAGATCCCCACGTCCGCATCCCGCAGCGCCGGCGCATCGTTGATGCCGTCACCGAGGAAACCGACGGTATTGCCGTTGGCCTGCAGCGCCTTCACCACCCGCGACTTCTGCAGCGGGGTGAGCTTGGCGAAGATGGTGGTCTGCTTGACCGCCTCGCACAGCGCCACGTCGTCCATCACCTCTATGTCCTTGCCGAGCAACGGCACCCCCGGGTTCAGCCCCACATCGCGACACACCTTGCTGGTGATGATGGGATTGTCGCCGGTCAGCACCTTGACCGCCACGCCGTAGTCATTCAGCGCACGGATGGCCGGGGCGGCTGAATCCTTGGGTGGATCGAAGAAAGTGAGGAAGCCGCGCACCACCAGTCCGGCCTCGTCACGGGTCTGATAGCTCTGCTTGCACTCGGCAGCCGGGATATCCCGGGTCGCCACTATCAACACCCGATAACCGTCGGCGTTGTACTCCTCGCTGCGGCGCAGCAGGGCACGGCGCTCAATCTCATCCAGCTCGCGGATCTGCTTGCCGTCGTCGATGTGGCTGGAGACGGAGAGCATCTCCTCGACCGCCCCCTTGGAGACCATCAGCTGCTGGCCCAGATCATCCTGCACTATTACCGACAGGCGACGACGCACGAAGTCGAACGGCAGCTCATCCACCTTGCTGTAGTTGCCCGGCTTGCAGCTGTCACCCAGCACATCGGCGTGCTCGATCACCGCGATGTCCATCAGGTTCTTCATGCCGCTCTGATGATAACTGTTGAGCCAGGCCAGCTGCAGGATCCTGTCGTCCCGGCTGCCACGCACGTCGTAGTGGTGCTCCAGGATGATCTTGTCCTGGGTCAGGGTGCCCGTCTTGTCGGTGCAGAGCACGTCCATGGCACCAAAGTTCTGCACCGAGTTGAGCCGCTTGACCACCACCTTGCGTTTGGCCATGGCCACGGCGCCCCGCGCCAGGTTGGCGGAGACGATCATCGGCAGCATCTCCGGGGTCAGCCCCACCGCCACCGCCAGCGCGAAGGTCAGCGCCGACATCCAGTCACCACTGCTGACGCCGCTCAGCATGAAGACCACGGGCACCATCACCAGCATGAAGCGGATCAGCAGCCGGGTGACGCTGTTCACGCCCCGATCGAAGCTGGTTTCGATGCGCTTGTGGCTCACCACGTTGCGGGCCAGCGAACCGAAGTAGGTGTCGCTGCCGGTCGCCACCACCACCGCCTTGGCGGTGCCGCTCACCACGTTGGTGCCCATGAAGCAGATGTTGGGCAAGTCGAGCAGGCCCACCTCTCCCGTGCTGCTGCCGTCCGCCGACTTCTCGGCCACGGCCCCCAGGGTGTCGTACTTCTCCACCGGCAGCGCTTCACCGGTCAACACCGCCTGACTGATGAAGAGATCGCGGGATTCGATCAGCTTGATGTCGGCAGGGATCATGTCCCCCGCCTGCAGGTGCACTATGTCACCGGCCACCAGCTCGACCATCGCCACCTCCTTGCGCAGGGAGGGGGCCCCCGGCGAAGGGCGGCGCAGCACGGTGGCGGTGTTGCGCACCAGCGACTTGAGGGTTTCGGCCGCCTTGGCCGAGCGGTACTCCTGCCAGAAGCGGAGCAGGCCGCTCAGGCTGACCATGACGCCGAGGATGATCACCTTGACCCAATCCTCGTCACCCGGCTCGGCCATCAGCACGTCCATCACGTAACTGACCAGCCCGAGCACGATCAGCACCATCACGAAGGGGTTCTTGAACGCCTGCATCAGCTGGATCAGCGGATGGGGCGGCTTGTCGTGGGTCACCTCGTTGGGGCCGAACTGGACCAGACGGTTGGCCGCCTCGGTCGAGGTCAGGCCGTCGATATTACCGCGCACGGCGGTGAGGGTGTACTCGAGAGACTTGTCGGCCTCATCGAGCACCCGAGAGGAGAGCTTCTCATTGGCACGGCCCGGGGAGACGAATCCCTTTTGCTTGTGCCGGCTGGCGGTATGTTGTTGCTTCATAACTCTTTATCCTGATTTTCGCTTGCAGCAAGGCCCTGTCGCGGGCCAGGCCAGGCGTCAGTTCTAATGTGAGACAGGCAATGGGCCCCGGGTTGGCGCAGGCGCGGCATGGCGCCGCCAGACGGCATGTCTGTCGGGCAAGCTTGCCAGCAGGTAGGGGCTATCAGGGATCAGGACTCCGCATCCTGTTACCCGCAGGGGATCAGGCGTGGGGAGGCGTGGACCCCGAGGGTCGAGGCTTGGGCTCTTCGGTCATACGATATCCTCCGAGTGGGGTGGAGAGAGGGCCGGGTGCGGCCACTGACAGCCAGATACACTGTCGTTGGCGAGCATGACCCGCGGGTCTGTATTATCGGCGGACGAGTCCGGTGATCCCGCCACCAGAGCGGCATACACCCATAAAGGAAATAAGGATAACGACAGCTTGAAATAACTGGATGCCGGGCAGGGAATAATGTCAGCGATGCCGGGAGGGTGAAGATAACGGAGAAAACCGCGCCCCATGGAAATATTACGGCGCAACCTTTGCCACGACCGGAATATATTAAGCAATCACGTCAATTATTTTATTTCGCAACCTGTCCTATCGAAAACGAATCTGTTTTCAATGTGGTATTGTCCATCTTGTTATTTCACGCTCGATCACTTCCCGGCCACGGCACGGATGCACGGTTCCGACGCTGTGGCAGCCCTGACGGGCAGCACCCGGGGCGCATGATGAAGCGTTCAATTGCAGGGTCGCGAGGCGGCATGGCTCGCAGGTGAGCGGAACAATCCAGATTTACAACGACAATCCCTGATGAAGGCCGGGATTAAGCGGTTGTGAGAGTCGAAGGTGACTCATATAGATGCTGCACTCTGAGCAATCAGAGTGAGGGGGAAGAAAGGATATCAACCTCAGCTCTGGCAAGCCCACATCGCGATTTGCAATCGGCTACAACTGTCGCTTTCCATAATATCCTTCCACCTGTTGATAACACGCCGAGATTCTACCCAAAAGCATTCAAGGGCGCAAAATTTAAATTCATCTTTTTCCATTTAATTAGTTTCACACTCGTCACACCATTATTTCCCGCCCCTGAAATAGATTCATACTCATTTCGCCATGGGCCCTTTCCAGGAATTGATCAGGATGGGGTTTTGCTTTCATTTTCCGCCACAGACGCGGATCCACGCTGGAATCGGACTCAATGTGGGAATAGGATGCACGGCTTCCACTCACACATGACGCACAGGAAACAACAAGATGAATCGAAAATGGTCGCTCCCCATCGTGGTACTCGCGGGGGGAGCGTTACTCTGGCTCGGCAACACCTTTGGTATGAAATGGGCCCTGATGGCCCTGTTAGGATTCGGCTTCGGCTTCACCCTCTCCTTCAGCCGCTTCGGCATCGTCTTCGGTTGGCGCGAAATGCTGACCAAGCGCAACAGCTACTATGTGCGGGTTCACCTGCTCACCATCGCCATCGAAATTCTGCTGTTCACCTGCTTCCTCTCCTTTAGCCACGCCCTCTTTGGCGACGCCATGGTGGGCAACGTGATGGCCATCGGCATTCCTTTCATCGTCGGTGCCTTCCTGTTCGGCATCGGCATGCAGCTGGCAGGCGTCTGCGCCACCGGCACCCTCTACTGCTGCGGCGAGGGGCAACCCCGCTTCTGGCTGGTGCTGATTTGCTACGGTATCGGCACCCTGATCAGCAACCAGTTCCGCCCCGAGCTGGAGGCGACCTTCTCCAGCCAAGTAGTACTGGCCAAGGATCTGACCGGCAATCTCTGGAGCGGCATGCTGCTCAACCTGGCGCTGGTCGCCGCGCTCTTCCTGCTGTTTCGCAACAGCGAACTCAAACGCACTGGCGAGCTCAAGCCCCTCTTCAGCGGTGGCAACCTGTTCTGGCGCGACGGCCGCTTCACCGTGCTGACCGGCGGCATCCTCATCGCCCTGCTCAACTCCTCCGTGGTCGCCCTGCACGGCTCGGCCTGGACCATCACGGGCGCCGTCTATGACATGGCGCTGCGCGGCGCCTCCCTGTTCGGCCTGTTCGAGGGGAACCCGAAACTGGCCCAGCCGCTCTTTATCAACCCCATGGTCGGCATGTTCTGGCTGGGGATCCTGGGGGCCATGCTGGCGCGCTGCATCAGCGGTGGCGGCAACTTCGCCCCGATGCGGCTCGGCAACAGCCTGGCATCCATCCTGGGCGGCCTGCTGATGGGGATGGGCGCCATGTACAGCGCCTGCAACCTCGGCGGCTTCTTCGACGGTACGGCGTCGGGCAGCCTGCACGGCTGGGTGTGGATGCTGATGGCCCTGGCCGGCAGCCTGATCGGCATTCGCCTGCGGCCGCTGTTCAAACTCTGATCTACTTTCCATCCATATCAACAACAACGGGGGCCAAGCCCCCGTTGTTGTTTTGGCAAACGCCCCACCTCGGCATAGTGCGTCAGGCCGGCGCCATGCTCTCGATACGATGGCGATGCAATCGCACCGAGGGATCACCAAAGTCCAGGTGATAGACAGAGTGACCAGCGTGCAGGGTTACCTCGGTTGCCCGGGTGGCGTGAAAGTACGGCGAGCGTTCAGCGAGCAGGGCCAGCCCCTGCTCGAAAAATTGCAGCATGGAGAGCCCCATGCCGTGATCCATGTTGCGAATGAAGTTGCCATCAATGCTGAACTCATCGAACAGGACCAACTCGGCGTTGAAGCCCCGCGCCAGCATGGCTCGCGCCATGGCCAGTTTGGCCTCGGTGGGGGCGATGGGATCATGGATGGCATGCACCATAAGACAGAAGGTGGCCGTCCCTCCTTGCACTGCCATCTGATCGAGCTGGGAGGCGCTGAAGGAGCGGATGATGAAGGCATCCACGTCAAACTCATGAGGGTGCCCGGCCACCATCCGCCAGGGAGAACACACGCACAACGCCAGCTCCACACCTCCTTGCAAAGTACACTGGTACTCCACCGCCCCTATATCCCGCCCTACCACATACGCAAGATTGGGCTCGGCCCAGGAGGAGTTGTCGAACAGGGCACAGGCATAGCCGGGGCGAAACTTGTTGACCATTTGCGCCAGATAGCCGCCATAGGAGGATCCCACCAATATCAGGTTGTCGCGATTGCCATTGTAACGGCACATGGCATCTTCAATGGCGTTGAGGATATCGAGCGCCGCCATCACACCGAAGTTCTGGTAGGCGCCGTCGGGGGGCGTGAGCAAACCATGAAAACGCAGCGGCTCGCGCGGCCGGAAACAGTCCAGCGCCCGCAGCAGGTCACTGTCTACCGTCTCTGGTGACAATCCCAGCAAGGTGAGGGCTCGTGCCCGCTCGTCCGGCAGCAACGAGATACTTGCTCCTACTGACGGTCGCGACCGCATGCAAAAATAGTCGACGCAGAGGGCAGCCATGCCGTGATGTCCGGCCACCTTCTCGCAAAATACCTCGCTATAAGCACCCAAATCACCGCCAAATCCCGGTATATAGACCACAATCCCCGCGCTGGCCATCTCGGAGCCATGGATCCGGTAGCGCACCTTGCGCTCGCCGCAGAGCCCCAGCTCGGCATCGGGGTGACCAGCCACGCTGTGTTCGTAATAGGACATCTTGTCAACCTTGCAAAAAGGCAATGCCATGCGCATCGCCTCGACCATGCCAGTTGGGAGCACGGTGATCGCAGCCCCACCCCCTGCAGAAACGGAGCATGCGGCATAACGAGCTTTAATTGAATCTTATTTTACCTGCCCCCTCCATTCAGGGTGAGCAAAACAGGCCCGCTCAAGAGGGAGACCAGGCCGGCTACTCCCCGCGCTGCTTCACCTTGCGCAGATAGACATAACCCTCCCCCGGGCTACCCCATCGCTGATGGGCCTCGTTGTCGTAGGCGCGATCCAGCAATCTGACGCTGTCGGGACCGACCCAGAGATATTGCACCAGTGTGCTGGCACCGCCGAAGTTGGTGGCGCAGCTGCCGACCTTGCTGTGGCCTGCATACTCGCCCGAGGGTTGACGACTCAGCCAGACCTCGCAGCCCTGGCGCAGGGAGAGCTGTTGCGGGGTAAGGGAGTCAAGCAGTCCGGGGTCGCGCCAGGCACCGGCAAAGTCGACGGCTCTGGGCATGGTCAGTTCGGCCATCAGGATGCGGCCGTCGGGCACTGGAGAAAAACGGTAGATACGCTGACGGAACGGGCGCACCGAGCGCTCGGTCAGGAACTGCTCGGCATAGACCCAGCGAAAGCCTTGATAACCGGGCCAAATCTCCACCAGCCGCAGCTCGGCGCTGGTGAAACGAGTGTCATAGCTGGCCTGCTCGCGACTGGAAAACTCGCCGGTAAACCAGGAGAGCAGCGGCTCCATGCCGACCCGGGCCGTTGTTGCACTGGCCGCTGACGGACCGGTCGGAATGGCGACAAAAGGTGTAGGTGCCGCCCATACCAGACTGGTGCAGAGCAGCCCGCACAGGGCCGCCATCAGCGTGACCATCGAATCCATCCGAATCATTTTCATGGCGGCGATTATATGAGCGAATGGCCGCAATAACCTCAACCTTGATCAAATCCTTACCAATCCACTGAAAAATCACAGTGTTAGCGAAAGAAGCTGACGGCGGATACGCAACAAGGATGAGAGCCGCAACCAGTGAACCGGATCGAGGAATAGACGATCTCCTACATCTGCCGGGTCGAGGTAGTCGCCGTCAGAAAAGCAGAGTCACAGGTTTGCCATAACCAGAGCGCAGCAAAGCGCGACGGCGTCAGCAGAAACAGTGACCAGAGGACGCAAACAAGTCAGATACCCCCCGGCATGGGCAGGGCCAGCTAGGCAAAGGCGTGCCCCTGAACCCAGACCAGGAGCTCATTCTCTCTGAGCATTGACCACCAGGAGACGTACGGGAACAGGGGAAAAGAGATCGTAAACAACAGGCCGCTAAGCAACGCCAGTAATATCAGCAGCCACAGCTATCGCAGTATGAACGTCCATCACGACATCAGTTACTCCCCCTCAAGTGATGGAGCAGCATGCGAAGAGAGTGGCCACTTTGAAGCCCTTAGGCCCCACCTGATTTGAACGATTTCCAGCAAAATGCTTTATACGAGGCCACTCATTTGGTTTATCCAAGAAAAACAAACGCTACGCTCAGGAAGTATCTTGCCACTCCCCTACGGCCTGACGTCGGTGATGGAAGCAGGAAAGGCGTACTGGATCGCGGGCCAAACAAGTGGGAGTTCTTTTCCACAGACCCGGACTGATGTAGTGCTGTGGTGTGTATCGATTCGGCCTGTCGCTGAACCGCGCCGGCCTTGATGGGATATGTCAATGAAGCGCGCAGTCACCGGGGTGTGCGGCCAGATGAGAGAATCATCATCCCAGCTTTCGCGGGAATGATGATTTTATGCCTGATTTTCACAGCTGGACCAGATTGGCCCAAAGACCTAAAACGCAGTGCTTACTTGAATTTCAACTGGGCTTCGGCCAGACCAGTCTTCAGGTCGCTCCACATCTTGTCAGCGGTCAACTTGACCTTCTCCCAGGATTCACCGCTTGCCTTGCCGAGCTCATCCATCTTGTCGGAGGCAGCGTGCTGTTTGACACGCAAAGCCTGGATCTCTTTCGCCCGTTTGACTTTCAGGTCGGCCGAGATGTTTTCCATTTTGGCTTCCAGCAGATTGATCTGACTGCTCCACTCATTGAGCTGAGCATTCAACTTTTCCTTGTATGCCTTTTGCACTTCCATGGTGTTCTCCTTGGGTGCTGATGAGCGATGGCGTTATTGGACAGCCGTGACAACGAGCTGGTTAACGACACCCTTGACGCCGCTGATGGCCATCGCACGGGCACTGGCCTTGTCGCTGTTGATTCGCGAATCGACAGTACCGGTCAGAGTGACCATACCCTGGACAGTGTTGACACTGATGTCCATTGACTTCAAACCAGGCTCGCTGAGGAACTCGGCTTTGACCTTGGCCGTCACTTCGGTGTCATTCCAGGACTGGGCACTTTTGGCAGTTTGCTCAGTCATCTTGTTTTCATACTTGTCGACGGTTGCATCGACTTTCTCGCCAGTCTCGCTGGCAGCGTCATCAATTTTCTTGCCGGCCTGTTCGGCCGACCCTGGCTGGTCGCATCCGCTCACCCCGAGTGTGAGGAGCAGCGAGATGGCGATGAGGATAGCTTTGCTTTGTATCATGTGGTGGTTTCTCCGGTGCTGGGTTGCCTAGATCTTGCCGAGCAAGACCAGGATGAGCAGTATGGTCAGCACCAGTCCAATGGCGCCGCTTGGGCCGTAACCCCAGCCTCGGCTGTGCGGCCAGCTTGGAATGACGCCGATCAACAACAAGACAAGAACGATCAGCAGAATGGTTCCCATGGTCATTTCTTTCTCCTAAATGTTGCATATTGGATGACATAAACGACCCATGCCGTGGTGATGGTGCTCCGGATCCGGGGTCTGGTCTGTTCTCCAACGCACAGACAACCCCTTCGATATGGCAGAGCGAGCGTGGCTCGCTGATGAAATCGGCCGCCTGGATGCTGCAAAGCCAGCCCGACATCTGGCGTTCGTCGACCATGATCCTGCTGGCTCAGCTGACAATCCGTCTTCTTGGTCAGTGCATTGGCACCCCTGCAGCCCGCGTCGCGGCTGTATCAGCAAGGTTATTGACCCGGTGCAACACCAAGCAGCCGGAGGCGACGGGCTCATTCTGCAAGGGGTCTGCAAACGCATTCCCTTGATGGGCCATCCCGCTTCTGTCACCCACAACATCTTCTGCATCCGCCCACACTCACGGCGTCAAACCATGACACTGCACCGGACAAGGGGATCCGGGCTGGGTGATGGAAGGGAGGCTTTTTGAGGCATGTTGGAGGAGCGAGGCGTTTTGGCAGGCGTTTGGGGACACCCACCTTTTTGTTTGTTCTATTTCTCTTGCACAAGGCGCTTGTCCTGCAAGAGCGATCAGATTGCGGTGACAGGCTCGGTTACCCTCTCGCCCATCACCAACCCAGTTATCAACAGCTCGCTTGTCTATGACCTGTCCAGAAAGGTGGGTGTCCCAGAATTGCCAGATTTGTCATACCGGAATGACCCAGCACTGGCGGCTATCCTTGATGCGGATCTCAATCAGGAGGCGTTGATCATGACGACGGGAACAGTACGACTGCACAGGGTGCTCAAGGCGCCGCCGATGCGGGTCTATCGGGCCTTTATCGAAGCGGATGCGCTGGCCAAGTGGCTGCCGCCCCACGGCTTTACCTGCCAGGTGGCGCATCTGGAGGCTCGGGTTGGCGGCTCGTTTCGGATGTCATTCTGCAATTTTGCCAGCGGGCATGCCCACGCCTTTGGCGGCGAGTACCTCGAACTGGAGCCGGGCAAGCGCATCCACTACACCGACAGCTTCGACGACCCCAACCTGCCAGGGATGATGCAGGTGACCATCAGCCTGACCGGGGTGCTTTGCGGCACCGAGCTTGCCATCGAGCAGGCCGGGATCCCCGAGGTCATACCGGTGGAGATGTGCTATCTCAGCTGGCAGGAATCCCTGACCCAGCTGGCTGCCCTGGTCGAACCCGAGATCCCGCCGGGCTGAGTGGTGCCCACGCAAGAGCCTGCCAGCTGGCAGGCTTTTTTATTGCTAGCGGCCTAGGTGCGCCCGGCCGCCATCCGGGCTCAGCGGCCGAGAGCGTTGTCCAGCGGGAAGGCGAAGAGATCGCGGCGATAGGTCTCGACCACCAGGCTGAACGGTACGCCATCACCCCGTGAGAGGATGGCGCTATGCTGCAGCACCCGCTCGGGGATCGCCAGCGGCTGGTCACTGCTGGTGAGGGTGGGCATCTGCATCTCCCAACCGGCCGGCAGGGGCGCCCACAGCAGGGTGGAAGAGAGGGTACGGCGGCTGAAGTTCAGCGCCTTGACGGCCAGGCCAAACGGGGTATCGCTGGTGTCGAGGAGCCGGTTCATCTCCGGTGTGAGGCGGCTTTGCACGTACCAGTTGTCCGCTTCGGAGAAGACATGATCGCCGCAGGCGAGCTGTACCCGGCGATAGCCGACGGGCTCATCGGCGGCGATCTTGAGCTGCTCGCGGACGGCAGCGTCGGCCGGTTTGCGGGTACGCTGATCACGCAGGGCGCGGATACGCGGCTCACCGGCCATCCGGTGGTCGGCGCACCAGTTTTGCAGGGTGACGGTGGCGCTCGGGTTGCTGAGCAGGGTGGCATTGAGGGTCTGCAGCAGCGCCTGCGCCTTGAGACGGGTGACGGGGGTGTCGGGCCAGCTGGCAGCAACGCTTTCCTGCGCCTGCACGGCGCCATGGCACAGCAAGGCCGCCAACATAATTACTCGAATCTTCATGTTTTTATTACCCTTTCTACTTTGACGCTGGATTGTAACCGCGCGAGAGTCGAAGACCACGCCTTTATGCCCAGAGCCGTCGCCAGCGGCCATGCCGACAGATCTGTCTTCCCCCCGTTTGCGGATAAAAAAAGTCTGCCAGCAGGCAGACTGTTTCGTACCTGAGTGCGGCTTATTGCAGCTTGATGGCGCCCAGATAATCCCGCTTGCCGAGATCGACCCCGGCCCGGCGCAGCAGGGCATAGGTCATGGTGAGGTGGAAATAGAAGTTGGGGATGGCGTACTCGTGGACGCAGGTATGACCGTCCATCCCCTTGCCGCCCGCCCAGTGGGGGACGTAGCGACCGCTCTCGAACTGGCTGAAATCGGCATCCAGCTTGCTCTGCAAAAAGGCGATGGTCTTGCCGATATGGGCGCGCAGATCCGCCATTGTCCTGGGCTCATCCCCCATCACGGGCTGCTCGCCGTGACTGGCGGTGGCGACACAGGCCCGAGCCGAATCGCAGCAGATCAGCACCTGCTTGCTGAGTGGCAGCATGTCGACGATCAGCCGATCGCCGAAGAAATTCTCCACATTGAACTGCTTCGCCTCGGCATGGGCGGCGGCCTTGGCCAGGCACAGGTCGAGGTTGGTCAACATCTTGATAAACTGGGCAGCAATATCACGGTTCATGGTGCGTTCTCGGTTGGTTGAAGGCAGTTAAACGAGCGGCACCACTATAGCGCATCCCCCTGCAGTATCACCCCCACCCCACAACCGCCGCGACAAGGTATGCCCATAGACAGGAAGCTGCATATTGGGACACCCATCTTTTACCTATCACCAACCTGGCTACGGCTTACTCAGAAAGATGGATGTCCCAGATTTACTCGAGGCTGCCGGCACCCTGAGTCCTTCTTTGGCTCTTTTTTGATCTGTAACATGCATCACGCTTTTTCAGGGGCGTAGGCTGATCCCGCAGCCCGGGCATCCAACTGGGTACAACACCAGAAAAGGAGAGTGCCATGAAAATCTATGACCGAAACCGCAATGCGCTGAAGCTGGGTCAGCGTGTGATGATTGCCGCCACCGGCGCCGTCGACATTCTGAAAGAGGCCCACACCGACAACATGACCCCCTATCAGGCGGAGCATGAGAAATGTGTACTGCTGGCAAACACTCAAGAGCGCTACGCGCCCATCGAGTTGATTAGACTAGGCTGATCCCTTTCCCTGTCACCCTACTCTTTACAATTCACCCGGCCACTGCGCCCCGTCTGGCGGCCGGGTTTCTACGCTCTACCTCCGTCCCCACGCCGCGTCATGGGAGCATGCACGCTATCGGCACGGGGATCGCCATGAATAGGGGGTGGCTCAACCCCTTCCACTACATCTACTCACCTGTACGGACTACCCTCATCGGGGTGCCATATAACAAGGAGAGTGAATCATGTACGGGAAAATCCTTCTGATCGTCTGTCTGTTATTACAGGGTTGTACCAATACCCCTCAACGCCGGCTTGCCTCGGCAGAAAAGCAATTGAGTACGGATGGTGAAACCACAATGCTGTATCACTCTGTTCTTTATTATCCGGATGAACTGAGTTTGCGTTTTGATGGTTATCTGATTGGCGTGGAAAAAAGCCCGCGAGATCTGGTCTCTACACCGCAAAGCGTGAAGGTCAGTACCCCCTCAGAGAAGACCTTAAAGACATCAACAGACGCATTATTAAACCAGCCCAAGTTGTTGTATATCTCGCATATTCTGCGAGAGCAGGCCCAGCCCCAATCCGCCGAAAACCATACCTGTGCCTTGTATAACCTTTATCAACGACTGGAGCCCGCACAATCCCAGCTGGTTGAACCCTGCGCCGAGCAGAATATGCTACCGATGGCCACCACGCATCGGCGTTGCCAGGATAAAGAGGTCTGTGGTTATGACGACAGTTGGGATGCCCTGAAGCTGTTAAAACAGAGCATGATTCAGCGCCTGATGACGCAGGCCAACACAGGCAAGCCTTACAGCGACATTGTGGTCATTGTCATGGGCTGGAATACGGTGCAAGAAGAGGCCATTCGCAACTTCAACTCCATCATGCTCAATGTGAAACGCAGTGCCCCTGCCGATTTCAATCCCCTGGTTATCGGTGTCACCTGGCCTAGCCAATGGAGCAGCAGTTGGATTGAACCGATTTATCGACTCACCAGCTTCCCCACCAAGGCCGGCGACGCCGACGAACTCGGCCTGAGCTGGCTGGGAGTGCTGATACAGCAGACACTGCCGGAAGTAAAAGCCGCATTGCCTCAAGCCCAGCAAGCGCAACTCACGACCTCGCTGATTGGCCATAGCTTTGGCAGCCGCGCTTCCAATGTGGCTGCCTGCTTTGGTCCGGCCATTTATCAGGATCACTACCAGCCCCCCACTGCGGGCATTGATAACCTGATCAACCTGCAAGGAGCCTTTAAACTGACCCAGCTGACCGATAACGCCACATCGACCTCAGCGACGGTATTTTGCCCTCTGGTCAAGCAGGTAGCGCTGACGGCATCGATCAATGACCAAGCCATGAGCAAGGCGCCCGGGGGAGGCTATGCCGGCGATGCCAGGAGCTATGCAGATATTTGCTCCAATACCAACACCCTTATTCGCTGCGCCTTCGCCGATCATCACGGTAACCTGTTCGGTGTCAGCGGCTCAGCCCGCAGCAACATCACCTATATCGATGCGAGCAGTCTCATCAGTGAGAACGCCTATCTAAGTGGTGGTGGCGCGCACAGTGACATCTATCGCAAAGAACATGGCCGTCTGATTTATCAGCTGATGCGACAGGGAAAAACTCCTCCTCTTGATTGAGAGAGCAGCGCAGCATTCACACTGCATCCGTCTGTCTGCTGTGCCATATCGTTCCGGCGGGTGATCACAACACCTCACCCGCCACCATCAACGACCTCAAGAGACTGGCGCGATGGCGCTTGCCGGTATCCAGCCTGATTGCCCTGCTTCGTTATGTACCCAAAGCCAGCCTGCCAGCTCGCGCTCCACCCGTACCCGTTCCCCCACCACCACATCCAGCTCGCGGGCGGTGTAATCCTGCTGTGCCAGCGCCTCCCCTTCTGCGGCAAGGGTCAGCAGTGACAGGGGCGCCCATCCCTCGTTGCCGTCTGTGGTCAAGGTGCGCACCCAGCCCGGAAATTCGTCATCCTCGTGACCGATGCGCACCCGTTCCCCGGCTCGAAAGGCGATGGGATTGGGATAATCGGTGTGGTGAGCCGTGGTGATCAATGCCTGCATTGTCTCTCTCCAGAAAAGTCATCCTCTCGCCACTATCGCAGCAACTGGCCAGCCCGAGGAGAGACGTTGCATATCGGCCTCGATTAATTCCCGGAAAAGAGAAGCGGGTCACGGCTTGAACGGCAATGGGCAATTGCCAGCCAACCAAGCCCCATGCGAACCTTTAAACCCCATTAACCCACTAAAAACAAAAACTATGTTCAGGCAAATAATGATGGGTGCCGCCCTGCTGTCGGCGGCGCTGCTTTCCGGTTGTGCTTCCGTACCCATGGCTGATGCCACCGCAGACGTGCAGGCCAAGCAGTTTGTGGCGCCCAAGGATGCGGCCAACCTCTATATCTATCGCAACGAGACCTTCGGGGCGGCCGTTAAAATGCCGGTGCTGGTGGATGGTATGGCGGTCGGCGACACAGTTGCCCACACCTATATCCTCAAGCAGGTGACGCCGGGCAGCCACACCATCACCTCCAAGTCGGAGAACGATGCCACCCTGACTCTCAGCACCGAGGCGGGTAAAAACTACTACGTCTGGCAGGAGGTCAAAATGGGCCTGCTGATGGCCCGCTCCAAGCTGAGTCAGGTCAGTGAAGAGGAAGGCAAGCAAGGGGTGATGGAGAGCAAACTAGTCAAGTGATCAGATACCTTCACCTAACAAACACGGCGTAGCCTTACCAGCTACGCCGTTGTCAAAAAGGTTTGGGGACAAATTTTTCTACCCTAGGATATATTTCCTAAAAGCCTCTGATCGAATAACCCTAGCCTTTCTATCATTCGTACCAGAATACATTGAGTGATAAAAAGCTCCGTGATCAGTGTCTTTCGCATTTTTACTTGCGAGAACTGCATTATCAAAAGCATTTAGCCTGTTTAATATATCACTAGGAAGGGTATCGGTTGTGCAGAGTTCCACTACGAGAGTGAAGAAACATGATTTTCTAAACCAAATCGAATCTGCTTCCAAACCTAACCCTTGGATTATTGCTACTGATTTGAGTATTTGTGATTTTATCTTATGTGAATCAGGGAATGCTTCGTTGAATTCTGCTACACACTTCTCAACTTCATTATCTCTGGGATAGTATCCGCCTCTCACAAGAGTGGACATGACCTGTAAGAAGAAGTGAACATCTGCCATACGTGTAAATTCTGATTCATGAAATACGCCAAATTCCTCAAGCGCAACTTCATTTGCAAGTTCTTTAGCAATTTGAATAAACTTACCATCGTAAATGGCATTGTGAATTTCAATGTTATCCAGTTTGAATTTGGTCAGGTTTATTCGGCGGAATATTTCTCTGACTAAATCATCTTCAACCTTGCCAATGTCTCGTACAACGACCTGATAAGAAAGAAAGTTTTCTCGAGCTTCCTCGCTCAATTCATCAAAGCTTGGGATGCTTTTTAAACTCTTTTTAAACTCATTTTCTATGTAGTTTTTTATAGTGGTTAGTCGCTGTTGTCCATCAATTACCTTTTGGGTTGTTCGTAATTTTTTCGTGTCTGTCGAGCCTTGACAAACATATATTTCAGGGAAGGGGAACCCATTCAGTATGGTATCCAAGAAAGCCTCTTGGTGCTCGTGTGTCCAAACAAACTTTCTTTGAAAATTAGGCGCAAGCTCTAACCTGTGAGTATCTATTTTTTCATATATATCAGCAATGGTAGGATTTGTAACTGACGGTTTAATTTGAGCTGCCATTATTTATATCCTTGTGTTCTTTGCTTTTTTAAATTGTTCAGACCAGAGAGCATGTAATCTTCCAAGTGTTGATGGCTTTTAAAAACACCGGCATTTACAGGATAGTTACCAACCTCTGACTTGCCATTCGATATGCTTCTAAAAAAATCAAACCAATCATCTTTAATCGCTCTCATTTGGAATGAGATTGGTAATTTATCCGGCCTAATCCAACCGAGAGCAACATACTCTAAAAAAGAATGATATGTATCCAATTCCTTTTCTTGAACTACTCTTCTGTTCTGTCTTATCATCATTTGATACTTGGCTATATCTTTCATCAGTGTATCAAATAGAGTTGGAGATACCAGAGCTACATCGATATCAGAATCATAGTCAAAAATTTTATTCTTGAAGGGACTAAAACCTAATTTAGCTGAGCCGGTTATATATACTTCATGAAATGGAATGTTGAATTTGTTTGCGATTTTTTTCCTAAATTCATAGAAGTCCTCATCCCTCATGTTAAATACATATGGTGTACCATGCAGAACATGCTTTCGACAAAAATCCAGCATAGCATCTTCTTCAGTTTTACTTCCGAGTTCACGATTAAAATCATCTAGGTTCATTTTGGTAATCTCACCTATCCTAGTCGTGCTGCTGCTTAAACACTGAACTAGTACATTTACTGTGCACAAACATAGCCTTATTGAGCCAAGACCTACGTATCCTCTTCACATCCTGTTGAGTTGATAGTGCAGTCTACCGAACAATTAAATTGACTACCGACCTTGAGCTAGAGCCCTCAACTGTTAAGCGATAGAGGTGAAAATAATGATTACACCTAGAAAACTTCGCGCAACAATTGGATTCTATTGGATATGGTAAAGGATCGATAGAACAAAGGAAGGGTGAATCATGAGAAATTTGAGATGGAGCAAGAAATTTTTCATCCAGCTCGTAGGTTAGAATATCGTAAGGGTATTCGGACGATCGCGAATTTAAAGTTATCGCGATCACAGATATAAAAATCAACCCGGCATAAGCCGGGTTGATTACATCAAAAGGCGGAAGAAATCAGAGCGCCTCTAATCTGGCGTAGGCCGTCACCAGCCACTTGGCGCCTACGTCATCGAACTGGATCTGTACCCGGCTCTGCTGGCCGACCCCTTCAAAGTTGAGCACTATCCCTTCCCCGAATTTTGGATGGAGCACCCGCTGGCCGAGCGTGATGCCGCTGGCGTCGAAGCTCTGCTGCACCTCGTTCTGGCTGAAGCGGCCGTACTGGGTGGGTCTGCTCACCTGGGTGCGCAGCCGGATCTCTTCCAGACACTCGGCGGGCATCTCGCGGATAAAGCGGCTCGGTTTGTGGAACATCTCGCGGCCATAGATGCGGCGGCTCTCGGCATAACAGATGTAGAGCTTCTCCATGGCGCGGGTCATGCCGACGTAGCAAAGGCGGCGCTCCTCTTCCAGGCGGCCCGACTCCTCGGTCGATTGCTGGCTGGGGAACATGCCCTCTTCCACGCCCACCAGCAGCACCAGCGGGAACTCCAGCCCCTTGGCGCTGTGCAGTGTCATCAGCTGCACAGCGTCGGCATATTCGTCCGCCTGATTCTCGCCGGATTCCAGCGCCGCGTGGGCGAGGAAGGCCGACAGATCGCTCATCTCTTCCAGCTCATCCGGGCGGTTGTATTGACGGCAGGCAGTGACCAGTTCCTCCAGGTTCTCTACCCGTGCCTGGGACTTCTCGCCTTTTTCCGCCAGATACATGGCCTTGAGGCCGGAATTCTGGATGGCGATATCCGCCTGCTGGTGCAGCGGCAGCATGCCGACCTGTTCTTCCAGCGCGTCGATCAGATCGACAAAGCCGCGCACAGCGTTACCGGCGCGACCGGTCAGCACCTTGTCATTGAGCAGCCCCTTGGCCGATTGCCAGAGGTTCTGTCCCTGATCCCGGGCGTTGGTGCGCAGTATCTCGAGGGTGCGATCACCGATGCCGCGGGTCGGGGTGTTGACCACCCGCTCGAAGCTGGCGTCGTCGCCACGGTTGTTGATCAGCCGCAGGTAGGCCATGGCGTCCTTGATCTCTTGCCGTTCGAAGAAGCGCAGGCCGCCGTAGATGCGGTAGGGCATGGCGTCTTGCATCAGCGCCTCTTCCAGCACCCGCGACTGGGCGTTGGAGCGATACAGAATGGCGCAGTCGGCCAAGAGGCCGCCCTTCTCTTTCCAATCCTTGAGGCGGCCGACCACGAAGCGGGCTTCGTCCACCTCGTTGAAGGCGGCGTAGAGGGAAATAGGGTCGCCCTCGGCCCCCTCTGTCCACAGCTCCTTGCCGAGGCGCTCAGAGTTGTTGGCAATGACGCAGTTGGCGGCCTTGAGGATATTGGCGGTGGAGCGGTAGTTCTGCTCCAGGCGAATGGTCTGCGCCCCCTCATAGTCGGTCAGGAAGCGCTGGATGTTCTCTATCTTGGCGCCGCGCCAGCCGTAGATGGACTGGTCATCGTCGCCGACGATCATCACCTTGCCGCTGTCACCTGCCAACATCCGCAGCCAGGCGTACTGGATGCCGTTGGTATCCTGAAACTCGTCCACCAGTATGTTCTGGAAGCGATCCCGGTAGTGCTCGAGGATGTGGGGCTTGCCCAGCCACAGCTCGTGGGCGCGCAGCAAGAGTTCTGCAAAATCCACCAGCCCGGAGCGATCGCAGGTCTCCTGATAGGTCTTGTAGATCTGCTGATAGGTGCGGGTGACGGGGTCGCCGTAGAGGTCGATGTCGCCGGGGCGCAAGCCCTCGTCCTTCTTGCCGTTGATATAGCTCATCACGGCGCGCGGGGCCCAGTGCTTCTCGTCCAGGTTGAGCGCCTTGATGACGCGGCGGATGAGGCGGTACTGGTCGTCGGAATCGAGGATCTGGAAATCCTGCGGCAGACCCGCGTCCAGATGGTGAGCCCGCAGCAAGCGGTGGGCGATACCGTGGAAGGTGCCGATCCACATGCCGCGCTGCATGCTGCCCAACACCTTCTCGACCCGGCCACGCATCTCGGCGGCGGCCTTGTTGGTAAAGGTCACGGCTATGATGGAGAAGGGTGAGCAACGCTCCACCTGCATCAGCCAGGCAATACGGTGCACCAGCACCCGGGTCTTGCCCGAGCCGGCGCCCGCCAGCACCAGCAGATTGCTGCGAGGGGCCGCCACCGCATCTCTTTGCTTGTCGTTGAGCCCGTCGAGCAGGGTTGAAACGTCCATCACCACTCCTGTTTATTTATACAGGCGGGGATTATACGACCTGTGGCGCCACAGACCAAATCCGAGTGAATGACGAACCGCTGCGCTTGTACAGGGGCGGCTTGGTGGCGGGCCGGGACCGGGGAAATCATGAACCGGCACCAATAGAAACCGCTTCTCCTCCGTCCAGAAGAAAACGCTTGCTTATAACCATATGAATGTAAACACAAATGTCGTTTGAAGCCTGTATTTCACAGAATTTAAATCTAAAAAAAGACATTAAAACAAACACTTATAAATTGATCTGCTTATATTTCAAACCGTTACCGCAAACGTTTTTCCTTTATGATCTGCTTGACCCGCTCCATGGCTCACTTACAGTTAGCCAGCGTGCTTTATGCCTGCTCCGGCAGGCTGTGGACCCTCACATAACAATCAAGGATACGATCGTGACTAAAGTGCTCAAGCTGGCCACCGTGGCCGCCCTCACTCTCGCTGCCCTCTCTGCCCAGGCAGCCACCCAACCCGCCGTCATCTATGACACCGCCGGCAAATTCGACAAGTCGTTCAACGAAGCCGTGTTCCGCAACGGCGTCGAAGTCTACAACAAGGACAAAGGGGTCAAGGTCAAGGAGTTCGAACCCCAGAACGAAGCCCAGCGTGAGCAGGGTCTGCGTCGTCTGGCCAGCCGTGGCAACGGCCCCATCGTCGCCGTCGGCTTCAACATGGGCTCGGCCGTCGAGAAAGTGGCGACCGAATTCCCGAAAACCCAGTTCACCATCATCGACATGGTGGTCGACAAGCCGAACGTGCAGTCCATCATCTTCAAGGAGCATGAAGGCTCCTTCCTGGTGGGTGCACTGGCTGCCATCGCCTCCAAGAGCGGCAAGGTCGGCTTCGTGGGCGGCATGGACATACCGCTGATCCGCAAGTTCCAGTGCGGCTATGAGCAGGGTGCCAAGTACGTCAATCCGAAGATCGAAGTGTTCCAGAACATGACAGGCTCCACACCGGCGGCGTTTGCTGACCCGGCCAAGGGTGCCGAGCTGGCCAAATCCCAGTTCGCCAAGGGTGCTGATGTGGTCTATGCCGCCGCTGGCGGTACCGGCATCGGTGTTTATCAGGCCGCCAAGGACGAAGGCAAGTTCGCCATCGGCGTTGACTCCAACCAGAACCACCTGCAACCGGGCACCATGCTGACCTCCATGGTCAAGTCGGTCGGTCTGGCCGCCTACCAAACCTGGGATGATGCCGCCAAAGGCACCTGGAAACCGGGTATCAAGAACCTGGGCCTGGCCGAGGGCGGTGTGGATTGGGCACTCGACAAGGACAACGAGAAGCTGATCACCCCCGAGATGAAAGCCAAGGTGGAAGCCATCAAGGCCGACATCATTGCCGGCAAGGTCAAGGTGCATGACTACATGAGTGACAGCACCTGCAAATACTGAGTTACCGCTACGACTCTCAACCCGATGACCGGCCCGCACGGGCCGGTTTTTAGTCTCTTTTCATGACTCGCAAGGACTGCATCATGGACCAGACAGATCGCTATGCCATCGAATTAAGGGGTATCGATAAGCGGTTCGGCGACGTTTACGCCAACAAGCAGATCGACCTCAAGGTTCAAAAAGGCAGTATTCACGGCATCGTCGGCGAAAATGGCGCCGGCAAGTCGACCCTGATGAGCATCATCTACGGTTTCTACCACGCCGACAGAGGCGAGATGTTCATCGACGGCAACCCCTTCAACCCCCATGGCTCACAAGATGCGATCACCGCAGGCGTGGGCATGGTGCACCAGCACTTTATGCTGGTGAACAATTTTTCCGTGCTGGAGAACGTCATTCTGGGCGCGGAGAACGGCTGGCACCTGGGCCAGAGTCTGGCGGCGGCCGAGAAGCTGCTCGGCGAGCTGGCGCGAGACTATGGTCTCGACGTACCGCTGCACGAGAAGATCGAAGATCTGCCGGTGGGCCTGCAACAGCGGGTCGAGATCCTCAAGGCGCTCTATCGCGGCGCCCGCATCCTGATCCTCGACGAGCCGACCGGGGTACTGACCCCTCAAGAGGCGGATCACCTGTTCGAGGTGCTGAAAAAGCTGCGGGATCAGGGCGCGACCATCATCCTCATCACCCACAAGTTGCGGGAGATCCTGGCCATCACGGATCAGGTTTCCATCATGCGCCGGGGCGAGATGGTGGCCCACGTGGCGACCAAGGATACCGACAAGGAGCAGCTGGCCGAGCTGATGGTGGGCCGCAAGGTACGTCTCAAGGTCGACAAGGACCCGAATCTGCCGGGGGCAGCCAAGCTCAATGTCAACGGCCTCAGTTATATCGATGACGCCAGGGTGGAGCGGGTCAAATCCGTCAGCTTCGAGGTGCGAGCCGGTGAAGTGGTCGGCATCGCCGGCGTATCCGGCAACGGCCAGTCCGAGCTGCTCAGTCTGCTCGGCGGCATCCTCAAGCCCAGCAAGGGCAGTTTCACCATCACCAACGACGGCAAGACCCACGAGGTGAGCCTGACTCATCCAGCCGACCCGGAGCGGGTGCGCAACTATGGCCTCGGCCATGTGCCGGAAGACAGGCACAAGATGGGACTCATCAACCGCTTCGAGGCGAAAGAGGCCTTTATCCTCGGCTATCACCGTCGCCCCCAGTACAACAAGGGCTGGCTGCAGAACAAGGAGGCGATCCAGCAGGATTGTCAGGCCAAGATGGAGAAGTGGGATGTGCGTCCGCCCCACCCCGATCACAAGACGGCCAACTTCTCAGGTGGCAACCAGCAGAAGCTGGTGATCGCCCGGGAGGTGGAGCAGGACCCAGATGTGCTGTTGATCGGCCAGCCGACCCGCGGGGTCGACATAGGCGCCATCGAGTATATCCACCAGCAGATCATCGCCATGCGCGACAAGGGCAAGGCCGTGTTGCTGGTGTCGGTGGAGCTGGACGAGATCATGAGCCTGTCTGACCGGATCCTGGTCATCGCCGACGGTCGCATCGTCGGCGAGCTGGATGCCGCCAAGGCAGATGAGCGCACAATCGGCTTGATGATGGCGAACATAGTTCCCGATGAGGTGGCGGCAAGCCAGCCCCAAGGAGCCACAACATGAATGTTCTCTCTAGCTGCATCGGATCTGGTTGGATGATGGCACAGCGGGTGCCTGACGAGATTGCCAAGGAGGCCCACTGATGAGCCAAGCACGTATTCCTGCCTGGATCTCCGTGGGCGTGCTGCCCGCGGTCAATATACTGCTGGCCTTCCTGGTGTCGGCCATCCTGTTCTACTACCTCGACATCAATCCGGTCGATGCCGCCCAGATCATGTGGTACGGCGCCTTCGGTACCGGTGAAGGGGTCGGTTTCACCCTCTACTACGCGACCGGTTTCATCTTCACCGGCCTGTCGGTGGCAGTGGCCTTTCACGCTGGTCTGTTCAACATAGGCGGTGAAGGTCAGGCCTATATCGGCGGCCTCGGGGTTGGCATGGTCTGTCTGCTGCTCGGCGACACCTTGCCGTTTGCGCTGCTGCTGCCGCTCTCCATCATAGCCGGTGGTCTGTTCGGTGCGGCCTGGGCTTTTATCCCGGCCTGGCTGCAAGCCAAGCGTGGCAGCCACATCGTCATCACCACCATCATGTTCAACTTCATCGCCGCCTCCCTGATGGCCTATCTGCTGGTCGAGGTGTTCAAGCCGCCCGGCTCCATGGCCACCGAGAGCAAGGTGTTTGCCGTCACGAGCTGGCTGCCCAAGATGAGCGAGCTGGCGAGCGGTGTTGGCATGGAGATGCCGAACAGCCCGCTCAACATCAGCTTTTTCTGGGCGCTGATCTGTGCGGCCCTGGTGTGGGTCTTCATCTGGCATACCCGCTGGGGGTACGAGATCCGGGCAGTCGGCGCGAGCCAGAGCGCCTCCGCCTACGCGGGCATCTCCTATCCCAAGGTGGTGATCCTGGCCATGGTGATCTCCGGCATGCTGTCGGGCTTCTTCGCCCTCAACGTGCTGCAGGGGGAACTGCACCAGATCAAGCTCAACTTCGTGGAAGGGTTCGGCTTCACCGGTATCGCGGTAGCGCTGATGGGTCGCAACCATCCGGTCGGCGTCATCATCGCCAGCCTGCTGTTTGGCTTCCTCTATCAGGGGGGCGCCGAGCTCAGCTTCGAGTTCGGGGTCGACCGCAACATAGTGGTGGTGCTGCAAGGCCTGGTGATCCTGTTCTGTGGCGCCCTTGAGCACATGATGCGTCCGCGCATCGAGCAGCTCTATCTGGCGTTTGCCAATCGCTCAACCGCGCAAGCCAAGGGAGTGTGATCATGTTTGAACTGCTGATCCTGATGCTGGATGCGACCATTCGTACCGCACCGCCGCTGATCCTGGCTGCGATGGCTGGCATGTTTTGCGAGCGCTCCGGTGTGGTCAACATAGCGCTGGAGGGCAAGTTGCTGGCCTCCGCCTTCGCTGGGGGAGCGGCCGCGGCTGTTTCCGGCTCTGCCTGGGTAGGTCTGGGCGCCGGCGTGGGTGTCTCCATCCTGTTCGCCCTGATGCACGGTTTTGCCACCATCACCCACAGAGGCGATCAGGTGGTGAGCGGCATGGCCATCAATATACTGGCGGCCGGTCTGACCGTGACCCTGGGCCGTTACTGGTTCGATCAGGGTGGCCAGACTCCGGCGCTGTCCGGTGCAGCCCGCTTTGCCCCCATCGAACTGCCCTATGCCAGGGAGCTGTATGACGTGCCCGTGATAGGCCAGCTCTACAGCGAGCTGCTGAGCGGTCACTCCCTGCTGGAATACGTGGCATTTGCCTGCGTGCCGCTGGCCTGGTGGGTGCTGTTTCGTACCCGCTTCGGTCTGCGCCTGCGGGCGGTGGGCGAGGCCCCGGCTGCGGTCGACACCGCAGGTATCTCTGTGGTGCGGATGCGCTACACGGCGCTCATTATCGGCGGCCTGCTGGCCGGTATCGGCGGCACCTATCTGGCGGTAGCCCAGACGGCCCAGTTCATCCCCAACATGAGCGCGGGCAAGGGCTTTATGGCACTGGCGGCACTGGTGTTCGGCAAGTGGAAACCCTGGAGTGCCATGGCGGCCTGCCTGCTGTTCGGCTTCCTCGATGCGGTCGCCATCCGGCTGCAAGGGGTCAGCATCGGCGGTTTCCCGATCCCGGTGCAGGCCATCGAGGCGCTGCCCTACATCCTGACCGTGTTCCTGCTGGCCGGCTTCATCGGCAAGGCGGTGGCCCCCAAGGCGCTCGGCACCCCCTACGTCAAGGAGCGGGAGTAACCCTGCTGCTCTCAACAAGAGGCCCACGGAAGTGGGCCTCAACCTGATGCCCTGGATACGCTGACTTGAGCAATGAAAAGAACCCACTCTTTTTCAAAGAGTGGGTTCTTCCGCAATCCGATATGTTTATTAGAGGATTGCTAATTACCAGAATAAGCTATCTGCTAGAACCATACCTTTTTATTGATGATATAGGTCTGCTCAAATTCTTCATCTGATTTAGATATATAAATAACAAATTCGATGAAGGCAATAAGCCCGATAATGACCGATGGCAAACCTAACAGAATAAAACCAAACAAGAAAATCAGCAGCATGATCACACCTTGCTTGGTGTAGCCAAGATAAAACTTATGCGCACCGAAGGCACCCAGGAAAAATGCAAACAATGCAGCGGCCACCTTCTTGGATGCCCCAACATTAGAGGCGATGGCGTAAATGGCTTTTGCGTGCTCGCCTTCAATAGAGAAATCAACTTTCAAGCCATTCTTAGGCAGTTGGCTCCCTTTCCACTCAGTAATATCAAACTGATATCTATTACTATCATCCCCAGAAATCAAACCGGTACGAGCTGTTTCATTAAAATCAATAACCGTGCCTTTCATTATTATCTGTCCTTTAGCAAGAAGAGGAAAAAAGACCAAGTATGAGCAGGTCTAATTCGGCTGACAGGCTACATCAAGAAAGGCTCATATGAAACAAAAATCCATCTGGATACATTGGTATTCTGCCCACCCCCTGTGGTCCCTCTCTTTTATACATACAGCGACCCCTATCAGCCAACCGGGCGAACCAGGGCGGGTTGGTGAGGATCGCTCAGCCGCTCGGCCAGGTAATCCACCAGCAGCCGTACCTTGGGGGAGAGATGACGGTTGTGGGGATAAAGTGCCCAGATCCCCTCCTCCGGTGCCCGCAGCTCGGGCAGCAGCTCGATAAGCTCCCCCCGGGCCAGGTGGTCACTCACGTAGTAGTCCGGCAGCTGGATGATGCCGATCCCCTTGAGCGCCGCATCCAGCAGGGCGTGGCCGCTGTTGCACTGCAACAGACCGTGCACCCGGACGCTGTGAGGGCGGCCATCCAGGGTGAAGTACCACTCGTCGCCATTGCCCACCAGACAGGTATGGCGGGTCAGCTCGGAGAGGCTGTTGGGCATGCCGTGGCGGGCTGTGTAGGCTGGCGAGGCGCACACATAGGGCACCCGTTGCGCCAGCTTGCGCGCCACCAGACTCGAATCCTTGAGGTGGCCAAGCCGGATCGCCAGATCGTAACCTTCGTGCACCAGATCCAGCAGCTGGTTGGTGAGGTTGAGAGTGACCTCCAGCTGGGGGAAACGCACCATGAAGTCGTTTACCAGCGGGGCGATGCGGCTCTCACCGTAAGAGACGGGTGCCGTGATGCGCAGAGAACCCTGCGGCACCGCCTGATGGCGTCCCACCGCCAGCTCTGCCTCGTAGAGGTTGTCCAGCAGCTGGCGGCAGTGGCGATAGTAGATCTCGCCTAGCTCGGTAAGCCGCACCTGACGGGTGGTGCGCAGCAACAGCTTGGCCTGCAACCTGTCTTCCAGTTGTGCCACCTGCCGGCTGACTTGCGCCACCGACACCCCCAGCTTGCGCGCTGCCGGGGTAAAGCCCCCCTGCTCCGCCACACTGACAAATTCACAGATCCCTTCCCAGCCGAGCATTATTACCTGTGTGTAAAAGTGATTTGATATTTAGCCTTATTATCACCAAATCGAAGGGAAACTACACTGCATACCTGAGTTCATCTCTGTTCACCTACCGCAACAAGAAGGATGTCATTCATGGCACAGGTTCAAAGCATCAAGTGTAAAGCCGCCATCGCCTGGGGACCGGGCCAACCCCTCTCCATCGAAGAGGTGGAGGTCATGCCACCCCAGGCCGGTGAAGTGCGGTTGCGGATCGTCGCCACCGGCGTCTGCCACACAGATGCCTTCACGCTGTCCGGCGAAGATCCGGAAGGGGTCTTCCCCTGCATCCTGGGCCATGAAGGCGGCGGCATCGTCGAGTCCATCGGGGAAGGCGTCACCAGCGTCAAGGTGGGGGATCACGTGATCCCGCTCTACACCCCGGAGTGCGGCGAGTGCAAATTCTGCAGATCCGGCAAGACCAACCTGTGCCAGAAGATCCGCACCACCCAGGGCAAGGGACTGATGCCGGACGGCACCACCCGCTTCTCCAAGGATGGTCAGCCCATCTATCACTACATGGGCACCTCCACCTTCAGTGAGTACACAGTCCTGCCCGAGATCTCCATCGCCAAGGTGGACCCGGCTGCTCCGCTGGAAGAGGTCTGCCTGCTCGGTTGCGGCGTCACTACCGGCATAGGCGCCGTGATGAACACCGCCAAGGTGAAGGAAGGTGAGAGCGTCGCCATCTTCGGGCTGGGTGGCATTGGCCTCTCCGCCGTGATCGGTGCCCGCCTCGCCAAGGCCGGTCGCATCATCGCCATCGACATCAACGAGAGCAAGTTCGAACTGGCCCGCAAGCTGGGTGCTACCGACTGCATCAACCCGAACGATTACGACAAGCCCATCCAGGAGGTCATCGTCGAGATGACCGACGGCGGCGTCGACTTCTCGTTCGAGTGCATCGGCAACGTCAAGGTCATGCGTGCAGCGCTGGAGTGCTGTCACAAGGGCTGGGGCGAGTCGGTCATTATCGGCGTCGCAGGAGCGGGCCAGGAGATCAGCACACGTCCGTTCCAGCTGGTCACCGGCCGGGTCTGGCGCGGCAGTGCCTTCGGTGGCGTACGCGGTCGCAGCGAGCTGCCGAGATATGTGCAGCGCTACATGCAGGGGGAGTTCCGTCTGGACGACTTCATCACCCATACCATGGGGCTTGAGCAAATCAACGAGGCGTTCGAGCTGATGCACGAAGGCAAGAGCATCCGCACCGTCATTCACTACTGAGCATGATCACCCCGCCCGTCCCTCGACGGGCGGGGTGCAGGAGTTCCTCGATGAATCTGGACATTATCAGCAGCAACAAGAGCTTCGATGGCTGGCACAAGCGCTACAGCCACAGCTCCAGCGTGCTCGGCTGCGAGATGCGCTTCGCCATCTATCTGCCGCCCCAGGTCCTCACCGGCCAGAAGGTGCCTGTGCTCTACTGGCTCTCCGGCCTCACCTGCACCGATGAAAACTTCATGCAGAAGGCGGGGGCGCACCGCATCGCCGCCGAGCTCGGCATCGCCCTGGTGGCACCGGACACCAGCCCCCGCGGCGAAGGAGTGGCGGACGATCCCGCTTACGATCTCGGCATGGGGGCAGGCTTTTACGTCAACGCCAGCCAGAGCCCCTGGCGTGATCACTACCAGATGTATGATTACGTCACCCGCGAGCTGCCTGACCTGATAGAGACCCACTTCCCGGTATCGACCCGCCGCGCCATCAGCGGCCACTCCATGGGGGGTCACGGCGCCCTGATCGCCGCCCTGCGCGAGCCCGGTCGCTACCGATCCGTGTCGGCCTTCAGCCCCATCAGTCACCCGAGCCGCTGCCCCTGGGGGCAGAAGGCGTTCGGCGCCTATCTCGGCAACAATCCCCTGCTGTGGCAGGAGTGGGATGCCTGCCAGCTGCTGCGCCACCACCCGGTAACACCGCTGCCGACCCTGGTGGATGTGGGGCTGGACGATCCCTTCCTCGCCGAGCAGCTGCACATCGATGCCCTGGCGGATATTGCCGCCAGCAAGGCCTGGCCGCTGGAGCTCAATCGCCACCCCGGCTATGACCACAGCTACTACTTTGTGGCGAGCTTTATCGAGGCCCACCTGCGCTTCCACGCCCGCCATCTCTGATCAAAACAGGCCCATGAAGGGCCTGTTTATTTGCTACTTTCGATCATCTGCTTGCGGTCAGGCTTCAGCTGCCCTGGCGGGTCACGTCCCCCGAACCTGCGATCTCGCTCTGCAGCTTGGGATCTCCCCAGTAACTGACCGAGCCGGATCCGGCGATGCCGACCTTGAGCCGCGCCTGCGCCCGTACCTCCACATCCCCGCTGCCTGCTATGTTGACCTCGACATCTTCGCTGGCGAGCCCGGCCCCCAGCACATCACCGGAACCGGCGATGTTCAGCGCCATGGCTTTGGCCGAGCCTTCACCCAGATCCAGGCTGCCCGAGCCGGCTATGTTGCCCTCCAGACGGTTCAAATCCAGCTTGCTGGCGACTATGTCACCCGTTCCGGCCACAGACAGCACCAGCCTGTCCCCCTTGAAGCCATGCAGATCACCACGGCCCGTGCCCGCCAGCGCCAGTTCATGGAGCTCGGGCAGAGTGATGGTCAGCTCCAGCGGCTCTGTGGGGTCGAGCCGGTAGCCATCCTTCACCTCTATCTCCAGCTTGCTGCCACTCTCGGTCAACTCCAGATAGGGCAAGAGGTTCTCCTGTCCCTTGATATGAATGCTGCTCGCCTCACCCGCCACCAGATGAATGTTGGCGGGCACACCGGCCAACACCCGGGTCACCTGTTTGCCCATGGGTTGATGCTGCTCGATGACAGCCCCCGCACCGGTCACCCGTGTCTCATCCAGCCAGCTGCAGCCACTGAGCCCCATGGCCAGCATCATTCCCATTATCAGTTTCATCGTCACTATCCTCGTTGTGTTCTGGCCGTGTCCGGACCCATTCGGTCTCAAAGAGGGCAAACATCGTGCCATATAAACAACTATATGATTTTTATGGATATACCTATTATTCATGGCATCGTCATCAAAATGTAGAGAGCCATTCAGACCATAAGTTGGTAAAACTGACCATGCCCGAATGGGGGCAAGTCCCGGTCAGCTTGTAACCGCCCGCCGGGCTACCCAGCTGACGGGCCAGGGAAGTTTTTGGTTGTCGCACCTGTCTGTTGAGCCAATAGTGATACCTTGTGCGTATAAAGCTCTCCATTGCGGTAATCCATTTACTACTGCCTACAAGGAGTCAGAGTGTGACCCAAGTCAGCACCCAGTTTTCCACCGCCATCGGCCTGCCCGCGCCGACCCGTACCCCGCTGCTGACCGGCAGCGATCCCGAGCAGAAGCGCCGCGAACTGCTCGGCTACTTCTGCCAGACTTTCGATCTCTACGAGAGTCTGTTCGATTGCCTGGCCGATGAGCACGCCTGGTTCAACAAGGCGATCCCGCTACGCCATCCACTCATTTTCTACTACGGCCACACAGCGGCCTTCTTCATCAACAAGCTGCTGGCAGCCCGGCTCATCGATAGCCGCATCGACGCCCGCATCGAGGCCATGGTCGCCATCGGGGTGGATGAGATGAGCTGGGACGATCTGGATGAAACCCACTACGACTGGCCCAGAGTGGCCGAGCTGCGCAGCTACCGCGCCAAGGTACGCACCCGCGTGATTGACTTCATCCGCCACATGCCGCTGACCCTGCCCATCGACTGGCAGAGCCCGGCCTGGGTCATATTGATGGGGATAGAGCACGAGCGCATCCACCTCGAGACCTCCAGCGTATTGATCCGACAGCTGCCCCTGGCCTGGGTGCAACCACAGCCTTATTGGCCCGCCTGCACAGAAGCTCGCCACCGGATTGACGAGGTGCCCGCCAACAGCCTGCTGCCAGTGGCCGGTGGTCAGGTGCGCCTCGGCAAACGGGACGCTACTTATGGCTGGGACAACGAATATGGCGAGCGCCACATCGAGATCCCCCCCTTCCAGGCCAGCCGCATGCTGGTGAGCAATGCCGAATACCTCGACTTCGTTCAGGCCGGCGGCTATCAACAGCAAGAGTGGTGGGATCACGAGGGCTGGGGTTGGTGCCAGTATGCCAAGGTGCGCATGCCCACCTTCTGGGTCGGCGACCCAGCAGAGCCTGAGCAGTTGCAGCTGAGGTTGATGACGGAGCGGGTAAGCATGCCCTGGGATTGGCCCGCCGAGGTGAACCAGCTGGAAGCTGCCGCCTTCTGTCGCTGGAAGGCGGCCCAGACCGGACTACCCATCCAGCTGCCGAGCGAAGGGGAATGGATGCTGCTGCGTGAACAGCTGGCAGGGGATCAACCGGACTGGATCGATGCGCCCGGCAACATCAACCTGGCCCGCTTCGCCTCCTCCTGCCCGGTGGATGCCAGCCCCCAGAGCAGCTTCTTCGATCTGGTGGGCAACGTCTGGCAGTGGACCAGCACCGCCATCGATGGCTTCAACGGCTTTCGGGTTCACCCGCTCTACGATGACTTCTCTACACCCACTTTTGATGGCAAGCACACCCTCATCAAGGGCGGCAGCTGGATAAGCACAGGCAACGAGGCGCTCAAGTCGTCCCGTTACGCCTTTCGTCGCCACTTCTTCCAGCATGCGGGCTTCCGCTATCTGGTCTCACGTTATCAGGAACCCGTCATAGTGAATCCTTACGAAACCGATACCCTGGTCGCCCAATACCTCGACTTCCAGTACGGCCCGACCCACTTTGGTGTCGCCAACTACGCCAAGACCCTGGCAGACCTTGCCAGCGAGCTGTGCAGCAATCACCAACGGGCGCTGGATATCGGCTGCGCCACCGGTCGTGCCAGCTTTGAACTGGCTCGCCACTTTCAGCATGTGGACGGGGTGGACTACTCGGCCCGCTTCATCGACGTGGCACTCTCCCTCGCCAGTCAGGACAGCTTCCGCTATGCCGTACCGCTGGAGGGAGATCTGGTGGAGTATTGCGAGGCGCGTCTGTCGAGCCATCAGCTTGGCACCGAGCAGGCCGAGCGCATCCACTTCAGTCAGGGGGATGCCTGCAACCTCAAGCCCAAGTACGACCACTACGATCTGGTGCTCGCCGCCAACCTGATCGACCGACTGCGTGAACCGGCCCGCTTCCTGCGGGACATTGCCCCTCGTCTGCGCAGCGGCGGCCTGCTGGTGCTCACCAGTCCTTACACCTGGCTGACGGAGTACACACCAAAGGCCAACTGGCTCGGTGGCATCCGTGAAAATGGCGAAGCCCTCAGCACCTATCAGGCGTTGCAACGTCTGCTGGCGGAGGAGTTCGAGGAACACTGCCCACCGCGAGATGTCCCCTTCGTCATCCGCGAGACCGCCCGCAAGTATCAACATACTGTGGCGCAACTGACCGTCTGGCGTAAGCGCTAGCACGCCGATCGGCATGCAGATGAGAAGAGGGAGGCCAACGGGCCTCCCTCTTGTTATGGCAGCAAAAACAACGCGAGTATCAATGTCCCTGCTCGTGGTAGCGGCGCGCCAGTACGGCGCAGACCATCAGCTGGATTTGGTGGAAGATCATCAGCGGCAGCACCATGACCCCGACGCTGGCGGCCGGGAACATGACGTTGGCCATGGGCACCCCGTTGGCCAGGCTCTTCTTGGAGCCGCAGAAGACGATGGTGATCTCGTCCGCCTTGTCGAAACCGAGGCGGCGGCTGATCCAGACGTTCCAACCCAGCACCAGCGCCAGCAGTACGCAACTCAACAGCACTATACTGGCCAGATCGTACCAGCCTACTTGATGCCATATCCCCTGCACTACGGCCTCACTGAAAGCCACATAGACCACCAGAAGAATGGAGCTCTGATCCAGCTTGCCGATGAGCGGGCGATGGCTGTCGACCCAGCGGCCGATGAGTGGCCGGGAAAGGTGGCCCACCACGAACGGCAGCATCAGCTGCACCATGATGGCCTGGATGGAGTGCCAGGTATCGATTCCCTCTCCCTGCACATTGATCATCAATCCCACCAGTACGGGGGAGAGAAAGATGCCGAGGATACTGGAGGCCGAGGCACTGCACACCGCCGCCGACACATTGCCCCCCGCCATGGAGGTAAAAGCGATGGCCGACTGTACAGTCGCGGGCAGAGCGCACAGATAGAGGAAGCCGAGGTAGATGGCCGGGCTCAGCCAGAGCGGCACCAGCGGAGTGAGCAGCAGTCCCAGCAGCGGGAACAGCACGAAAGTGCTGGCCATCACCACCAGATGCAGTCGCCAGTGGCCGAGGCCCGCCAGCAGGTTCTGGCGCGACAGCTTGGCACCGTGCATGAAGAACAGCAGTGCCACCGCCAGCTTGGTCAGCAGACCGAACCAGACGGCCACCTGCCCCTCGCAGGGGAAGAAGGAAGCCAGGGCCACCACAGCAATCAACACAGAAGTAAAGGGATCCAGACGCATAAGGAATCTCCATCAGAAGCGCATCCCCCTCTCAAGAGACTAGGGACCGGGGACAACAAGAAATGCAATACTAGGGCAGGCCCCCGTTGCAACGCCCAACAGCTTATCCCGATAACCAACAGGCATAAAGTTGGAGCAGCCAGAAGACCATGCCTGTTGCGCTGCTCACATTGAGCGCGGACCGAACGGAAAAGATCGCATCAAGATATTATCGACATGCCGCCATAGTGATACAGACTACAGTTGGAAACAGGGTTACATCACGGTATAGAGTAGGTTTTCATGCCTGTTGCGCTGACGTTACCAAGGCGTCGTATCTAATATCTCAACCCCAGTACTGAACGACGGGCCGGGAGAGCCCAGAGCCAGGCGAGAGTCTACCGATGGTATATGACCATACTCGAGGGACCAGAAATGAAATCGCTCAGAATTATTTTTCTCCTTTTTCCCTTCCTCACACAGGCAGATGAAATAACGGTAGCCGTTGAAGCTTGGCCTCCCTACGTTCAGAAAGACCATACAGGTGTTGCAGACACCATTGTCCAATGTGCGCTGACGGTCCGGGGTCATCGGCTGGTATACAAGAGTTATCCATGGCCACGAATATATTCAATGATAAAGAATGGCCTGGTTGATATCAGTTACCCTTGGAACATGACCGGAGACAGGGTCAAAGAGGTTCTGTTCAGTGAACCTCTGTTTGAGGCCAAAGAGGTTTTTGTTTACCTAAAAGGAAACGACTTCAAATGGAATACAGCTAATGATTTGAAAAAGTACAGTATTGGAGCCTTGATCGGATACAGCCATACGGAGCTACTGCTGAAAAACAAGATCCCCATTCAACTGGTCAAAAAGGAGAGTCAGCTCTTTGGGCTGTTGTTTTCAAAAAGAATCGATGCTTTCCCGATCAATTTTTCGATACTGACAAGCATGCTTAAAACCATGCCCACAGAAGAAGTCTCGCGAATAGCCCTTCACGAAAAGGCTTTTTCTAACAACATGCTACGTGTCATCACCACCAATAACGCCAGAGGGCGTTTCTTGATTGATGAATTAAGCAAAGGTGTTTTAACGCCAGCCTGTCGTGAGTCGGAGCACTAAAATGTCCCTTCCCCCCAGAGTGGAAACATCGTAAAGACGGGTGGCCCTGGCTACCCGTCATGCATGCGGCTTCAGCCGTCAACTCTACTCCACCAGCATGGCGCTTGCTGTGCCAACAGCCTGCTTGCGGGCCTGACGCTTCTCGAAGCGGGAGATCCACCAGTAAGCCAGCGCCGAGAAGAGCGCCGTCATAAAGACGTTGATGAAGAAGGCGCGCACCAGATCCACCCCGGCCGGGAAGGCGGAGGCGCTCATGCTCACCACGAAGATGGCGATCAGCACGGAGACCACAGCCATGCCGAAGGTGCGCGACCCCATGCGGAACTCGCGGGGGGTGTCGTCATGTTTCCAGCGGAACACAAAGTAGGCCACCATGATGAAGATCGGCGGCAGCATGGCGGTACCGGCGGTGAGGTTGATGGCGGTGTTCATCATCTGCTGCACCGACTCGGAGCCAAAACCGTTGACCACCAGCATCGCGAACACGAAGACAAACTGCCACCAGGCGGCGCGCACCGGCACCCCGTGCTCGTTGAGCTGGGTGGTCTTCTCGCCGTAAACCCCCTGCGGGATCTCGGAGAAGTGGATCTTCACCGGCGCCGAGGTCCACATCATCATGGAGCCGAACATGGCGATGAACAGCACCACGCCGACGAAGCGGCCCACCAGCGCTTCCGACAGCTGGAAGTACTGGGCCATACCGGTGAAGATCTCCACCATGCCGCCGGCATAGGTGAGGCTCTCGCGCGGCACGAACACGTTCACCAGCAGGGAACCCAGCGCATACATGGCACCGATGACGATACCGGCCGTGATGATCACCCTGATGAAGGACTTCTGACCGCCCTTCACGTCGTTGAGATAGGCCGCTGCCGTCTCGGCACCGCCCGCCGCCTGGAAGATCCAGCACATGATGCCGAGCGTCGCCCAGTTGACGGTGGGAGTCATCGCCTCCAGCGTGATGGGCTGGGCCGGCACATGATCGCCACTCAGGGCCATCAGGGCGCCCAGCACATAGATGGCGAACAGGGCAAACACCCCGTAGGCCACGATCTCGGCAATCTTGCCGAGCCAGCTCGCCCCCTTGGTGGAGATGTGGGTCGCCGCCGCAAACAGCACGATGGAGATGATCGAGGTGACCATGGGCGAGAAGCTGTACTCATAGCCCAGCATGGCGTAGGAGGCGTAGGCGATGACGTTGGGCAGCAGGGAGACGAACCAGAACAGGTTCACGAACCAGTAGAGAAACGAGCCCAGATAGGCCATCCGGGTGCCGAGCGGTTTTTTCAGCCAGTCGTACATCCCCGACTCGGAGTTTTTGTTGGCCGAGACGAACTCGGCGATGATGAAGACGAACGGGATGAAGTAGACGATGGTCGCCAGCAGGAAGATGGGGGCGGAGCTAAGCCCCAGCTCGATGTTGTTGTTGACGATGTTACGCACGTTGAACACGGCGGCAAAGGTCATCGACAACAGGGCAAACTTGCCTATGGTGCCGCGTACGGATTCAGACATGGTGTCCTCCGGTGGATTCACGCCCCTTCGCACGGGAGCGCTATGACTCTGAATGTGTTCGGCGCCTGCCAGCTGGCCGCGCCGTTTACTCTCTTGTTATGGTCAGAGGGGCAGCTCATGGCGCCCCTTCACACACCGGCGCAGCCCTGCTGCCCCGGCGTTCAATCCGTGATTCAGACGATCGGAGTACCCGGCGCCATCGGCACCCGCGGCTGCAGCAGCACGCTCTGGCTCTCGTCCGGGGTCTCGGCGCAGAGCAACATGCACTCGGATCGCTCGCCGCGCATCTTGGTCGGCTTGAGGTTGGTCAGTACCACCACCTCGCTGCCCATCAGCTCCGCTTCGCTGTAGTAGGGCACCAGACTGGTGACGGTCTGCAGTGGCCGCTCACCGCCCACGTCGATCTGGACGATGTAGAGTTTGTCGGCCCCGGGGTGGCGTACCACCTCCAGCACCTTACCCACCTTCATCTCGACCCGTTTGAATTCGGCAAACTCGATCGTCTCGCTCATTCCTTTCTCCTTGTGTTCGGTTCTTGTGCTCAATGGTGCAACGGGTAACGGGTGGCCGCAGCCACCCGGTTGATCTCTCCTGGCCACGGGGGCCGGTCTGGTCAGGGTTATCGTCAGGATGCCCGGACGGAAATCTGGCTGGTCGGCTGGGCCTCTTTCACTCGCGCGTCAGCACTCAGGGAGGCTTCGTAGCGGTTGTACTTCCACCAGGCGAAGCCGAGGAAGATCACGATCCCGCCAACGTTGTAGAAGATGATGGTCATGATGTCGGCGCCAGTCGGGAAGGTGGAGGCGAGGAAGCCCACCGAGAAGATGGCGATCAGCACCGAGACCACGGCGATGCCGGTGGTGCGCGAGCCCATCTTGAAATCCCGTGGCAGGTGGTCGAGCTTCAGGCGCAGATTGAGGTAGGCCAGCATGATGAACAGCGGCGGCAGCATGGAGGCGGCAGCGGTCATGTTGATGACGGTGTTCATCAGATCCTGCGCGGTGTTGGAGCCCAGGGTCGGGATCACCATCAGCGGCAGCACGATGAGGTACTGGATCCAGGCTGCGCGGGCGGGCACGCCGTTCTCGTTCAGCTCGACGGTCTTCTTGCCGAAGATGCCGGCCGGAATTTCGGAGAAGAAGATCTTCACCGGGGTGGCCGTCCACATCAGCAGGGAGCCGAACATGGCGGTGAAGGAGACCAGCCCGACGAAGCGATTCATCAGGATCTCCGGCAAACCGAAGTAGGCCGCCAGCCCTTCAAACACCTGCACCGAGCCGCCGGTATATTTCAGGGTGTCGCTGTGGACGAATACGTTGATCAACAGCGATGCGATGGAGTAGAGCACCCCGATAAAGATCCCGGCGATGATGATCACCTTTACGAAAGACTTGGAGCCGCCTTTCACGTCATTGACGTAGACCGCCACCGACTCGGCGCCACCGGCCGCCATAAAGATCCATGTGGTAATGCCCAGAAACGCCCAGCTGAAGTCGGGGATCATGGCCTCTACCGTGATGGGATCGGCTGGCTGCACGCCGCCCACCAGTGCCGCACCCGCCAGCAGGATGTAGGAGAGGGTCAGCAGCAGCATCAGGGACGAAGTCACCGAGGTGATGGGGCCCAGCATCTTGGCGCCGTTGGTGGAGACGTAGGTGGCAAAGGCAAACAGCACCATGCTCAATGCCGTGGTCGCCACCGGAGTGAGAATGTACTCGTAGCCGAGGAAGGCATAGGAGGCGTAGGCGATGACCCGCGGCAGCAAGGAGGTAAAGAAGAAGAGGTTCACGAACCAGTAGGTGTAGGCGGAGATAAAGGCCCAGCGCCCGCCGAGGGAACTCTTCACCCAGGCATAAACGCCCGCTTCGGAGTTTTTGTTCAGTGACACGAACTCCGCAATGATCAGGCAAAACGGAATGAAGTAGAAAATGGTGGCCAGAAAGAACATCGGGGCCGAGGCCAGACCGATCTCGATGTTGTTGTTGATGACGTTGTTGAAGCTGAATACCGCCGCGAAGGTGAGCGACAGCAGACCAAACTTGCCTATCGTATTGCGTTTGGAATCAGACATGGTGCATCTCCAGACCTGTAGTTATCTCAGCGAAAGGGCGGGGCATGATTTGTAGGGTGAGCCCCGCCCTTCCGGCTTTTATCAGTGCAGAACCGGCGGCTTGTTATTTGTTTTTGAAGTAGCCGCCTTCGACGGTGACCTTGATGATCACCTTGCGCACCGGGCTGTCGCCGACGAATCGGTAGGCCTCGTCGTTCTCGAAGATCACCACCTGCCCATTGCCGACCTGCTGGCGCTCACGCACCTCGCCTGCCAGCCACTCGCGGTCGGTGGTGTCGTCATAGGCCTGCTCGACCGCCAGCTCGCTCTTGGCAGCCCACTCCACCGTCTCTGCCCCTTCCAGGTAGTAGTGGACGTCGAAGTAGCGGCGCTGCCCCTCGAACAACGAGGTGGCCGGGCTGGCCCCCTCCTTCAAGCGGTAGGTGAGGGAGTCACCGATGGAGTGGCAGATGCCGGGCTTGAGGTTTGGCAGGTTGTTGATGGCCTCCACGCAGCGGCCCCACTTCTTGCCCTCCCGGTAGATGTTTTTGAACAGGGTCAGGTTGTCCAGGGTGATCATGCGAGGTTCCTCCCGCCGTTGATGGTGAGATCGAGCCCGGCCAGCGCAGCCGGATTGAGGTTGCCACGAGCGATGGGCAGCAGGGTCAGGCCGAAGCTGAACGGCTCGAAGCGCACCCGCCAGGAGTCCAGCACCTCGGAGCCCCAGGAGTTGGAGCCGAGCCCCAGTACCTTGTGATCCAGATTGAGGGTGAGATAACCGCAGGGCTCCAGCTCGTTGATGTGCTGCGCCGCGTGGATATGCTCCCAGCTGTAGGGCCAGACGCTCAGGTTGATGGGGGCATCTGGCCGCACGTAGAGACCGGCGCCGTGACGGTTGGTCAGGGTCGCCCAGCGTACCTGCTGACGGTTGCCGTTGTCCTGCGGGAAGGGGTAGTGCTCCCACATCTCGCTGACTGTGCTATGAAAGCTGTCGATCCAGTTGCTCTGGCGGCTGTCCTGATAGTTTTCGCCCGGCCCCATGCCGTAGTAGTGCACCCGGTCGAGATCCTGACGAATGCCCAGCTCGAAGCCGATCTTGGGGATGATGTCGTCATAACCGCCGTAGGGCTCGCCGGACAGTGCCACATGCAGCTGGCCATTCGGGCTCAGGGTGTAGACGTAGCGGCAACGCATGCCGAAGTCGAACACCGGCGGCGCAATCCGGCTCTCGACCGTCACCTCGACCGCCTCGCCCAGCTGACGCCAGCTTAAGCTACGGAAGTGCTCCTGCATGATCTGCAGGTGGTTCGGGTGCCACAGGCTCTCGTACTCCTGCTTGTGGTTGTCGATCATCGGCTTGAAGAAGGTGAGGCGCGGCGCCCGCTCAATCAGCTCGACACCATCCTGCTGCCAGCTCACCAGCTTGCCATCGAGGCGCGAGAAACGCAGGGCGAAGCCGCTGCCGCTCAAGCTCAGGTCAAGCCGTTCGTCGGCAATCTGCAACGGGGTGGCGTTGGGATTGGCAAAGGGCTGCAGCTGGCGAGTCGACTCTTTCAGCTGGAACTGGTACTGGCCCAGCTCGTGCTCCGCCGCGCTGTAACGGGTGGCGGTGGCCTTGATGACCCGCAGCTGGACGAAGGTTTCCCGCCCATCTAGAGAGGGCAGCTCGAGTTGCAGCTCGGTAATAGCACCGGGAGCCACCCCTTCCAGCCGGATTTGCTGGCTGGCCAGCAGTTCGCCCTCGGCCTTCACTTCAACCAGCAGACGGATGTCGTCAAGATTGGAGAACCAGTAGCGGTTTTCCACCGCCAGCTTGCCGCTCGCCAGATCCAGAGCGCGCACCTTGACCGGGCAGATCACCTGCTTGTATTCGCGCAGGCCAGGCCCCGGGGTCTGATCCGGGTAGATGAGGCCATCCATGCAGAAGTTGTAGTTGTTGGGGTAGTCGCCGTAGTCGCCGCCGTACTTGTAGACCGGGCGGCCCTGCTCGTCCTGATCCAGAATGCCGTGATCGCACCACTCCCAGATGTAGTGACCCTGAATGTGGGGATGGCGGTCGAACACCTGCTGGTATTCGCTGAGGCCACCCGGGCCGTTGCCCATGGCATGGGCGTATTCGCAAAGGATGCGCGGCTTCGCCATCGGGAACTCGCCGAAGCAGTTCATCTGGGAGACGCGCGAATACATGGTGCTCACCACGTCCACCACTTCGGCATCGCGATCCTCTTCGTAGTGCACCAGCCGGGTCGGGTCGATCGCCTTGCAGCGCTGGTACATGGCTCTGATGTTGCAGCCGTAGCCGGACTCGTTGCCGAGCGACCAGATAATGATGGAGGGGTGGTTCTTCTGGGCGTGAACATGGCGCTCGATGCGATCCACAAACACCGGCTCCCAGAAGGGATCGTCAGTAATGCGGCTGAGATCGCCGACGTTGGCAAAACCGTGGGTCTCCACGTCGGTCTCCGCCATCACGAACAGCCCGTACTGGTCACACAGCTCGTAGAAACGCGGATCATTCGGGTAGTGGGCAGTGCGCACCGAGTTGAGATTGTGCTGCTTCATCAGCACGATATCGCGTTCAACACGGTCCATGCCGACCGCGCGGCTCTTGAGGTGGTCGTTGTCGTGCCGGTTCACCCCGTGCAGCTTGAGGTAGTGGCCGTTGACGTAGAAGAGGCCATCTTTGACCTTGATTTCGCGCACCCCGACCCGCTGCGGGATCACTTCCAGCAGATCCCCCTGACCGTTGTAGAGGGAGAGTTGCAGCTGATAGAGGTAAGGGTCTTCGGCGCTCCAGAGATGGGGGTTGGCCAGATCCAGCGTGAAGCGGCAATCACACTTGCCATCGATGGCGAGATGGTCAAGCGAGCCGCTGGCGATCTCGCGGCCCTGATCCAGCAGCGACCAGACCAGACGGTGATCACGGGCAGCTGCCCCCAGATTTTCCAGCTGGATATCGCAGCTCAGGGTAGCGTTTTGATTGTCCTCGGCCAGCGCGGTGCGGATGAAGAAGTCCTGCACATGGGCAGCCGGTTTGCCCACCAGATAGACGTCGCGGAAGATCCCCGCCATCCACCACATGTCCTGATCTTCGATATAGGTGGAGTCAGCCCACTGCATCACCCGCACCGACAGCAGGTTCTCGCCAACCTTGGCGTAGGCACTGATATCGAACTCGGCGGTGAGGCGACTGCCCTTGCTGAAGCCCACGTAGTGGCCGTTCACATAGACCTCGAAGTAGGTCTCCACCCCGTCAAACTTGATGATCACCTGCTCGCCGTCCCAAGCAGGGCTCAGCATGAAGCTGCGCTGATAGGCGCCGGTGGGGTTGTTGGTCGGCACAAAGGGCACGTCGATGGGGAAGGGAAAACCTTCGTCGGTGTACTGCAGATTGCCATGCCCTTCCATCTGCCACATGTTGGGCACGGTGATCTGGCCCCACTCGCTCATGGTGCTGTGATAGAAGGCCTCCGGCACCAGCAGGGGGTGGTCGAAGTAGTGGAACTGCCACTGACCGCTAAGGTCCAGAAAACGGCGGCTCAGCTCGCGCTGCATGGTGGCCGCCAGCGCGTGGTCGGCATAAGAGAAGAAGTAGGCACGCGGAGCCAGTCTGTTTTCACCAACGAATTGGACGTTTTCCCAGTTATTCACATGTCCTCCCGGAACAAGGCAACGTTAACTGGGTAAACTTTAGATAAATATTTACTAAATATCAGCTTTGGATTGGTAAAGTTTTAACCTGATCACAATGAACAGATGGTTTTGTGAGCGAGATCAGAAGCGGAAGATAAAAGGGTGTAAAGCAGGTAGTGATGGCATGAATGTTGATAAACACAGGCAGAGATTGGCTAAAGCAACAGTAAAACAATGCATTATGAATTTATCAGGAGATGTATTGGAGAAGATGATGAAGGGAAGGAGTCGCGCCACCGTGAGATGGCGTGACTAAAATAGGCTTTATTTTACTAAAATCAGCGAGTGGTACCACGCAGCGTCAAGCGGCTCGGCACCAGTACCCGAAGGGAAATCTCACGCTCGTCACGCAGCCGTTCGACCAGCAGATTGACTCCTTGGGAGCCCATCAACTCGGAGTGGATCCGCACTGTGGAGAGCGGCGGGAAGGTGAACTTGGCGGTCGGGATATCGTTGACGCTGATCAGCTCAATCTGCTGGGGAATCGCCAATCCCTTCTCGTGGATGGCACGCAGCACCCCGATGGCAATGGAGTCGGATGCGATAAACAGCGCCTTGGGCCAATCCCCTGCCAGCATCTCTTTTGCCAACCGATAGCCGGATGCACTGGAGAAGTCGCCGCGATAGATATCGTTCTCCTGCACCACGCCCAGTCGCTGGCCATAATCCCGGAAAGCCAGCTCACGCAGGTCCGGATTCTCTTCCTGTCCGCCGATATAGCCGATACGCTGGTGCCCCTGAGCAATAAAGTAATCAACCACTTGCTGGCTGATCAGGGCGAGATCCACGTCGACCGAGTCGAACTCCCCCTGGGAGGGACAGTCCACGAACACCAGCTGGGCAAAGAGGGAATAGAGTGCGGCAAGCCGCTCAGGTGGCAGATGGCCGATAACCAGAATACCGTCGACGGCGGAGAGCTCACGCCCCTCGGCACCGTTGTAGAAATGGGTAAGCTCGATATTGAGGCGGGCACACTGGGTCTCGATGCCATAGCGAATGGCGAGATAGTAGGGGTCGTTGACCTCGGTGCTCTGCGGGTAGGCATAGACAGCAAGGAAGTGCAGCTTGCTCTTGTGCACCCCTTTACGAGCAGTGCTGGTCTTGTACTCCAGCCGCTCGGCGATCTCGAAGATCTTCTGCCGGGTCTCTTCCTTGACGCTCAGCGTCGGGTCTTCATTGAGCACCCGTGACACAGTCGCTTGGGAAACCCCCGCCTCCTGCGCAATTTCCTTCAACGTGGCCATGCATACTCCTCTGGCGATGACTCCCGACAATACCAGACCAAGAGTAACGGGCAACGTGCTGACATCCCAGCATTTTTACTAAAAGAAACCCAGGGTGGGAGGAAAAATTCCAAAGCAAAAAGGCCTCCCGAATGGGAGGCCTTTTCTAAATAGGTGCCTGACAGTGTCCTACTCTCGCATGGCGAATGCCACACTACCATCGGCGCTACTGCGTTTCACTTCTGAGTTCGGCATGGGATCAGGTGGTTCCACAGCGCTATTGCCGTCAGGCAAAAGCTTTAAAACTGGTGCTGATACCCAGAGTCGAACTGGGGACCTCATCCTTACCAAGGATGCGCTCTACCAACTGAGCCATATCAGCACACTAACCGGTAAAGACCGCACTGCGTGCGTTATCTAAATCTTCTGTCCAACACAACCTGACGTTGTATCGCGACCAACCACATCTCTGTAGTTGCTTAATTGAAGCCTGGCAGTGTCCTACTCTCGCATGGCGAATGCCACACTACCATCGGCGCTACCGCGTTTCACTTCTGAGTTCGGCATGGGATCAGGTGGTTCCACGGCGCTATGGCCGCCAGGCAAATTACTTCA